>JAGBYM010000026.1 GCA_017628755.1 Clostridia bacterium | reverse complement strand
TTACGCGAGGTCGAATAACCCATAGCTTCCGCCGCGACCATGTATTCCTGCTCGCGCAGAGAGAGGATCTGTCCGCGGACGAGGCGGGCGGTTCCGGGCCACGAGAAGAGCGTGAGGAACGCCATAAGGAAGTAGATACGGTGGTTTGCGGCGACGTTTGCCGAGTCGAGAAGCGTCGAGATGATAAGAAGGATCGGGAAGCCGGGCAGGCACATCAGAATATCGCAGATACGCATGATGACGTCGTCGATAACTCCGCCGAAGTAACCCGCGACACCGCCGAGAATGACGCCGAGGACGTTGATCGCGAATACCGCGATGAAGGATACGGCAAGCGAGATTCGTCCGCCGTACATAAGACGGGTGAAGACGTCGCGGCCGTCCTTATCTGTGCCGAGGATGTGATCCTTTGAGGGAGCGGCGAGGGCATTGATCTCCTTGCCGGTCTCAACGATCTGATAGAAGGAGTGAGTCTCGCCGTTTTCTTCGTATGTAACAAGGGTGTAGGTGTACTCGGTCTTGCCCGAGAAATCCTGCTGTGTCTCTCCCCATACGGGATAGATGACGGGTCCGAGCCAGCAGAAGAGGAAGAGTCCGACGATCATAAGGAGTCCGACCATCGAAAGCTTCGAGCGGAAGAAGCGGCGAGCCACCATCATTCCGGGCGACATCAGCTTGATATTTTTATCAAGCGGCTCGTTCTGCTCTGCGGGGGTAATTACTTTTTCGTTTTCGTTCGACATAATAACTACCTCCTTTTACTTTGTGAGCTTGACGCGCGGGTCAACGATAACGTACATGAGGTCGGCAAGGAGAACGCCCATTACCGAAAGAAGCGCGAGGAACATATTGTATCCCATGATGAAGGGGATGTCCGCCTGCATCATTGCCTTGAATGCTACGTTACCGATACCGGGCAGGTCAAAGACCTGCTCGGTTATGATAGCTCCCGAAAAGAGCGAGGGGAGAAGTCCCGCAAGCGAGGTTACAAGGGGAATCAGAGTATTGCGGAATGCGTGCTTGTTGATAACAACGCTTTCCTTAAGTCCCTTTGCGCGCGCTGTGCGGATGTAGTCGGAGTTGAGAACCTCAAGCATATTTGTTCTGGTCATTCTCATTCGTCCGCCGATCGAAAGGATAACGACGGTGAGGATCGGGATGAACATATGCATGAAGTAGTCGCCGAGGAGGGCAAGTCCCGTGTTTGACGCGGTTGCGTCAACGAGTCCCGAGGGCGGGAAGA
This sequence comes from Clostridia bacterium, assembly GCA_017628755.1. Taxonomy (GTDB): domain Bacteria; phylum Bacillota; class Clostridia; order Oscillospirales; family CAG-272; genus CAG-390. The sequence goes on along the minus strand of JAGBYM010000026.1, from coordinate 17,860 downwards.
GGGCGAGCTTGTTGGCGAGGAAGTCCTTGAGCACCTGTCCGAAGAAGAAGGAGGGAAGCGAGATGCCTATCATTACCGCAACGGTAACGATATAGTCGCGCACAGAATACTGATGCGTTGCCGCCGTGATACCGAGCGGGATGGCGATCATGAACTCAAAGACTGTCGCTATCAGGGCAACGGCGAAGGATACGCCCATATGATCGACGATGACGTCGATGACGGGCGCGCCGTACTTGAAGCTTGTGCCGAAATCGAACTTGACGAGCTTGCCTAGCCAGTTAAAGTATCCCTTGAGAATACCCATGAAGCTGTCATCCTCAAGACCGTAGAGCTTTTTCATATTCTCGACAGTCTCCTCGGGGATGGTGGCACCGCCCTGGTTCATTTCCGCGATCTTGCCTTCAATGAAGCTGACGGGCATGCAGCGGATCAAAACGTAGATGATCAGCGAAACGCCAAGCAGGATCAGGATGGCAAGCGCGAGTCTTTTTACAATATACTTAAACATTTTTCTGCCTTATTATTTAGCAAAGTCGATTTCCCAGATCTTGTCAAGGGGAGAGGTGTAGGGGTTGATCTCTGCGGGGAGAGAATCCTTGCTGATTACGTTTGCGTTGTAAGCGTAGAGAACCTTACGCTGATATACGGGAAGTTCGATTGCAAGGTCGAGAACGTAACCCATAGCGGTCTTGTAGAGAGCGGAACGCTCGGCGCGGTCGTCGATCTCGCGTGCGTCGTCGATGATGTCGCTGAGCTTAGTAAGGATCTGAGTCTCCTCGGGATAGGATGCGGGAGAAGCGAGGATCTCGCGGTAACCCCAAGCAAGTGTGCTGGTTGCGGTCGAGTTCTTGTGGTAAACCTGATACATATCGGGGTCAACGGTGGTTCCCCATGCTGCTGCCCATACTGCGAGCGAGCCGGTGGAGAGCTTGGTGAGAGCCTGAGTATCCGGAACTACCTCGATATTCCATCCGCACTCGTTGAGAAGGTCAGCGGCGGACTGGAAGGTCTGGTAGGTGGGGTGATCGGTGAGGTTCGAGCCTGCGATGGTGAACTTGATCGAGAGCGAGGAATCGCCTGCGGAAACGCCTGCGAGCTCCATGTATTCGAGAACGGACTCTTTTGCCTTCTCGCGGTCGAAGGAGATTGCGGGGTAGTCGTGGAGGTTATCACGGCTGTTATTGCCGCTTGCATCCTTGGGGTATGCCCAGGAAACGGTGGACATAGGCCAGTAGATGGTCTCTGCCATACCGGTGGAGTAGTAGGAGAGTGCGAGAGCGGTGTTCATTGCCGACATGATAGCCTTACGAACGTAGATGTTCGGAACCTTGCCTGCGTTGATACCGATATAACCGTAACCGAGCTGATCGGTGTAGGTCTTCTCGATGCCCTTAGAGGACATGCCGTTGATGAGGTCAATGTTAGCCTGAGTGAACTGAGGAGTTACGAAGTGAACGGTGCCTGCCTCGAGTGCGGAAATCGCGTTCGAAGCGGAAACTACCTGGTAACGAACCTTCTCGATCTTGGGCGCGCCCATGAGGAAGGAGTTGTTAGCCTTGAAGTAAACAACGTTGTTGAGGAAGAAGTCGCTCTCTGCGGGGGTGTCGCTGTTCTGGCTGTCGGTAACCTTGTATGCGCCTGCGCCCATGGGGAGCTTGATGTTTCTGGTGGACTGGATAACGTCGGTCATGTAACTGAAGGAAGCGTAATCAACGCCGAAATTGTTGTTTGCGATGTCAACGGTGTAGCCCTCTGCGTAGTAGTGCTGGGGAGCTACGGAGAATGCGAAGTTCCAGATAGCCTTGGGGTCGGTGCCGTTGATGGTGATCTGAAGCACGTCATATTCCTCAGCGTTTACGGGCTTGCCGTCAGCGTCGTGCTCGTGAGCAACGGTGTAGGTGCCGTTCTGTGCGGTAACGGTGGTGACATCTGTGGTGTGACCGAGGGAAACGATACCCGCGATATTGGGAACGGTGAGCTCACCGTCCTTCATGTTGGAGCGGAGAATTACTTCCTTTGCCTTTGCGGCGTAGTTGGTGCGGAGCTCATTTGCGGTTGCCCAGTAGGAGAGGATAATGTCGAGCTCCTGCTCGATCTTGGAGTTGTAAACGTACTCGATAGCACTGTTCATATCCTTAACAACGTCGGGGTTGTAAAGGCGGGTGACCTTTTCGATCTGGGACTTGATATCCTTGTTGGTTGCGGGATCCTTTGCGTATTCAACGCTTACGTAGCCTTCTGCGTACATGAAGGAGGTAACCTCGTCGAATTCGCCTGTGGACTTGTAGGGCTCCTCGAGGTAAGCTTCCTTAGCCGAAACGTAGTCGGTGCCGAGCTCTTCCTTGAAGAGGCGGAGGGTCTCCTCGTAGTCAGCGAGGAGGTTTGCGTTGGTAACCTCTGCGGGGTTGTTGGAAACTGCGTTTACGTAACCCGAGGAGAGGGAGTGGCTGTTGATAGCGGCAACCATCTTATCGTAGTCTGCGCTGTAGCTGCCCGCGGTCTGGGTCTTGCCGACAGAGCGGAAGAGGTTGATAAGCTCGTTGATACGGTTCTGCGCGCGGTCGTTAGCGGCAGAGGTGATGGTATCGTCAACGTTGGTGGAATCCGAGCCGATGGTCTGGGTGCGGTAGTCCTGAAGACCTACGATATCGGTCGAGTACATGGTGGAAGAACCGGTGTAAACGGGATCGAGGTAAACGTAGAGGTTGAAGAGAACGTCTTCCATGGTCATGGGATGACCGTCGGAGTAAACGACGTCGTTCTTGAGGACGAAGGTGTAGGTGGTCTTGTCGGTAGCTGCGTCGTAGGTCTGAACGTAGTCAAGGACTGCAACTGCGTGGTCCTTACCGAACGCGACCTTAACGTCGCCGTTCTCGTAGTTCGAGCCGAGCATACCGATCTGGGTCATGCCGACGATGTTGGCGTCAGCACCGGTGGTCGAGAAGAAGGGGTTGAAGAGACCGTCGAGGTCCTCGGTCATGATAACGAGGGCGTCGGGAGTCTCGGTCTTGGTGCCGCATGCGGTAGTTGAAGCAAGCACGCCGAAGAGCATTACGGCGGCAAGCATCAGAGAAATGATTCTCTTTGACATTTTGTTTTCCTCCAAAATATATTTCAAAAAATTTTATCAGTTGATGAAGGTGAGAGTGATCTCGCCGGTTGAGTTGTCCTTGGCGATGGATATCTTGGTTTCCGCACCTTCCGCAAGGGAGACTGCGATGCCCGAAATATCAATGCCGCGGTTGCCGCCGTTTCCGACGAGCGTTCCGATGGTGTATTCCTGCGGGTAGATATCGCCCGAGATGACGAAGCTTGCGTTCGAAACTGTTACGTTTTCGAGCAGGGCGTCATCCGAGAGAGTACCGCAGAGGAGTCCGAAGACGGGGGACTGCATACGCGATCCCGCGCCGAGAGTGTAGCTGATATTTTCAAAGACGATATCCTTGACAATGGCGCCCGAAGCGATCGAGCCGAAGAGACCGCCGTTTGTCTTGGAGTTATCCGCCTGAATGAAGCTGATGTTCGAGAATTTGTGGCCGTTTCCGTAGATCTTACCGGTGAAAGCGCCGCCCGCGAGAGCCGCGGACCAGTTTACACCCGTGAAATCAAGGTCGGCTTCAATGTAGTAGCAACCCGAAAGCTTGGTTGCCGCAAATTGCTTTGCGTTTGTGATACGGTACCATTCGCCGTCTGCAAATTCGGTGTAGAGAGCGATCTTCTCGGTTGCGCTTATACCGTGCTCATAGTCGATCTCGCCCGTGAGAGTGCCTGTGACGGGCTTGGTCTGTGCCTCGTCAAGGTATGCGCCAACAAAGGTCTTGCCGTCGATGGCGGGGAAGTCCTTCATGTCGATCTTTCCGGTCTCGGTGTTCCATTCGGGAAGAGTGAGCGAGATGAGCTGCTCGGATTCGTAGAGCTCGTATGCGCCTTCGGCGTTCTTTACGTAGAATTCAAAGTTGAAGTAGGGGATCCATGCCGCATAAAGGGTCATGAAGGGATCCTCGGAGGTGTGGGTTCCCTCGGGAACTGCCATTCTATCGCTCTCGAAATTCCAGAGTCCCGAGTAGGTGTAGCCTTGCTCGAGTCCCGAGACCGAGGTGGGTACGCCGTAGCAGTCAAGGGGATTGCCCGATTCGTCAACGCGGGGAGCGCATTCGCGGTACCATCCCGCAAAGAAGCATCCGTTTTTGGAGACGCTGAAGGCGCGGTCGCCGCGGCGGCTGTCATCGGGGGTGATGAGCTTGATAAGCTTGTTGCCCGCGCTGTCAGTCTTTGCGTCGGCAAGGCTGAAAACGTCGATGACCTGCACGTTTTCGGTGTTAGCAAAGGCACCGCCGCAGGGATCAAAGCGCACGCTTACGTTGTAGCCCTCGCGGTCAAGATCCTCATAGGGCAGTTCCCATTGGGAACAGCCCGTAAGGATGCAGAGGACTGCGATAGCCGCCGCGAGAAGCGCAATAAGCTTGAATTTAGTCATTTTTGTCATTGTTGTCTTTTTCTTCTCCTTCCTCTGCAGAGTTCTTCTTCTGCTCAGCCTTGTCTTTTTTTGCGTGGACGCTGTCGATGATGATAATAGTTACAACGACAACCGCAAGGACAGAGGTGAGTACGATCAGGATGATGGTTGTGAGGTCGAGACCTGCTTCTTCTCCGCCGTCATCGGGAGGAGTGGTATCCTCGGGATTCTCGAGAGTGAGAAGCTTTTCGATTCGGTCCTCAGCCTCGGTGAGCTTCGAGTAATTGGTTACGAGAGCGCGCTGTTCGATGGTCGAGATCGCGTCGTAAGCGGCGCGAGCCTGTTCAACAAGTGCGCGGTCGTCGAGGGATACGGTCTCGGGGAGGCTGTCGATCAGGGCGATAGCCGCGAGAGTGATATCGTCTGCGGCAGCGGCGCCGAGCACTACGGTGTCGAAGTACTGACCGAGAATGAAGGAATCGTAATTCTTACCGTTTGCGGGGTAAACCATAGTGATCGGGTTTTCGATATGACCGATGTAGTCAATGAAGTTTGCGCCGTAGTAGATAACGTAGGGAGCATCAGCGGCGTTCCACATGAAGTGGTCAACGATTCCGAGACCCTTGATGATGAATTCCTTGCCGTACTGATCGATAAAGTTATAGTCGCCGGTTGCGGGAATGTTTTCGAAGGAAGAATAGTAGTTATAATCAAATTCTTCCTCAAGGATGGGAGCATTGTAGCTCTGGAAGGTTACAAGAGTGAGATTTTCGCAGGCGTAGAATGCCTTGTGACCAATTGCGTTAAGCTCCTTGGGGAGAGAAACGCTCTTGACGTCGCTGCCCGCGAAGGACATAGCCGAAAGTCTTACTGTGCCGTCCGCGATCTCCGCGTTCTTGCCCTCGCCCGCATAGGTGATGAGCTCAAGACCGTTCGGTACGCGGCGGTAGAGCGAGCCCGCGATGACGGTTACGTTCTCGGAAAGATCGAAGTCATAAACGGTCTCCTCGTAATTCTTGCCGTTGAACTCGGTGATGTTTACGATCGAGAAGGGAGCGATATCGCACATTGCGAAGGGGTTGTCACCGATGTCTGTGAGCTTTTCACCGAGCTTGACAGTGAAGGGAGTGCGCTCTTCCTTGATGAAGGCGTGCTCACCGATGTATTCGGCGTTTGTAAGGTCGATCGAGTAGATTGCGGAGTACGCAAAGGCGTAATCGTCAACGATCGCGATGTTCGCGTCGTTTTCGATCTTGGTAAGGGAGGTGGTGTAACCGAATGCACCCTTGCCGATCTTGACGCCGTCTGCGAACTTAACAGACTTAAGAGTGGGGATGAATGCGAATGCGCTCTCGCCGATCTCAGCCACGGAGGAAAGGTCGATGTTTACAAGCGCGGTCTCGCCGAATGCGCTCTCGCCGATCTTTTCGATCTTAGCGAAGCTGATATCCGAGAGGGATGTGGACATGTAGAAGAGGGCGTCCGCGATCTCGGTGAGTTTTGTGCCGAGCTTGACGGATTCAAGGGTTGCGATATAGGAGAACGCGCCCTTGCCGACCTTCTCTGCGTTTGTGAGGTCGATCTGCTTGAAGATCGGAGTGTGGTAATGATAGCGGTAGAGACCGTCCTCATCGGTTGCGATAGCGGTAAAGCCGCTGTCGAGGTACTCGTAGGTCTGGTCGCCCGAGAATGCGAGCTCGCCGATCGAGATTACCTTCGAGAGGTCGATATTTGCAAGCTTCGATGCATTGTAGAATGCGTAGTCGCCGATCTCGGCATTCTTGCCGAGGCTGACGGTGGTGAGCTCTGCCGCGCCGAAGAATGCGCCCGCGCCGAGCTTTGCGTCATCGCCAATGGTCAGCGAGTGGAGGGGCGAGGTGTAAACGTAGAAGTAAACGCGCGAGTTGTCCGCGAGTCTGTAGTAATCGAATGTCCAGTTGTCGGTCAGATCGAGCGCGAATGCGTAGTCGCCGACGGTTACGTTCGAGCCGAGCTTGACGGTCTCGAGAACCTTGCAACCGCGGAATGCGTTTCTTCCGATCTCGGTGCCGTTTGCAACGGTAACACTTGTTACGTTGGTGTTTCTGAATGCGCCGTCGCCGATGTAGGTGACCTTAGAGAGGTCGGGGGTCTCTGTCAGCGCGGTGTTCGAGAATGCGTAATTGCCGATATAAGTCAGCTTACCGAATTCAACCTTTGCGAGGTCCTCGCAATCGGTAAAGGCATAATTGCCGAGCTTGGTAACTCCGGGGAGCTTGACCGAGGTAAGGTTCGGGTTGCCCGAGAATGCGCCGTCGCCGACAGTGGTGACGGACGCGGGAGCCTCTACGGTCTCAGCTGTGGGAGCGCAGAGGAGAAGGGTCTTGCCGTCCTCGGAAAGGAGGTAGGGCTTGCCGTCCTGCGCCTTGAAGGTCGCGTTGCCCTCAGCAACCGTGAAGGACTTGATAGCCGTGTTCTTGAATGCGTGCTCGCCGATAACGGCAACGTCCTTGCCTATCGTGATTTTTTCGAGCTTGTGGCAGCCCGCAAAGCTTCCCGAGGGGATAACGGCGGAGTTGATTTCGATCTCGCGGAGCTCTCTGCAGTTTTCAAAGACGGAGAGACCGAGCTTGATCTTGTCTGCAAGAATATCTACCTTCTTGAGAGCGTCACAGCCGTAGAATGCGTAGGACGCAACCGACTTGGTCTTCTCGGAAAGGGTGAGGTTCTTGAGGTTCTTGTTGTTTGCAAAGGCGTATTCGCCGATAGCCACGGTCTCGCCGAGCTCAAGTGCGCCCGAAAGACTGCATCCGAAGAACGCTGCCTCGTTGATGAACTTGACGTTCTGGATTCCGCTTATTGTGATGAGCGAGGAACAGCCGTAGAATGCGCCGTAGTCGATGGTGGTGAGAGTGGAGGGGAGAACTACCTCGCGGAGTGCGGTGAGGTTAGCGAACGCGAAGCGTCCGATCTTCTCAACACCCTCGGGGATGACGACCTTGGTGATCGTGTCGTCGCCGAGGTACCACATCTTTGTGGTCTCGGGAGCTTCATCGGAGATCTCGTCGCCCTCTTCCTTGGGGATGTAATCGTAGTTCGAGAACGCGAACTGACCGATCTCGGTGATTGCGAGAGTCTCGGGGAAGGTTACCTCGCCGCCGAGTCCGAAGTAGTGCGCGAGCGAGGGACCCGATGTGATCCAGGGCTCCTTGACCTCAACCGAGATCGACTTGGAGTAGTAGGTCGAATGGTAAACGGTCTCCTGCTTGCCATCGGCGTTCGTGATCTTTTCGATCCTCATTACGTTTGCCGAGATAGATGCGAAGCCCTCGCGCATAGCGGTGATCTTACCGTGCTCGTCAACCGTTACGATATTATCGTTGCTCGACTCAAAGCGAACGGTGTATTCGTCGGGGAAGTAAGCGTCGAAGATGTATCGCAGAGTTACAGCCTCTGAGGGGAAGAGCGAGAGGAAGTAATTTTCGCCGACAAACTTCTGCTCGTCGCCGGTCTGACCGATATCGCGGTCTGTGGAGTTGAGCTGATAGTAAGCCTTGTTGGTATAGAAGCCGGTGAGGACGAAGTTATCCGTGATCGGCTTATCGAATTTCTGATATCCCTCATCACCCTCCGCAAGGACGGTAAGAGAGAGGTGCGCCGTCTTCTTGGTTACGGGGTCGCGGGCAACGATTCTTGTTGCGCCGGGCTTGATTGCAACGACCTTGTTGCCGACAACGCGGGCAACTTCCATGTTGGTGGAGTGATATTCGAGAAGCTCGCTCCATTCGCTGCCGGGGTAGAGGATGGGCTTGAGCTCGTAGGTCTCGTTGGGGCTGAGGGTGAGGTTCTCTTCCTCAAAGTACATGTCAATGTACTCGTCGGGAAGCGAGATCTCATAGGTTGCGGTGTTGAGCGCGTAGTCGTAGGTTACGATGGAGAAGGTGTTTGCGTTTGCGGCATTTTCCTTGATGCGCGCAACGTAATCGGTCAGCTCGTATACGACGTATGCGGTGGAATTGTAATCCGAGTAGATCGAGGTGATGTACTTATCAAAAGCATTGAAGATGAATTCGCCGTTCGCGTCTGCCGCAACGTAACCGAACTGCGCGCCCATCGAATAGTGGTTATCGTAGATAGAAACCTTTGCGAAAAGACGGGTCTTTTCAGCCGAGCGGTCGTATTCGGTGTAATATTCAACGTCGGTGACTGCGGGAGCCTGGAAGTCAACGTAGATCGGGAATTCGAAGGTGTTGTTGAGGTTGGTGTTCTCGCCGCCGTCTCCGTAGTCAAGATAACCCTTGATGAGGCAGGTGAATTTGGAGTTGTTTTCAAGCTCCTCGTCGATGGCGTCAAAGCCGACCTCAATGTTAGCGGGGTAGATAGATCCGCCGTCGCCGTATGATTTGCGGACGTCGGTCTCGGTCTTTGAGAAGACTACCTCGCCTGTTGCATCGTTGGTGATGGTGATCTCGATGCGAGCCGCGCTTCTGAGAAGTCCGCCCCAGACGTATTCAAGCGAGTGAACAGTGCCTTCTACGTTCGAGATCGAGATGTACTTGCGGTCAGCCGCGATGAGCTTGGAGGAAGGATCCTGCTCGAAGTAGTATGAGCCGAGGAAGGAAACGTAGTCCTGATAGAGCGAGCCGACGGGGCGGGTCGCGTATGCATCGGGAAGAGTCTTGTCGGCGAGGTCGATGGAATCGTCGAGCTCGTCGGCGTTGGTCTCAAAGTAATCAATGTCGAAGAGGGGAGCTACTGTCCAGTCGCCGTAGAAAGCGAGGAAGGGAGCGGAAAGGCTGATCTCGGTGCCCGCGGTAGCGGTGAGGATCACGTAGCCCTCAACGTACATGCCGTTTTCAAACTTGTTGAGGTATTCCTTGTCGGCGTCCGAGATAGTAACGGTTACGGTCACGTCTGCGGTTGCGCCTGCGGCAACAGTGAGGTTCTGTCCGTTCAGCGTACCGTTAGATACGTTTGTGATCTCGACTGTCGTACCGTTTTCGAGGAGGTAACCCATCTCGTTTACGGTGTATTTACCGTCGTTTGTTTTGGTATCGCTGATACCCTCGGTCATAACGCATGCTGATATATCATAGGAAAGAGAAGAAGAACCGAAGTTGTAAACAGAGAATTTGAGAGTATATACGCCGTTCTTTGCGGGATCGTCTCCAAGCTCGATCTTGGATTTATCCATAATGCTGCCGTCGCGGCGGTCGTATGTAAGAATGTAAGCATCGGTTGCGATTGCCGATGTAAGGTTAGCAAGACCCGCGCCCTGCTTTCTGACAGCGTAGGGCAGACCGTTTTTGTTCTTTACGATGTCACCGGTGGACATGAGAAGGCGGTTGACTACAGCCGCGATCTCAACGTTGTTATCGGAAATTGCGGTGAAGTTCTCGCGAACGTACTGACGGAGGATGGCAACGAGACCCGAAACGTTGGGGCATGCCATCGAGGTACCCGAAATTCTGTCATAGTCCTGACCGGGTACGGAGGAGAGGATCATACCGCCGTGCGCGGTGATCTCGGGCTTGATCTCAAGGTCGGGAGAGGGACCCCAAGAGGAGAAGTCGGACATGAAGGGACCCGAAGCCTGGCTGCGGGAGATCTTGATAGTACCCGTGCCTGCAGCTGCGAGCATTTCGCCCTCGTCCTGGCTGATCGAGCAAACAGCGAGCTTCGCGTCGCCGACCGTCATCTTGATATCACCCGCTACGTTGTTGTAGATGATGATACCTGCGGCGCCCTTCTGCTCGGCTACCTGAGCCTTTTCCTCAAAGGTGGTAGAGCCGCGGCTGACAAGAACGATCTTGCCATTGACCTCGATGCCCGTGTAGTCTGCGGAGCGTCCCGCGCCGGGAATGGTTACGAATTCGTATTCCTTCTCGTCCACGCCCTCGGGCAGAAGATCAGCCACGAATTCCTTTTCCTCGGAAACGCGGTCGGTCGATTCAATATAATAGATGATGGTGTCGCCGTAGAGCATGTAGGGGGTCTTCGCGCCGTTGATGGATGCAACAGAGAGCGCGCCCTTATAGGTGGAGGGAGAACCTACGGTACCGTTGTCGGGGTTCGAGGTAAGACCGAGGTTACCGTTCTTCTCCGAGCCGTATGTGGAGGTGAAGCTGTTGGAAGCCGCAACTACCATGCTGATTCCGAGCTCACGAATGCGGTCGTAAACGCCCGTTACCTTCTCGCGGTCGCCCTCGCGGGAGAAGCCCGCGGAAGTACCGATCGACATGTTGATAACGTCAACCTCGAGCACTACGCAGTCCTCGAGAGCCGCAAGGATCCAGGAGGTACGCGCGGTGTCAACGGTATCAGAGAAGATCTTCATGATAGCGAGCTGTGCATTAGGTGCAACACCCGTGATAACGTCGTCCTTACCTGCGATAACGCCGGCAACGTGTGTTCCGTGGTCGCTCTGGATCGGGAAAACGTCTGCGTCGCCGTCGGCGTAGTCAAAGCCGTAGGGGACTTTGGTGCTGATGTAAACATCGGAAGCGGTGAGACCTGCCTGGGTGTCGGAGGCTGTGGTGTCACCAATGAAGCCTTCAACGTCGGAGAAGGTCATTCCGAGAGTGTCGGACTTGAAATTCTCGGTCGAGAATGCTGTGTGGTAGTAGTCAAGACCCGTGTCGAGGACTGCAACTACAGTGCCCGAGCCGTCGTAACCGCAGCCGATGCTGTTGAAGATACCCGTGTCCTGAACGTTGACGGTGTTCTCAACGAGCTGGGTTTCAGCCGAAGCGTAAACGTCACCGACGATCACGTTGGTCTTTCTGCCGAGAGTGCGGCAGACGTCCTCGAAATCGCGCGCGGTGATAAGGAGCTCAAAGCCCGCGATAACGGTGTCGTAATTTACGCCGAGCTCATAAGAGATGCCTGACTTATCGAGCTTTTCGATAAGCTTTGCGTTCTCCTTCGAGATATTCTCGCGGAGCGCAGCGGCGTCATCCGACTGTGCAAACTCGGAAATGCTCATGGTCTTGTCCGAGTTTTCATAAGCGTCAAGGAGGCTGTCCGCATCAACCTCAATGATGAGGGAGATCTGCTGGTCGTCCTTGACGGTTTCGGGAAGCGCAACTATGGCATTCGAGAAGTATTTCGAAATGTCATTATTGAGCTTGCCGTCAAAGATGCCTATGTAGGCTTCAGCGGCGGCATCGCCTGCGGCATCCACGCAGATGCCGATGATCATTGTTGTCAGGAGAAGTATCGAGAGCAACCCTGACAGAAACTTGATTCTTTTCTGTTTCTTCATTTTTTCCTTTGCCTTTCGGGGAATGTTTGACGATAAATATATAATATATAATAAATTAAATAGTTTTTTATTAGAAAGATATATAATATAAATTTAGCGCGATCGCACAATTATACCACAACTGATGAAAAATATCAATACCTACATATAATATATAACAATTTGTTTCCGTAATGGCGGAAAGTCATTCATAAAATGCGATTTCAGGCAAAAAATAAAGAATGTAATTTTACAAAAAATTCATTGATATTGGCGCGTGCTCATGATATAATAGGACGATAAATTTTCTGAATCAAGGAGAAAACCCATGAAAAGAATTATAATGATCGCTCTCGCGCTCATTCTCTGCCTCTCTTTTGTTGCATGCAACGAGGAACCCGCAGAGACCACCGCAGGCGAGAACAACACCACAGAGGCTCCCGCAGTATCCGACGAGCCCACCGCAGAGGCTACCGAAGAGGGTACCGAGGCTCCCGCATTTGACGGCTACAAGGTCACCGTAACCGATAAGGACGGCAACCCCATCGAGGGCGTACAGATCCAGATGTGCGATTCCAAGGGATGCAGAATGCCCAAGGCGACAGGCGCTGACGGCGTTGTTACCTTTACCTTTGATCCCAGCGATTTCCACGTGCTCATCGCCGCAGCTGTTGACGGCTACGTTGTTGATACCGCTGAGGAATACTACTTCTCAAACGGTTCTAAGGAGCTTACCATCGAGCTTGAAAAAGCAGCATAATTAAAAAGACCCATCGGTGACGATGGGTCTTTTTAATTTGCTAGTTGCTAGTTGCTGGTTGAAGGTGAATTTCCGTCGCTACGCTCGGAAATTTTCAATAAAAATATTTTCGCGACAGCGAAAATTACCTATTCACTAACAACTAAAAACTAGCAACTTGACAGCATTTCGGTAATATTTTATAAAATTTACACTCAGGTATGTTAGAATTCACACAAAACTACGTCTTATAGGGTGAGGCGCCATCATAAGCCGTACGGGAGTCGAACAAAATTGGTTTTGTCGGGCAGATTTTTCCGATAACTGCAGTTCTTTCCTTGGTAATATTAATATATAACCATTGTCAAGAACTTTGTTCTCAAAAAAATCTGCTCCGTCAAAACTGCTTCGCACCTCACGGCGAATCAATTTTTGATGGATTTTGGTGGGATTTTGCGAAGCAAGGTGTTAACCTTGCGAGTAAAATCACGCCGAAAGACACGAAAAGTAATCGCCGTGAGGCAATTAGGTACGACTCTCGTACGGCTAAGAAAGGAGAACAGCATGGACGACCAAAAAATCATAGAGCTCTTTTTTGCACGTGACGAGCTGGCTCTGCGCGAATGTGAAGAGATTTACGGCAGATATTGCGAGGCGATCGCTAAAAATATCCTCGCAAATGACGAGGACGCAGAGGAAGTTTTCAATGATACACTCCTCCGCGCGTGGAATTCTATCCCGCCCGAAAAGCCGAAGTCGCTGAAAATATGGCTCGGAACACTCGTACGTAATCTCTCGCTCGACAGGTACAGAAAAATGACCGCGGAGAAGCGCGGAGGATGCGAGGTCTCGCTTTGCATCGAGGAAGCCGAAGAGTTCCTCGCCGACACGGTAAGCGTTGCCGACGAATATGAAAAACGCGAGTTTGCGAAGTTTTTGAATGAATTTCTGCATTCGCTTCTCGAACGCGAGTGCGACATCTTCGTTCGCCGCTATTTTTACTGCGATTCAACCGCAAAGATCGCGCGCAGATTCGCCCTGAATGAAGCAAACGTCCTCGTCATCCTTTCGAGAACAAGAAAAAAGCTGAAAGAAGCACTCAAAAAAGGAGGCTACACCCTATGAAGACAAATGATTTTTTTGAAGCAATGGGAAATATCGACGCGGATCTGATCGAACGCGCGGACAAAACAGCGGTAAAACCGCGCCCGTTTATAAAGATCGCGGCAATCGCGGCGGCAATCGCGCTGCTTGTGACGGGAATGCTCGTGATCCTGCCGATGTTTCGTGAGGATGAAAACGAGCCCGATGAAAATATAGTCGGAGACGCTATTGTCTGGAGCAACGTTTTCGAGCTTTTCAATCCGAACACGGGCAGCGGAGTGAACGAAGAAGCGGCTTTTCTTGAAAGCTCTTCTTTCGCCGAGATCGAAACGAAAAAGTATTCGAAGTATGATCTCGGAAATGCTTTTCCGCTTGATAAAAACGACGAATTTTTTGGGGAAAAGCTTGATGAGATCAAGGTCAGAACGGGTTGGTATGTGTATTATAACGACACCGAGCGCGATGTTGTGACCGTCAAAGCCGAGGTCTATGAGATCAAGGGAGTTTCTACCGATGCGGCTGTCGCTGTCAAATATCTTGAAAAAGGAACTGAGAAAACCACCGAGCATTTCTACGCCGCGCTGAACACCGAATACGAATTCACCACTTTAGCAGATTTTCTCTCGGATTTCAACGCCGCGGTGCATATGGATATCGGAAAGGACGCGCTCGTTACCGAATATCCGCGCTTTAACAGCAAGAAAATTGATAAATACCGCGTCACCGAAGGTGGCTCGGATATCGTAAAATTCCTGCTTACCCTCGACGGAGCGGCGGAGGTTGCTCACCCCTACGATGCCGTTGACGGCAGAATGAACAATTGCGGAGAGATTCGCCGCGTGACCTTCTTAATGGCGTCCGCAGGTAAGATGATGAATTCTCTCTATATTTTCGATAACGGATATATTGCGATCGGCGGTCCGATCTGCGATGGAATCATCTTTTTCAATGTCGGCGGCGAGGCAACGAGCGAGCTTTATGAGATATTTAAGGCCAATACCGAACTCGTCACGGTTATCAACCCCGACAGCACTGTCACCGACGGCATTGTCGAAGCCACAACAAGCGCGCCCGCAAACGAGGTTGTGCCGGAATGAAAGTTGCTAGTTGTTAGTTGCTAGTTTCTGGTTGATGGATAATTTTCTCACGTTGCTCGGAAATTATTTCAATTGAGGCACTGATAAAAGTAATTCGATTGTTTAACATCCTCATCCACCACTTCCGTGGTCCCCCTTCCCCCACTTGGGGAAGGCAAAAGAGTGCGGTGCTTCAATATCGTACCTGCAACGAATTTCATTTGGACTTGTGATTTTGCATATCAAAAAGGAATATTTTATTGAAAAACATTTGCAAAGCTTTTACACTGAGTGCAAATTGATTTTAATAAAATATTCCTTTTTTCTTTCTTAGATTTTAGCTTAAACGGTGTTCGCTGAATTTTCGATGGATCTTTCGATAACTTTTTAACCTTCCCCAAGTGGGGGAAGGGGGACCACGGGAGTGGTGGATGAGGATGTAGAGAGAATAAAAAATCCTTGCCCTACTTCATTCCATAATATTTTTAAAATCGAAAATTTCCGAGCCTCTCGGCTCGGAAATTAATCTTAACTTTGCACTTTGAACTTTGCACTCAATTCATCGCTTCTTCAATAGCATTTTTAAGCGTCTCGTAATCCACCGAGCCGTCAAATCTCGCGCTGACAACTCCTTCCGAGTCAAGCACGACCGTCATCGGCCAGGTGTCACCGCCGCCGAGGGCGTAGAAGTAGGAGTCGGTCTCGTCGCCTTGACCGAAGAGCATCTTCGAGTCGGCGTAATTTTCAAGCACGTAAGCCTCCGCGGTATCGGCGGCGTAGCTCGAATGGATCGCGATAAATACGGTCTCGTCGGCAAATTCGCTTGCGAGCTCGTCGAAATGCGGAAGCTCGGCAACGCAGGGGCCGCACCAGGTGCCCCAGAAGTTGATAACGCGAACCTTGCTGTTCGTGGTCGTTACGCTGAAGCCAAATGTCTGATCAGAATTGTAAAGCGGGATCTCTTCGGAGGGACACATCTGTCCGACCTCGGCACCCGTCACAGCCTCGGGGACCTTGTCGATGAAGTTGTAGTAAACGAGCGCGCCGCAGAGGATAACGGTGAGCAGAGCCGCAACGATGCGTCTGCCGAGCTTGTATTTCTTCGCGGTCTTTTCGTCGGTTGCGCCGTCGGGCGTACCCGGATCGATCAGGAAGCGCGGGCCGCGGCGGTAGATCGCATTCGTCGGACACTCGGAAATACAGTCGCCGCACTGGATACATTCGGTGTCGCCGACCTTTGAAATGTCCATTTTGCAGACAGAAAGACAGCGTCCGCACTCGGTGCATTTGTCGTTCTCAACCGAAACGCCAACGAAGGAGATCTTGTTGAAAAGTCCGTAGATGAGTCCGAGGGGGCAGAAGAAACGGCAGAAAAAGCGGTAAATGAAGACCGCGCCGAGCATAAATACGACCAAAAGGAAGAATTTCCAGGTGAAAAGCGGGCCGAGCATCGAGAACATGTTCTCGTTTTCGGGGTTCGAGAGGAGTCCGACCGCGCCCTCAAGCGTTCCCGCGGGGCATATGTACTTGCAGAATGCGGGCAGAACGAACTCGCGGAAGGCGTAGATCAGCGGAAGCGCGAAGACGAAAACGGCGAGGATGACGTATTTCAGCTTCGAAAGTATCTTTGTCAGTCGGTTTTTCTTGATTTTGGGAGTTTTGATCTTATAAATGAGGTCCTGAATGAGTCCGAAGGGGCAGAGGAATCCGCAGATCCAGCGTCCGAGAAGGAGCGCGTAGAGCAGGATGATTCCGACCATATAATAGGGGAGCGACTTGTTTGCCGCGGTCAGCGCGTTCTGGAGCGAGCCGAGCGGACACGCCGCAGACGCCGCGGGGCAGGAATAGCAGTTGAGACCGGGTGCGCAGATGCCCTTGAGGCTTCCGCGATAGATGCGTCCGTTGCCGAAGCCCTTGAGATTTGCGTTGAAGAGAAGGGCGGCGTAAAGCTGGATGAGACGGCGCTTTGTCGGCATATGAGAGGCGAACCAATTCTTCAATTTCATGATTTTACCTCCTTAACCGAGACCGATGCACTCGGTGCAGATTCTGATGGCTTTCTGCAAAACGTCGTAAAATCCGTCCTGAGTCATGCCGATAACAATAAGAACGCAAGCGACTCCAAGAAGCACGAAGCGCGCGATCTTTGCTGTATTTTTGTTGTTTTTGACAGGCTTTTCGTCGGATTTCGAAGCTTCCGAAAGAGCAACTTTTGTCCACTCGATTTCACGCTCGGCACTCTTGTTTTCGATAACGGAGAGGAGGAAAATGAGCACGCCGGAGATAACGGCACCGATCACGAGTGCGAACACTGTGCGCAGAAGCGCGGGGGTGAGATTCTCTACCGTAAAGAGCTCGTAGTTGCAAAGCACAACAACCGCCGGCATGAATGCGATGGCACAGAGTACGGCACAGGCTACACGATACACTTTTCTCAGTTCGCGCTGACGCTTGATTCCGGTGTGATTGCAATCCGCGGGAAGCTTTTTCTGCATGATTCTGAGGCGGATAAAGGGATCTTTCAGCGCTTTTGCCTTGGATTTGGGCATCGGGAGCGCGATATTTAGGATGATTCCCGCCAAAACCGCGCCGATCGCTATCCAGAGCGGTACTGCGATCTTTGCATATTCCGCCCCGATGCTCTCGGGGGTGTAGGGCGATTCACCCGATTTGTATATCGCCAATGCGGAGAAGATCAGACATATCGCCGCAACCGCAAGCGCGGCGGAGATGACGCAACCGCACACGGTATGTATGACGCGAACTTTTTTATCGTTCATTCGTAAAAACTCCTGTGAAAATATTAATTCATAATATTATACCATATATTAAAGAAAAAGTCAAACGAAAATTTTGAGAGCAATATTTGTCGCATTAATGACGGCAAAAAGCTTATAATATGAAAGGTGAATTTTTACGTGCCGTCAATAGCCACGACTACTCATCATCCTCCGGCAAGCATGTTTGCCTACGTCACTGCCGACTCTGTCACGGAGGCTGACCAACGCGGTTTTCATACGGAAGACAGAGCCTCACGGAAGGAGCGAAAGAATGCAGTCTCTATAAAATAACTGCGAAAAAATTCAGGATTTTGCGGTATTCTATTGATACGGTTGGCAAAAACGAAATAAAGCATAGTCGGAGCTTTCTATAGCGTTTGAAAATCAGATTCAAAAATTACGTGGCGGGTTTTGGTATTTAACTTGAAAAATCACATAAAAATCACCGACATTTCACCCTATTACCCCACATTTTTGGCT
>JAGBYM010000025.1 GCA_017628755.1 Clostridia bacterium | reverse complement strand
GAGGAAAAGCCGAAGCGCGTACGTATCGCGTCGCTCTTCCAGATCGACGGTCTCCGCCGCGTACCCGTTGAAGAGGCAAAGATGGGTGACATCGTGTGCTTCTCGGGCGCAGGCGATATCAATATCGGCGACACGGTCGCGTCGCTCACCAACCCCGAGCCTCTCGAGTTCGTTAAGGTTAGCGAGCCGACCATCGAAATGACCTTCTCGGTCAATGACAGCCCCTTTGCGGGACGTGAGGGTAAGTTCGTTACCTCGCGCCAGATCCGCGACAGACTCTACCGCGAGCTTCTCAAGGACGTTTCTCTCCGCGTAAACGACGGCGACACGACCGAGGAATTCCTTGTTGCGGGCAGAGGCGAGATGCATCTTTCGATCCTTCTCGAGACAATGCGCCGCGAAGGCTATGAGATCTGCTGCTCAACCCCCCGTGTATTATTTAAGGAAGAGAACGGCGAAAAGTGCGAGCCTATCGAGCGTCTGACGGTTGACGTGCCCGAGCAGTATATGGGCGCAGTTATCGAAAAGCTCGGTCAGAGAAAGGGCGAGCTGCTTGAGATGCATCAGGTTGGCTCGAGAATGAGGCTCGAATACCTTATCCCCACCCGTTGCCTCTTCGGTTACAGAACCAAGTTTATGACCGACACCCACGGCGAGGGTATACTCAATACCATTTTTGACAGCTACGCACCCTATAAGGGCGAGATCCCGATGAGATTTACCGGCTCGCTTGTTGCAAGCGAGACCAACGAGACCACCACCTACGGTATCTACAACTGTCAGGACCGCGGCAGAATGTTCGTTGTGCCCGGCCAGCCCGTTTACGAGGGCATGGTTGTCGGCGAGTGTCCCAAGATGGAGGATATCACGCTCAATCCCTGCAAGAGAAAGCAGCTTACCGCAATCCGTTCTTCGGGCGCGGACGAGAAGCTTCTTCTGACTCCTCCCGTGCTCTTCAGCCTTGAGGAGGCGATCGAGTTCATCGGCGACGACGAGCTTATCGAGGCAACTCCCAAGTCTATCAGAATCCGTAAGAGAATCCTTAATACCGAAACGCGACTCAAAGCGCAGAGCCGTATTAAGAGAGGACTGGAGAAATAATTCTATCAAAAAAAGCAGGACGCATGGCGTCCTGCTTTTTTGAATGATAGTCACGCTACGCGTGAATGGTTATCTCGCTGCGCGAGAATGATAATCGCCTTCGGCGAATGATAATTTGCCTTCGGCAAAATGAAGGTTAATTTCCGCCGAGGCGGAAATTTTCATTTTTAGTTAAAAGCGGGAAAGTTTTCGTCCACCTTTTTCAAAAGGTGGCGCAGTCAAGGGCGCGAAGCCCTTGTCGCGCTCCGCAGAGCGCGAAACTCTTTCCTGTGCTTCAAGCGGTCGCCGTCCTCGGTGACCGCTTGAAAGGAGTAAAATTTCCCTTGCGGGAAATTTTCGCTCCTTTATCCTCGCGCGCCAGTCCGGCGCGCGTTTTCTATAGAGATTTCGTTTTTCTGCGGAATTGGTTCAGGTAATTTTGCGCGCCCACAGAGTCCTCGCCGATATCCTGATAATTTTGAATTTGTAAAAAGGGACCCACCCCTCACTCCCCTCCCTTGAACAGGGAGGGGAAGCTTGTTTGCGCGAACTTCTTTGTTTGCGGTTCTGTATAACCTTAACTTTTTTTAAAAGAGATAATAACAGTCGCTGCGATCAGGCAAAGCGAGATCATCGCGCCGACTATCGAATAATCATTAAATCCGTCCAGCATCGGGCAGAGTGAGATGAGAGACGATACTCCCGCGAGAATGGAGGTCTTCTTTCGGAGATCTTTTTTATTAATGAAAGAAATGATGACGACAAGGAGCAGTACGCAGGTCAGGATCGCGGTGATGAGCGGTGCGAAATTTGCGTAGCCGTAAGGAGTCAGACTGAAATATGAGTAGGTTTCGCGGAACGGATCACCCTCCGGATTTGCATAATAGATCACGACTCCGTTTGGAAGTGCTTCAAATACGAGCGCGGCAATAAGAATGCAGAGCAGAATGATTTTCTTTTTCATAATAAATCTCCTTTATCCGAGGATCTTGTCGATATAGTCTTGTATATCGTGGATATCCTCTTTTGACGTGACGTCGATGACGTAAAGGTCGCCGTCATAGATGAACTTTGCCTGACTGTGATATGAGCCGTCGAAGATCTTTGAGTAATGGACGGTGATGCCGTTGATCTCACGGCGGAGGTTTTGCTCCTCGTAGCCGCCAATGTAGCTTTTGCTTACGTCATCTCTGCCGAAAATGATATAGTATTCGACTCTTATGTCTCCGTCGTGTGTGATGACGTTCAGCTGTGAGGGCTTGTGAAGATCAATTATACCGCTTTCATCCTCAAAGCAGGATACTCGTATTACGGTGTCATCGTCGCAAATGACGGTGTTATCGTTGTAGAGCGTTTCCTTGCCGATGGCATCATTCATTTCGGCTAAAGTGGAAAATTTGTAATTTTGGGGTCCCGGGTCTCCTGCATTTGCACCGCGGAGAACGACATTGTAATAGCCCACAGCGACAAAGGCAACGAGAATAAAGCAAGCCGCTGTCGCGATCCACTTTTTCCAAGATATTTTCTTTGGAGTTTTTTCGGCAGCGAGAATAAGCGCGGAGTCGATGCCGCCGATGGCGCGGAGAATGTCTTTTTCCGTCATAGCGAAATGCCCTCCTTCTCAAGATATTTGCGGAGCTTTGCACGGATGCGCGAAAGGGTCATTGCCGTTGTGCTTTCATTGAGTCCGAGGTCGCGCGCGATCTCGGTAATCGGGTAAAGATGGAAATAACGGCGTACGAAAATGATTTTTTCACGTTCGGGCAGCGACGAAATAAAGCGCGAGAGCAGGTCGCTGAGCGCGGCGGATTCACCGATCTCGCGTCCGTCCTCGCAGGGCAGACATTCGGCGAGCTCTTCAAGAGCGATCGTGACCCCGCGCCGCTTTTTAGCGTGCTTGGCATCGTAAACGTCGAGAGCGAGATTGCGGCTGATGCGTCCGACGTAGGGCTTGAGCGGGTCGGGCTTCTGCGGTGGAATGCTGTTCCAGAGGCGAAGATAGGTGTCGTTTGCGATCTCTTCGGAATCGAGATGATCTTCGAGAATGCGGTAAGCGACGGCGCGGCAGTATGCGCCGTATTTTTTGTCGGTCTCGGCGATCGCGGATTCGTTTCGGGCAAAATAAAGTTCTATTATCTGTTTGTCTTCCATAATATCAATCTCCTTTCACCCATAATAACGGAATTTTTGGCTCTTGCATCACATAAATATTATCATATTGACATGATTTTGTCAAGAAAAAACATATTTCCCTTGACAAAAGCTTACAAAAGTGGTATGATTATAATGTATCAATTCGGCAAGACCGAAAATTATGAAATGAAATCTATCATGAAAAAGATCCTCAGCGCAATTCTCGCACTCACAATGATCCTTGCTCTCGTTGCTGCTATGGGAATCACCGCTTCCGCTAAGGACGGCGACCTTCTCTACACAGTTAACTTCAAGGGCGACGACAAGTTTGCTCCCGCAAAGTTCTCCTGCCTTAACGGTGATGACGTTATCACCGCAGTTCCTTCCGATGACGGTTCCTCCGTTACCGCTACCTACAGCGCAGACGCTGCTGCAGGCCGCGCATTCTGGGGTGGAGCTATCAAGGGTTTCACCTACGGCGAAGGCAAGCAGTACACCATCACCATGAAGATGGCTGTTGCTTACACCGATACCGACGGTAAGCTCGCTTCCGGTAACGCAGGCGTATACATCAATATGCCTACTTCTACCGATGCTAAGTATCTCCTTGATCAGGGTTACAAATCCCTTGTTGGATACTACGGCTGTCCCAACATCCGCCACACCCTCAGCTACGGTGCAGGCGGTAAGTCCGTCGGCGCTCTCATCAGCGAAGACGTTTACATCACCGATGCTAAGTACCTCTCCACTGTTGACTCCGAGGGCTTCGTTGACCTCACATTCGCAGTTGACGGCAAGAACGTTAAGGTTTACATCAACAACGTATATCTCGATGAGTTTGATGCATTCAACGAGGGTCTCCTTGACAAGGCTGAAAGCCTCGGCTTCGTAATCTACCTCTACAACAAGAGTGCATCCGTTACCTTCAAGGACGTTAAGGTTTACGAGGGTATCACCGTTACCAACCCCACATACCCCGACTACTACGTAGAGGGTGCAAAGGTTACCAATTATGAGTCCTCAAGAACCGGCGACCTCCTCTTCACCGCTGACTTCACCAGAAAAGATACCGGCTTCTACGGCCGTTTCGTAGCTTCCAACGACAATCTCTACACCGCAACCATCGATCCCGCTAACCCCGGTTACATCAAGATCGAGAACACCGGCGGCAAGGCAGGTACCACCTACTACGGCGGTATCATTGAAGGTCTTGAAGTAAACTCCGAGACCAGATATACCTACGACGTGAAGATCAAGACCTCTGCTCAGAATGCAGGTTTCGGCTTTGCAGTTCCCACCCTTTATCCCTTTGGCAACTCCATTGCACTCTACGGTAACTTCAAGACCGGCGGTATCGCTACCCAGCACGGTGCAAACAAGGTTCTCAACCAGGTAAGAGAGCTCGCTTCCAACGGTTATGCTTCGGTTTCCAACATGGCACTTGACGCAGAAGGCTACGCAAGCCTCCGCGCTGAGCTTCACGGCTATGAGTTCACCGCTTACTACCTCAACACCGAGGGTAACTGGGAGCTCTACACCAAGGTAGATATGACTCACACCACCAAGAACGACGGTTCTGCTGAGTACATCCACGACACCGGCTTTGACCTTGCAGTTTGCCTTACCCTTAATAACAAGGATCTTGTAGCAGAGTACAAGGACATCAACGTATACAAGGGCCTCCTTATCACCGATCCCGAGGGCAAGCTTGATCCCGTTATCACCGAGCCCGCTCCCGAGACCACTGAGCCTCCCGTATCCGGTGAGACCGGTGACTCCTTCGTAGTATTCGCAGCTATCGCAGCAGTTGCTGTTATCGGCGTAGCAGTTGTTGCTAAGAGACGCGAGAACTAAGTTGCTAGTTATTAGCTGCTAGTTGAAGGAAAATTTTCGACAAGTCGAAAATTAAATAAATAAAATAAGTCCGGATGCTTTGGAGTGATTCAGAGCATCCGGATTTGTTTTTAAAAAACAAGTGGATTCAAGAAAAATATTGTGCGTTATTGGAAAAAATGTGAATTATCTATTGACAAATTTGCGCAAAAGTGGTATCATTATTATGTATCAATTCGGCAAAGCCGAAAATTAAGAAAGGAATCAAATTATGAAAAAGATCCTCAGCGCAATTCTCGCACTCACTATGATCCTCGCTCTTGTTGCTGCTATGGGTATCTCGACCTCCGCTAAGGAAGGCGACGTTCTCCATAAGATCAACTTTAAGAACGACGACAAGTACACATTCAAAATGTTTGCCACAAACGATAAGGCAGACGGCGTTACCTCGGAAGTTTCCGAGGACGGTAATGCAGCAACCGTAACCGTTATCACCAAGGGTAAGAGATACTTCTACGGTGACGTAATTGACGGTCTCAAGCTTGGCGCAGACAAGAAGTACACTGTTGAAGTTCTTGCTGACAACTCCATCGAAGGCAAGAGTGCTATGCAGAACTTTGGTGTTTACATCAACGGTAACAAGGATGTAGTTGATGGCGATTGGGCTGCAATTAATCCCAACAACAGCAAGTATACCGATACCATGAACGCTCTCCGCGGCTACTACGGAACCCCCGAGGGCTGGAACGGCACACCCAAGAACACTCTTTCCCGCGGCGCGGGCAGCAAGGACTACGGTCTTTACGTAAGTGATGCAACCAACTATGTTGGCGGCATTTACACTCCCGATGCAGAGGGCTTCTGCAAGGTTTCCATTGAAGTAGACGGTTTTGTTTACCGTGTATTCATCAACGGTGAGTTCTTTGACGAGGGCTATATTCCCTTTGCAAACAACTATGACGATCTCGCTCTTATTTTCTACGTTTACAACGCAGGCTCCGTAACCTTCAAGGATGCTGTTGTATACGAGGGTAACATCTACACCGCTAAGGGCTTCACCTATCCCGCACTCCGCGAAGGCGCAGAGAAGCTTGACTGGTCCGGCGCAATGATGCTCAACGCAAAGACTCTTACTATGGATGCTTACGAAAAGGCAGGCCTTGGCGCTAAGCTTACCGACATTCTCTTCAAGAACGGCACTGATTTCGCTCCTCAGATGCTCAATCTTACCGGTACCGATCCCATCATCACCATCTCCGACGATGGCAAGCAGATCGACTTTGATAAGCCCACCGATGCTAATATGAAGGACGCAGGCCAGGGTGCTACCTGGTGGGGCGGCGCGATCGGTTCTCTTGAGTACACCGCTGACACCGTTTACACCTTCACCTACAAGGTAAAGACCAACGAGCTCCGCGGCGGCGTATTCTTCAACCTTGATGAGACCAATATGAAGTATAACTGGGCTCAGCTCTACAACTTCTACGGCAACCTCAACGGCTCCGCAGATTCCGATATGGTTGTTTGCATCAGCGGCACCAAGATCAAGGGTCACGAGACCGTAAAGACCACCTCCTACACCAAGTTCTCCGCTCTTGATAAGAACATCGCGTTCGACGCAGAGGGTTATGCTGATATGGCTGTAACCGTTGACGGTTACTCCTGGAGCCTCTACTACAAGGATGCTGCAGGTGAGTGGGTACTCTTCGAGACCTACAACGGCACTGCTGCAGAGTTCGCAGGCGCACCTCAGGTTGCATGCGGCGTATATCTCTACCACGATATGTGCACTCTCGGTATCAAGGATGCTGCTCTCTACAAGGGTACTCTTACCGACGTTGCTAACTACGTTCCTCCCGTAGAGACCGAGCCGGCTCCCGAGACCACCGAGCCCGCTCCCGAGACCACTGAGCCTCCCGTATCCGGTGAGACCGGTGACTCCTTCGTAGTCTTCGCAATTATCGCAGCTGTTTCCGTTATCGGTGTTGCAGTTGTTGCTAAGAGAAGAGAAAACTAAGTTTTCAGTTGCTAGTTGCTAGTTATTAGTTGCTAGTTGAAGGTAGATTTTCGACAAGTCGAAAATCAATTCAATAATTTACTCGGATATTCCGCTTTTGGAATATCCGAGTTTTTTATTATAATAGGAAAATTTCTGAGCAACGCGAAGAAATTATCATTCAACTAGCAACTAATAACTAACAACTATTCTTCCGACAGCTTTCTGTCAGTCATACGACATTTTTCTGTGTTAAAATCATTCCGGATGGCAAAAGTACGAAAGGAATGAATTGATGAAAGTAACAAAAATAAAAGTGAACGGCATTTGGCTTGAGCCTCAGTGGGCGGTTGCGGGGACGCGCGGAAGCTGGGGTTCTTGTGTATTGAAGCTGGACTTTTCTCCCGAATGGGATGGGATGCGCAAGCGCGTGACCTTTTTTCCTGCGGACGGATCTGATGCTGTCGAGGTATGGCTTGAAAATGACGAAGCCGTGATTCCAGACGAGGTCATGGAATGCGCGGGGAATGCGGAGTTCGTCATAGACGGTGAGTGTGACGGCAGAAAGCTCGTAACCCAAAAGGGCGAGCTTCGTGTGATAGACACCGCCCGCCCCGGCGGGAAGAATCCCGCGTTTCTAGAACTGCGCGCCGAATATGAAAAATTGAAAGCGAGGTTGGCGGATGGGCTCGAGGTTCTTTAAGAATTATGACGGTTACAAGATAACCTACCCCTTCGGCGAGCGCGTGATCTTCGGTAAGCGCGAGCATCATTCGGGCGTCGATCTCGTTGCGCTGACCGATGGGGGCGGTGCGGTGTCGGATTGGGTCGTTGCCTTTGACGCGGGCGAGGTCATCGAGGCGGGATACAGTGATAGATCGGGGTATTACTGCAAAATACGCCATGACGAGACCGCCGTGACGATCTATTGCCACTTCAAAAAAGACACTCTTCGGGTCAAAAAGGGCGACTTCGTCAAGCGAGGTGATCTTCTCGGCTATATGGGAAGCACGGGCAGGAGCACGGGCGCGCATCTGCATCTCGGAGTCGCGCTTTACGGCGAGTACGTCGATCCCGAAAAGTATTTCAAAAAGAATTTAAGTGAGGTGAACAAATTGACTCTGACACATGAGAGAAAGGTTTTGAAAAAGGGTGCTGTCGGCGGGGAAGTGAGACTTTTGCAGACGATGCTCAACTTCCACGGTGCCGCACTTTCGGTCGATTCAAGCTTTGGCGCGGCGACCGAAAAGGCACTCAAGGAGTTTCAGAAAATCCGCGGTCTCGCCGCCGACGGAAGTGCGGGTCCCGCAACCTGGAACGAATTGATGAAAATAGCAAAAAACTCTTGACAAATCGGGTAAAATAATATATTATTATAGTACTATATTATATCCGAAAGGAAAAGATCATGAAAAAGAGAATCATTGCGTTTTTGCTTCTTGCGGCTATGCTTTTTTCGGCTGTAGCCTGCACGGGCACGGGTGAGACTACGACCGAACCCTCGGACTCGGATAATATCACTCCCGCTCCCGAGAACACAGAGGCTCCCGAGGAGACCACCGCGGGCGCAGAGACTATGCCCAACGAGGAGACCACCGCGGAGGCTCCCGCTTCCGAAATTCTTGACAAGAGCAAGAGCTACAACTTCCTCTTTATCGGTAACAGCTATACTCATTATAACGATATGCCCGAGCAGATCTTTGCCAAGATCCTCACCGCGGCTGGATATAACGCGAAGGTACAGAGAGTCACCAAGGGCGGCTGGTATCTGATCGACTCCGCAAAGTCTACCGATGAAGTCGGTAAGCAGGTTGACTCCGCGCTCAAGGCGAGAAACTTTGATTACGTTATCCTTCAGGAGCAGAGCACATGCCCTGCGGCAACTCCCGATAAGTTCTATACCGGCGTGCGTAACCTTGCCGAAAAGGTAAGAGCCGACGGTGCAACTCCCGTTCTTTACGGAACTTGGGGCAGAAAGGCAGGTCACAGCGTACTTGCTAACAACGGCTGGACAAACGAGAGCATGACGTGGATGATCAGCGCGGCTTATGAGGCGATCGGCGCCGAGCTCGGCATCGACGTTGCATATGCGGGTCTGGCATTCTATGACGTTTATACCAACAACAAGAATATCAATATCTATGACGAGGATCTTACCCACCCGAACGCTACGGGAAGCTACCTTGCGGCTATGACGATCTTTGCAAAGATCACGGGTGTTGATCCCACCACGGTTGACTACAACGCAAATCTGACCGATGAAGCGGCGGCAATCCTCAAGGAAGCGGCACGCAAGGCTGTCTTTGAGACTCCCGCGATCCCCGCGGAGTATAAGACCTCCTCGGTAGGCGTTGAGTATTCTCTCGGCTATACCGTGGACGCGCTTGAAATGAAGAATCTGAAATCCTTCCCGAAGTCAGAGCTTATCTCTGTGCTTCAGGGCGGAACTTATCCGAACGGCAAGAGCTTCTCGGGTATCCTCGGAACCAAGAACGCTATATCGTCCAAGGAATATTCCGCAACAGGTCTTTCTGACGCGCAGAAGGCGGATATTGCCGATATTGGCTACGGTGTTTCTGTAATCGGTATCGAGAAGATGGATTCCTCCGCAAAGGGCTATACAACGGCTGTAGAGAACCTTGTAAACGGACATTGGGGCACGTCCTTTATGGCTTGCTTTGAGTTTGATGACAAGAAGTACAATATAAGCGGCGAGGTCGAGGCGGAAGCGCAGTACACGGGACTTATCACACTGAATTTCGGCTCAAAGCATAAGTTTGACGCTATGGGATTTGCATCGGGCAGTCTTAAGGGATTCCCCGGTGTTGCTGAGGTCTTTGTCAGCGATGACGGCGTAAACTGGGAGCGTGTTCCCACAGCTTGCTGGGATAACGTCAACGGCACAAAGCTTGTAAATTGCGGTAAAACCGCCAAGGATCCCTGGAACGGCAATACCGCAGATACTACCTGCCTGTTTGATATGGCGGGCGTTACGGGACAGTATATCCGAATCGGTATTATTATCGGACGTAACGACGACGCGGCTAAGTACAACACTATCAATACACGTGAGATCCTCGTCTACGGAGAGAAGCTTGGATAAATGAAAAATATGATAAATAAAATATTCGGGGCAAAATTTTGCCCCGAAAAGCTGATAAGTAATTTACTTTTTGCTCTGGTAGTTCTCCTGCTCGTCGGGGCTTGCTTCCCGACTCTCGGCAAGGAGACCGAGCTTTACGAATACGAGGTCGGAGGGGCGGTTCCCGCCGACATTTACGGGCGTCAGTTTGACGCATGGAAAAAGGGACAGATCGAGCTTGATATCGGTGTTGATCGCCGTCTTGCGGCACTTGAGAATCCTTACGATCCCGCGGCAAGAAGCGCGGCGAAAGTAAAATTCAGTTGGGACTACGCATTTTTTGACGGAAAATACTATTCCTATTTCGGCATCGCGCCGCTTCTGACGGTTCACGCGCCGATCCACGCGTTTACGGGAAAGCTCCCGAACGTGCCGCTTGCCTGCCTCATCCTTGCGATAGCGGGCGTCATAGCAACTGCGTTTGCATACCGTGAGGTCGTTCTTCGCTTTATAAAAAAGCCGAATCTCTGGCTCTTCCTTCTCGGACTTGCGGGCGTGGTTTCGGCGAGCGGAGTTTACCTCGGTGCACTTTGCGCGGATATGTATTACGTTGCCGTCCTCTCGGCGCAGGTATTCTCGATGGCTTTCGTCGCTCTGGCGGTGCGCGCTATGAAAACAGAAAAGCTGTGGCTGAGAATGACCCTGCTCGTACTTGCCGCAATCGCGCTGACGCTGACCGTTTGGTCGCGCCCGACGGTTGCCTTGATGTGCGTAGCGGTTTTCCCGCTCTTTATCGAGTTCATTTGCAAGATAAAGAAAGATACCCTGAAGGACGGACTTCTTACCGTCGGATCCTTCGCGCTTCCTCTTATGGCGGGTGCTGCCGCGGTTATGTGGTATAATGCCGCGCGCTTCGGCTCGCCCCTAGATTTCGGCGCGAACTATCAGCTGACAGTCAGCGACGTTTCACTCAATACGATCGATTTCAAGTATCTTTTCTCATCCTTTTTCTCCTATTTCCTCTGCCCGATGTGGCAGACCGAGGCTTATCCTTATCTCGGAATGCAGAAGATCAAGGTCCTGCCCGAAGACGCAAGATATTTCTATTATGACCGCTACTGCGGAGTGTTCGCATACGGTCTGCCCCTCGGCATCCTTGCTTATCCCCGCCTTGCGGCAATCGAAAAGAATCGCGGCGAGAGGGATATCGCAAAGACCGCCGTTGTTGCCGTGACCGCGATCCTCGCGCTTGGCATAGCATTCTCGGATTTCTGCATCGGCGGTGTCAATATGAGATACGTTTACGATATTTCCGTGATGCTTGCGCTTGTCTCCGCAGCTGTTCTTATGAATCTGACGGAGAAGAGCGATGGCTACGCAAAGCCCGTGACCGGAATTGCTACCGCGCTGCTTTCGCTTATGTCGATCTGGACGAATATGGGCGTGGTTGAGACGATCAGAATAGCTTTAGGCGGATAAATATTGTAGATAAAAACGGAATCGCGAAAGCGATTCCGTTTTTTATTTTATTCAAATTCCTCAATCGTCCACTTAACGCCGAGGATGGATGTGAATTTGTCATCCTTATAGCGTTCGTAATAGACGGTTATGAGCGAGCCGTCGGGAAGCTCGGCGGTTGCGGGGTAGCCGAGGTCGTTGCAATATGCTTCGGTGAGGATATGCTCCTCGCCCCAAGTCTTTCCGCCGTCGCGGCTGATCATTATGCGCTCGCCGAAGGGAGCTTCGCGGCGTCCGTAGGTGAGGATGAGTGCGCCCGAAGAATGGAGCAGAAAATGAGGGGGAGAACCGCTGATGCCGAGGCACTCGGGATGCGAGAACGACTTTCCGCCGTCGGTTGAGCGGCAGGTGTAGATCGAAAATCCGTGCGGTACGCCTTCGCCCTGCGCGCGGATCGAGGCAACGATAGTTCCGTCCTCGAGCTCAACAGCGTGGGGCTCGTGCATATTTTTCTTGTCGAGTCCTTCGGGGAAGTCGATTCCGCAGAGCTTCTGCCATGTCGCGCCCTCGTCGCGGCTCTCGTAGACGTAAATTGCGCCCTCGGTAAGCTCGGAGTCTCCGCTGTGGAATTCTTTGCCGACGTAGAGAAGTCTGCCATCCTTGAGAAGAATTGGGCCGTGAGGCGCGGTAACGGGAACCTTGACCGCCTCTTCCCAGCTGTGTCCGTAATCGCGCGAGAGACGGACGAATGAGCCGAATTTGTTACGCTCTTCGGGCAGATTCTTGTATCCGTCGAGCATTGCGGATGCCATCGGGTAGGTTACGGCATTCGTATATCCCTTGACCCACTCGCGGCGTGCGTCGTAGAACTGCCAGGGGTGGCAGAAGTAGGTCATAAGCATCTTGCCGCCGCCAAGGTAGGTGATACCTGCGTCGCGGTCGTCGAGATATGTGTCGTTGATAACGGCGGGCGAGGTCCAACTCTCGCCACCGTCAAAGCTCTTGTAGAGATAGTTTTTGCCGAAAACGCAGAGGTGTCCGAGTCTGTTGCCCGAGCAAACGGCATAGAGCACGCCCTGCTCGTCGATGCAGACGCTGGGCCAACCCTGATAGCGGTAAAATCCGCTTTCGGTGCGTCCGATTATAAAGTGTTTCATTATCCGATTTCCTCTCTTTCTATACGGTTCTTGCCTGCGTGGAGGCTGCGTGCCAGTGCCTTGTAGGCAAGATGATGGTCAAAATAGCGTTCGATCTCAAATTCGTGGCGTCCGAAGGAGTCAAAGAAGGCGTTGAAGGCGTCGAAAGCCTCGTCGGAATGGCCAAGAGCCGTCAGGATCATTGTTTCGGCAAGACCTGTGCAATATTCGCAGTGGAGCTCAAGGAGGCGCAGAGACGCGCTGTGAACGCGCTTGGTCGATTCCTTCTTCCACGCACGTATATTCTTCTTCATCTCCTCACAGAGCTTTTCCACATCTCTTAAAGCCTCGGCGCGTTCCTCTGAGACGAGCTTGCGCGGCGCGGACGAGCGGTGCGGTACTTCGAGGTATTTTACGTCGAAGATATCCGAAATCTTCTCGAGATATTCCGCGATCTCGTGCCAATGCTCGCCGTAAGTATGGCTGAAATAATCCTCCTTCAGCTCGGTGAAGGAAACGTCCTTGTCGTACATTGCGCGGGAGTAGGCGTAGAAGGGGAAGCCGTTGGGGAAGAATGAGCGTTGCGAGCCGTCCTGAATGATGCCGAAGAAGCCCGCATCGCGGTAGGCGCGGACGTCCTCGTAAAGACGCTCGGCAAGGCGGATTCCGCCGATATCGTAGTACTGATGGATCCAGAAATGGTATTCGTAGCAGAATTTTGGCGTGTACGCGGTTTTCTGCCATCCTTCGGAATACTGAATGTAATCCGCAAGGTCGGTGGGGAAGACGTTTTTGTTCAAATCGAAACGAGGCAGTTCCTTTTTCTCACCCGACATTTTCGGCGTTTCGGTGTAATCGCGCGTGATTGCGGCTAAAAGGAGCGCGAAACGGTCGGGATTTTTGAGCTTCTCGGTCAGGGGCGGGAAGGCGGTGTCGTAATACGCGATGTATGCGATTCGGGTTGCAAGTCCTCGTGCGGTCAGCTCCTCGTCGATCTTGTTGAGAAGCATTACGTACCAATCCGATACCGTTTTCTTCTTACATTCGTCGCATTCGCAATGGTTGTTTCTGTTGTCGGCAAGCCAGACGTGCAGGTAGTTCACCTGCGGGCTGACCTCGGCGTAGTTTGCGATGGCTTTTGCCACGATCTCTCGCGCACGCGGATTCGACATGCAGAAATTCGTGTTCAGCGCAACGCCGTGGAAGAGCGAGCGCGAACCCTCGGTCAGAGCGACAAATTCACGGCTCTCCTCGGGAATCGGATTTCCCTCGTCCTTTGACCAACCTTCGGTCGTGTCGATGCC
This sequence comes from Clostridia bacterium, assembly GCA_017628755.1. Lineage (GTDB taxonomy): Bacteria > Bacillota > Clostridia > Oscillospirales > CAG-272 > CAG-390. The sequence goes on along the minus strand of JAGBYM010000025.1, from coordinate 43,418 downwards.
GAATGGCTCGGCTGTCCAGCCGTGTCCCATATCCTGAAAGATCAGCGAACGCTTTGCGATCTCTGCCTCGCAGGCGCGCTTCCATTGAAGCACCTGCTCTCCCGTTATCGGCTCGGGCGGGCGGTTTGCGCGGTTATTTCTGTGGTCGTAGTAATAATTGTAATAGGCTTTCGGTATGTCAAACTCGAGCATACAGGAGTTGAGTCCGATCTTGGGCGAAAAGTCGATGGTCTCAATCATCGAAGCCTGATATTCCGCGCCCTCGTTGCATTGTGCGCGGACGCGCATATCGGCTTTTTTGCGATAATTGACGACAGCCGGAGCATCTTTGACGGGAATAAATTCGCCGTCAATGCCGGGATGTACCCAGCGACATCCGTTCTGCCTGAGATATTCGTAAACCGCGATCAGAAGCGCGCGGGGATTGCTTCCCGCGATGATGCCTCCGTGCTCGTTCGCGTTTATAACAACGACGTCGTCGAGCTCGGGATCGTCGGTTTCGGGCAGATCAATGCCGATGTCGGAGCAGAGAGCAAGAACGAATCCGTCACCGTCGCGCTCGTCGGAACAGATTGTGATCTCACCGCACCGCGGCATCATCATGCGGAGGTATTTCTTAAGCTCCTCGGCGGCGAAATCAACGGTGGGGTGGAGCGAGTATTTGAAGATCTTATACATTTTTCAGTTCCTCGAGCTGTCTGAGCGCGGCGGCGACGATGCGGTCCGCGCTGTCCTTCGCTGTGCAGGCGTTGACCTTGCTGACGGTTGATTCGTATGCCGTGCTTTCGTGAAGGGTCTTGGTCGAAATATATCCGTGCGTGCCGTTGGCAAGCTCGAAAATGAGTGTGTTTTTAAAGGGAGAAGCAGTCTTAATTCGGCGTCCGATGTCGGTGAAGATCTCGGAGGGCAGACCGACGATCGCCCAGTCACCGAGGCGAACGGTGTGGATCTCAAATTCGATCTCGGGGCTGACGTCGCTGTCATCCTCAAGATATTCGGTGGCAAAGGCGCGGTCCTTCGCGTTGTGAGATGCCATATCCTTCGCGATCTCCTGTGCCCACTTAAGGTCTGCATCTGTCTTGTAACGGCGTGCGAGAGTAATATTCTTCGAAATTGCTGTGATTTCGGGAGCGGATTCGGTAGCTTTAATGTTCGCATTGATCTCAACGACAGTCGAGGTCAGACCCGCTCCGATCGCCTCGGGAGCGTTTTTGGTTCCGCCGTAGTAGGAATCCGAGGTCGAACGCATCCAGTCAATGCAGTTGATGTCGCCCGCGGTGCCGTTGAAGAAGAGGACGAAGATATCCTCGCCGTAAACACGCTTGAGACCTCGGCGAAGAGCACCGGGGAAGTCCGCGCTGAAGCTTTTCTTATTTTTTGCGTGGCAATCGGGGTGGTTGGCGTAGTTGACAATGAAACCGCGTACCTCGCCCTCGGCGGAGTCGATGCGCATGACGTTGACCGCGTAGTCGGGCGTGTCAACCGGCTCGATCATGAGCTCGGGATGCGCGCGGTTGGGGTTCATCTTGATCGAGCCGTCTGTCATGTAGATGTCGCGGCAGAAGCTGTAGCGATTTTCTTCGCCCGCGCCGATGCCGATAGCGGCTTCAGAGAGGTTCCCGAAAGCCGAAATTCCCGCGGTTACCGCGCCCTCTTCGGTCATAGACGCGATTTCGAGGTCGGGTGGACAGAGCCAGAGCTGATAATCTGTCTGACCGCCCGTGTGCGTGTGAGTTGCGGCAACGAGGATGCGGTCGAAGGGAACTCCTGTGGCATCCGAAATGCGACGGCGGATGCGATCGGCGGTGTTTGTATGGAAGGAAAGATGATCAACGGAAACAAGAATGAGCGAATTGCCGTTAAGATCAAAAGCTGCGGCGGTGGCAAGAAGCTTGCCGCGCGCGGGCTCGCTCGTGTGGCAGGGCTCAAAGCCGCCGGGAATCAGCTTGCCGACAGCTGGGGTTATATCAAATTCGGAAAAACCTACTTTTAACATGATTTTTACCTTCCTTTAGCCGAAATAGTGTGGCTTGACGGGCAGACCGCACTCCGCGGATTCAACAGCCGCAAGGCAGACAGCAACCGTGTTCGCACCCTCGATGACGTCGATTTCAAGCGGCATTTTGCCGAGAATTATATCGCACATATCCGAGATCTCTGCTGCCATATTGTGATGGTTGATGTCGATCGGTATCTGCTCTTCCTTGAAGCTGTGCTTACCCTTTTCGTTGATACAGGGCGTGAAAAGCGTGATATAGGGAGACTTGTTGTCGCCGAGGATAGTGCCCTTCGATCCGAAAAGCTGCGTGCGCATCGTGTATGGACGCTTGCAGCCGATCGAGGTCAAAACCTTGCCGATAACGCCGTTCGGGTATTTGAGCACCGATATCGTGCAGTCGTCAATTGGCCAGTCGGGGAGCATCTTGTGATTTGCGTAGGCGAAGACCTCGGTAGGATCGCCCGCGATCCAACGGAGAAGGTCCATAGCGTGGCATCCGCCGCCGACAACGGGATGGCGGATGTATGAGGGATCCTTGCGCCACTCCCCTCGTCCAAGGATAGAGTAGTCGTGCGCGTATTCGGATTCGACGTAAAAGAGCTCGCCGATGTCGCCGCGGTCGACCATCGCCTTCATCAGCGCAAAGGCGGGAGTCTTGCGGCAGACCTGACCGACCATGAAGTGCTTGCCCGAGGCGCGTGCTGCGGCAATGATCGCCTCGCATTCGTCGATGCGCATAGCGAGAGGCTTTTCGCAGATAACGTGACAGCCCGCATTCAGCGAATCGACGCACTGGTCTTTGTGGAAGGAGTCGGGAGTGCAGATTACAACGCAGTCAAAACCTCCTGCGCGGAGCATATCCTTGTAATCGGTGTAATAGGTCGGGAGACCGAGACTTTCGGCACGCGCACGGACTGCGGGCTCGTCAACGTCGCAAATCGCGGCGAGCGAGGCATTTTCGTTTCTGAGAATACCTTCAATATGACTGCGCCCAATGCCCTCAGTACCTATGACGGCAAAACGAACTTTATTTTCCATGAAGACCTCCAATGATGAAGTTTGGTTAAGATAATTTTATCACGCGGAAGAGGGGATGTCAAGCAATTTTTTCTTTAAAACGAAAAATTCCGCCCGTGTGGGCGGAATTTTACCTTCAATTAGTAACTGGCAATTTATTATTCTTCTTCGCTCTCAAGCGACTCGGCTACCTTCAGCATGATCGCGCACTCGATACGCTTCTTGAAGAGCTTACAGCCGTATTCGTAAACGCCGTTTACGCTTCCTGTTGCGTGGTAGGAGTTTGCGGCGCAGCCGCCCGAGCAGTAGAGTCTTGCCCAGCAATCGCGGCATTCCTCACGGGAATATGCCGAGCAGGAGCGGAATTCATCGCGGATCGCTTCGTTCTTTACACCGTCAAAAATGTTGCCGAGCAGATATTTCTCGTCGCCGACGAACTGATGGCAGGGGTAGAGGTCGCCCCAGGGGGTGACAGCCATGTACTCGGTTCCCGAACCGCAGCCTGAAATTCTCTTGTAGATGCAGGGGCCGCCCTCAAGGTCGAGCATGTAGTGATAGAATGTGATCGGCTTGCCGCGCTTCTTGCGGTCGATCATCTCGAGCGCGAGCTTCTCGTACTGCTCGTAAAGTACGGGCAGATCCTCTTCGCCGAGCGCGTAGGGGTCGCCGGGAGGACATACGACGGGTTCCATCGAAAGCTCGGTGAAGCCCTCGTCAGCCATATGTATGATATCGGTGCAGAAATCTGTGTTGAACTTGGTGAACGTGCCGCGCATGTAGTAACCCTTGTCGCCGCGGCGGTTTACGAACTCCTTGAACTTGGGAAGGATCAGGTCGTAAGAGCCCTGACCGTTCACGGTCTTGCGGAGGTTGTCGTGTACGTGGCGTCTGCCGTCGAGGGAGAGAACTACGTTGTCCATCTCGCGGTTGGCAAACTCGATGACGTCATCGTCAACGAGAACACCGTTGGTGGTCAGCGTAAAGCGGAAATGCTTGCCCGCGGCTTCCTCGATCGAGCGCGCGTATGCAACGAGATCCTTGACGACCTGCCAGTTCATAAGCGGCTCGCCGCCGAAGAAGTCGACCTCGAGATTGTGGCGTGTTCCTGAATTTTCAACAAGGAAATCGAGCGCGCGTTTTCCGACCTCAAAGGACATAAGGGCGCGTTCGCCGTGGAAGCGTCCCTGAGCCGCGAAGCAGTATTCGCAGTTGAGGTTGCAGGTGTGCGCGACGTGCAGGCAGAGAGCCTTGACGGTGTTTGAATTGTTCTTGAGCTTGCCAACGAGGGGAGCGTAGATGTCCTCCGCGTAGAGCTTGCCACTCTCTTTGAGCTCCTCGACGTCCGAGATCGTGTCGCGGATATCGCCCTCAGTGATACCCTCGGAGGCGAACTTTTCAAGGCAGATCGAAACAATTTCGTCTGCCGACTTGGTTTCGTAGAGATTTATGATGTCGTATGCGAGATCATCGACCGCGTGAACCGCGCCCGATCCGACGTCAAGAACGATATTGTAACCGTTGAGTTTATAGGAATGGATCATTTTTACCTCAATTATATTTATGATTTTTCGCCAAGTGGCGAAAAATTTCCTTCATTTCGCCCCTTGGGCGAATCATCATTCGGCTTTGCCGATAATCATTTGGCGAAGCCAATAACCATTCGGGCGAAGCCCGATTGCAGTAATATCGAATAAAAGCCGCCGCATTCGCGGCGGCTTTTATCAATTACTTGCTCTTCTTCTCACAAGCCTGGTTAGCAACGCCGCAAGAGGTCTTGCAAGCGGACTGGCAGGAAGTCTGGCACTCGCCGCATCCGCCGTTCTTAACGGAAGCCTTGAGGTCACGGGTATTGATAGTACGAATTCTCTTCATTGTAAAATTCCACCTTTCAGATATAATTTAATTCACCATATAGTATATATGATTTTTGGCGATTTGTCAAGAGGTTTTGATGATTTTTGGCGAAATCCCCGAATTTTTCAGCATTTCGAGGTGATTTTTTATCTCCTCGGTGACCTTTTCGCCGGGCAGAAGTATCGGGATTCCGGGGGGATAGACCCAAACGTAGGCGTCCGAAATATCTTCTCTGCCTTCAAGGTCGAGCCATACCGCATCATGGAGGGGTATCTCAGCGGGCGGCAATTCTGTGATAAACGAGGGAATAGACTTTTTATCCGAATATTCCGCTTCTTCGTCAAGCGACATTATTGCTTTCGACAAAGCCGAGAGAGTCTCGCGCGTGTCGCAAACCGAGGTCATGCAGAGCAGATAATCCGAGTGCACCATTTCGGGCTCGATAGAGAAACGCGAGCGCAAGGCGTCGGCAAGAGAGGAGCCCGTGAAGGTCGTGTTTCTCGTTGAGATCGATATCTTGCCGATATCGTCGGTTTTGATGAGATTTAGCTTTGAAGGGTTGGTCGATGCGTAAAATTCATCGAGGATGGTACGGTAATTATCGAAAAGAGCGTTGCCGTCAGCCAAAATATCTGCGCATTTGGCGATCGAGTTCATTAATATATAGGAAGGACTGCTCGTTTCGAAAATGCCGAGATTGCGAGCGAAGCGGGAGGAATATTTCTCATTGAAAACGAGGCCGAGAGCCGTCTGCGTGAGTGCGGGAAGCGTCTTGTGGAGGCTTGTGACGGCGATATCCGCGCCTCGAGGGAAATCGGGAAAGAGATTTGAAAAACCGAGGTGTGCGCCGTGAGCGGCATCAACGAACAGCGCCGCGCCGTGCTTTTTGCAGACCGACGAGATCGCGTCGATATCCGAGATCACGCCCTCGTAGGTGGGTGAGGTGAGGATCACGCAGGTCGCACCGCTTGATCGCTCGAATGCTTCCTCTATGGCTTCCGCTGTGATCGCGTCGCAGATACCGTGCTCCGGGGTGATGGGCGGGAGAATGCAGGTCGGATTCAGGCGGCAGATCTCGATCGCGTGCCAGACCGATTTGTGACAGTTGCGCGCGACGATAACGGAATCGCCGGGGCTTGTCAGCGTGCGTATGCCGGCAAGGATTCCGCAGGTCGAACCGTTGATGAGAGGACGAGCCGATCTCGCACCGTAAAGCGAGGAGTATTTTTCGCAAAGTGAACCAATTATGCCGTCTGCTTCGGGATCGTGCAGATCGTCCGCGCCGTCGATCTCGGTGACGTCAACGGAGTAGGGAAGATCATCCCCGAGCATCGCCACATTTCTCTTGTGCCCCGGCATGTGCATGGGGATGGAGGAACGGGTTACTTCTTCGATTTGTTCTTGGAATTTTGTTTTCATTATTAAAAAATAATTAGCTTAAAATTTTAATTGAAATTTACCTTCACTCTGCACTCTGCATTTTGCACTTTGCAATCTCGTAAGCATCCAGCGCTGCGGGCACATCGCCGTAGGTTTCGAGCAGGCGTGATGCGGTCTCATAGTCCGCGTCGGAAAGTTGCATTATGATTCTTGTTGCGCGTTCGACGAGCTTTTCGTTTGTCGGGCGGACGTTGACCATGAGGTTCGAGCGCACCTTGCCCGTCTTGATCATCGCGCAGGTGGAGAACATATTAAGTATCAGCTTTTGCGCCGTGCCGGCTTTGAGTCTGGTCGAGCCCGAAAGGACTTCGGGGCCGACGTAGACCGAGACGGCAACGTCGCAATGATTTTCCATAAGTGAGCCGGGGTTGCAGGTGACGGAGACCGTCTTGCATCCGCGTTCGCGTGCCTTTTTGAGCGCACCGATTACGAAGGGTGCGCGTCCCGATGCCGAAAGTCCGACAACAACGTCGCCGTCCTTTGCGCCGTCTGCTTCGATGGCGGTCATGCCCTTTTCTTCGCTGTCCTCGGCGTTCTCAGTCGCGCGGAAAACGGCTTCGTTACCGCCCGCGATGACTCCGCGGAAAAGCTCGTAGCCGACGCCGAAGGTGGGCGGGCATTCGGATGCGTCAACGATTCCGAGTCTGCCCGAGGTGCCGCAGCCGACGTAGATCACGTTCTTGCCGTTTTCAATGGCTTCGCTTATCATATCGACAGCCGCCGCGATCTCGGGGAGTGCTTCGTCGATGGCATCCTCAACGGCGCGGTTCTCTTGATTGATGAGGCGAACCATTTCGAGCGAGGAAAGCTTGTCAATGTTCATTGTCCGAGGGTTTCTGCCCTCGGTTTTGAGAACGTCGTAATTGTCGCGCATATCAATATCTCTTGGGCTCGAAGCCTTCAAAGACCGCGATGTCGCCGCGTGCCTTTGCCTCGCCGTAAAGCTCGGGAGTGTTGACCGTCCATGTGAAGGTCAGAACGTTATAAAGCTTCTTGCAGATTACAAGGGGAAGGAGATTCGGGTGCTTGCAGTCGTAGGAGATGTAGTCGGGCTGTGCGATGCAGTTGAGCACCATAGTGGTTGCGAGTAAGCGGGTGAATATGTTGCCCTTGTGACCCTTTGCGAGGAAGTTGGAAACAAGCACACCGCGCACTACTCTCGGGCGGTTCTTTTTGTACCAGCTGATGAGGAAGGGATTGAACGCCTTGACCGAATAGTATCTGTCTTCCTTGTCGAGAAGTTTGGCAACTTCTGCGCAAAGGCGTGTGTCACTGCCCTTGAGCTCGATGCAGAGGGGAGTGGTGGGGTCGATGGTAGCGAGAACGTCCTCAAAGAGCGGGATCTTCTCGTAGGTGCCCTTGATATCGACCCAGGAAAGCTCGGATGCGGTCTTCGAATCGACGCGCTCGGGGCGGTCGCAGAGACGCTGGAGGGTGTCATCGTGGAAAACTACGACCTGATTGTCCGAGGAAAGGCGGACGTCAAGCTCGATGCCGTAGCCTTCGCGCTCTGCGGCGTAGAACGCCTGCATAGTGTTTTCCACAGCAAAGTCGCCGTGGAGTCCGCGGTGTGCGTAATCGACCTTGAGCGGCTCAACCGAGGTTTTGTGCTCGGTTCTGGGACGGAGAAGGAAGACGTAGAGCGCGAAAAGCGCAACAAGAGCAATAATAATATAAACTGCGATCATTTTAATTTACCTCATTTCGTGGGTTTGGAGTCTCCGTGGCGAACGAAGAGCATTGTGATGAATGCGCCTGCGGCAAAAATCGCGGCGTAGGGGAAGAGGGTCTTCATGCCAAGGGTGTCCATAAGAAAGCCGGATACAAGGGGAGTGATCGTCTGCGCCGCCATACTTGCGGTGTAGTAGAAGCCGGTGTACTTACCGACGTTGCCGCCGCGCGCAAGCTCAACGACCATGGGGAAGGAGTTGACGTTAATGGTCGCCCATCCGATACCTGCAATGGCAAAGAGGATCATCATAACGGGCAGGGGAGTACCCGCGTCGAGGAAGGATGCGGTCAGGAATGCTCCGCTGAGCATAACGACGCCCGCAAGGATCGTCTTCTTTCTTCCGACCTTGGTTGCGATCATACCAACAGGGAGGTATGCGATAAGTGCGGCAATGTTTGCAACGAGAAGGGTGGAGTTGTAGTCAAGCTGGAGAACGCGTCCCGCGTAGACCGAGTATTTGCTTGTTACGGCGTTGTAGCCGAAGAACCAGAGAACAACGGATGCAAGCAGGAGGATGAGAGAAACTCTCTCGGATGCCGAAAGCTTGCGGCTTCCCGCAGCCTCGTCCTCGTCGTTGCCCTCCTTGATATTTTGCTCGCGGCTGACCTCTTCCATTTCGGCAACGAACTTGCGCTCGCGGACGGTTGCGATGAAGACGACAAGGCTGACGAGCATTATTCCCGCGACGATGCAGAAATAGCCGGTGTAAGGCATATATGTGTTATTCGTTGAGCCGGTGGAAAGGACCATACCGAGTCCGAGGATCAGGCTTCCGCCGATGGTACCCATGAGGTTGATAACGGCGTTAGCTTTAGAACGGAGCGGACGCGGCGTGACGTCGGGCATGAGCGCGACTGCGGGTGTACGGAAGGTTGCCATTGAAAGCAGAAGGACAAAGAGCACCGCGATAAAGGTTATCAGCGCGGAGGGATCCTTGCCGACGATCTCCTGCGCGATATAAGCCGAACGCGCGGGAACAACGTAGTTCGTGTAGTCGGGATTTGCCTTGCCGTCCTCAAGAGTTGCGGGGATCTTGATGAAATCCTCGCGTCCGAGTTCAGCGAGAACGTATTCTTCGCCGTCGGGGGTTGCAAGGGGTCCGCCGTAGTCGTAATCGTAAAGGACGGTGCGTGCTTCCTCGGAATTGATGTCAGCGATATTGCCGAGACGGTTAAGCTGCATCGAATCCACGAAGGAGAGCGAGATGAGCGCGGTTGCCGCGATCAAAGTACCGACGATGATGAAGGGTGTGCGGCGTCCGAGCTTGGATTTTGTTCTGTCCGAGAGGATGCCGAAGAGGGGGAGGAGAAAGAGCGCGAGAATGTTATCGATCGCCATGATCGCGCCCGACCAGAACTGAGACATACCGAAGCGGTCGGTAAGAATTTTCGGAACGATGGTGTCGTAAGCCTGCCAGAAAGCGCAGATGAGGAAGAATGCGAATCCGACGAATAGCGTGCGTTTGTAATTGAGTTTCATTTTTTAACTCCTTTATTATCTTTTATCCAAAATATATTTCGCTTTAAGAACTGCGGCGATGGTTTTGCCGTCGGCGATCTCGCCCGAGACACACATCTCGGCAAGTTTATCGAGCGGGATTGCCTCAATGTCGATGAATTCATCGTCATCGGGATCGGTATCACCCATAGAAAGGCCCTCGGCGATATACATAGAGATCACCTCGCCGAGTATCGCGGGAGAGGGGATGAAGTCGCCGATGAAGGTCAGGCTTTCACAGCGCGCACCTGTTTCCTCGCGGAGCTCGCGCAGAGCCGCCGCGGCGCGGTCGGTCTCGCCGATCTCAAGCTTGCCCGCGGGAATCTCGAGGAAGACGCGCCCGTGCGTGTAGCGGAACTGGCGGACGCAGAGAACCTCGCCTCGTTCGTTGATCGGAACGACGCATACCGCGCCGGGATGTCCGACGTACTCGCGCGTTGCCTCCTTGCCGTCGGGAAGCTCAACGCGGTCAACCATTACGTGCAGTATCTTGCCCGAATATACTTCCGATCCGTCAAGCCTTTTTTCTGTCATATCAAAATTTTGCAAAATATCACCTCAAAACATTATTTTATATTTATACAGAATAATTATACACTATTTTTTTCCTCTTGTAAAGATTTTTTTGGCAGATTACCGGGCTCTTTTGATTTTTCTATTGCATATTTTAGGGAATTGTGATAGAATTATAGCAATAACTGCAAAATGCAAAATGAGAGGCGGTGGATTGAATGCAACTTGACGATACACGCACGCGGGCGTTGCTTGGTGACGGTGGTGTGGAAAGATTACGTAACTCGCACGTTGCGGTCTTCGGACTCGGCGGCGTTGGTGGACATCTTTGCGAGGCTTTGGCGCGCGCGGGAGTCGGTGAGCTGACCGTCATTGACGGTGACACGGTCTCTGCTTCCAACGTAAACCGCCAGATAATCGCAACGCAGGACACCGTCGGCAGATCGAAAGCCGAGATCATGGCGGAGCGCATTCTTTCGATCAATCCCGAATGCAAGGTGCACGCAATCAACCTCTTCTATCTGCCCGAAAACGCCGATGAGATCGACCTCTCGCAATTTGATTTCATTGCCGATGCCGTTGACACGGTTGCGGCGAAGGTTGAGCTTATATGCCGCGCCGATGCGGCGGGAGTGCCAGTGATCGCCTCTATGGGTGCGGGCAACAAGCTCTACCCCGAGCGTTTCCGCATATCCGATATAAGCAAAACGAGCGTCTGCCCGCTTGCGAAGATAATGCGCAAGAAGATGAAGGAAAAGGGCGTGGGGAAGCTCGACGTTGTCTGGTCGGACGAAGAACCGATCAAGGCGCAGGGACTCGGCGCCGAAAACGGAAGGAATATTCCCGGAAGCCTGTCATTTGTTCCCGGCGCAGTGGGACTTATAATGGCGGGACACATTATAAGAAACTTATCACGCTTCGCGTGAATGATAATCGGCTACGCCGAATGGTAATCCGCCTATGGCGGAATGATAATTTGCCTACGGCAAAATGAAGGTGAATTTCCTCGCTACGATATTTAGAAATTTTTCAATCTCTCCCTCAGTCGCTTCGCGACAGCTCCCTCCTCAGAGGGAGCCGAGATTGCGAGTGCGAACACAGCTTTTCAAAATAATAATCATATAGACGCCATAGAAAAACAAACGGTGTTCGCACATACTCCTTGCCTCCCTCCGGGAGGGAGGGGGACCACGGAAGTGGTGGAAGGAGAATGCGCAACTGCGGGATTTTTGCGAATTATATCTCTATCCGCCAAGTTTGATTAAATCTATAGACTCTTAATAATAACACACTTTTCTCAAAAGAAAGGAAAATACAATGAAATTCGACAGAGAAAAATACTTATCATACTGTTTTGAGACCGTAAAGCGTCTTATGGATGTGCCCTCGCCGAGCGGATACTCGCGCGAGATCGCGTCGCTTCTTGCTGATATTGCATCCGAGCAGGGGCTCTCTCTTGAGGCTACCAAAAAGAGCTGTTTCTTGATGACCTATGAGGGCAAGAGCCACGATTCTGCGCTCGGCGTTGCCGCGCATTGCGATACTCTCGGCGCTATGGTTCGCTCGATCGACGGAAACGGCAACCTCAACTTTGCTCCCGTCGGTGGAGTTCTTTGCAACTCTCTTGACGGCGAATACTGCTTTGTCATCACCCGCGAGGGCAAGAGATACACGGGTACCATCCTTTCCCGCTCTCCCTCGGTTCACGTATATTCGGATGCACGCAGCCGCTCGCGTGATGCGGACAACATGTACGTCCGCCTCGACGAGAACGTAAAGTGCGCCGCAGACACCCGTGCGCTCGGCATTGAAAACGGCGACTACATCTGCTTCGATCCCAAGACTGTCATTACCGAAAGCGGTTATCTCAAATCCCGCTTTATCGACGACAAGGCAAGCGTTGCCTGCATCCTCACCGCCTTCAAGATCATGAAGGACGCGGGAATCGTACCCGAAAAGGATATCAAATTCCTCGTTTCGATGTACGAGGAGGTTGGTCACGGTGCGGCGTTCGTTCCCGCGGGACTCGAATCCATGCTTGCTGTTGACATGGGATGCATCGGCAAGGACCTCAAGTGCGACGAGCACACCCTTTCGATCTGCGCCAAGGACGCGGGCGGTCCCTATGACTACGAGCTGACGTCAAAGCTCATCGAGATGGCAAAGGCGGCAGAGCTTCCTTACTGCGTCGATCTCTATCCCTATTACGGCTCCGACGTAGGAGCTATGTGGCGTGCGGGACACGACGTTCCCGGTGCGCTGATCGGCCCCGGCGTTCACGCTTCTCACGGTATGGAGCGCACCCACGCCGATGCACTTGTTGCAACGGTCGAGCTTATTTTGATGTATCTTGGAGTATAAAACAATGGAAAAGATCAAGGTTGGTATTATCGGCCTCGGAAACCGAGGCAAGGGTATGAGTATGCTCGTTGCCGAGCACGAAAACTGCGCGATCACCGCTATCTGCGATGAATATCAGGACAGATGCGATGATATGAAGGAAAAGGTTGCTCCCCTCGGACACGATCCCAAAATCTATCTGAACTATGAGGAGCTCATCGCTTCCCCCGATGTTGAGATGGTTTTCGTCTTCTCGGCTTGGGAAAATCACGTTCCCGCGGCAGTTGCTTCTATGAGAGCAAAGAAGCCGGTTGCCTTTGAGGTCGGCGGTGCTTACACCATCGACGAATGCATTCAGCTCTGCGAGGCTCACCGCGAGACCGGAACTCCCGCGATGATGCTTGAAAACTGCTGTTACGGCAGAGTCGAGCAGACTCTTTACGCGATGAATGATGACGGCTTCTTCGGTGAGATCGTTCAGCTTTGCGGCGGCTATAACCACGACCTGCGCGAGGAGGTTTCGATGGGTCTTGTAAACCGTCACTACCGTCACCGCAACTACCGTAACCGTAACTGTGAAAACTATCCCACCCACGAGCTTGGCCCGCTCAACGTTCTTCTCGGAATCGGTCACGGCAATAAGTTCGTAAGTCTTTCCTCGTTCTCTTCCAAGAGCGCGGGACTCGATACGTATATCAGGAACCATCCCGACCGCGATCAGACCTACGCCGACGGCAAGTGGGCACAGGGCGACATCGTAACCACCATTCTTACCACCGAGTTCGGACAGATCGTCCGTCTGACTCTCGATACAACTCTCCCCCGTCCCTATTCCCGCGGACTTGAGATCCACGGTACAAAGGGCTGGTTCTCGCAGGAGAATATGTCTGTCTACAGCGACGCCGACCATAAGGAATCCGATCACTTCAAGTGGAAGAATTTCTGGGGCAACTATGAGAAATACGAGGAAAAGTATATGCCGAAGCTCTGGCGCGATTACCTCGACGCCGGAATCAAGAAGGGTCACGGCGGAATGGACTTCCTCGTTATCGATTCCTTCGTTCAGGCGGTAAGAAACGGAGATCCTATGCCGATCGACGTCTACGATTCCGCAATTATGATGGCGGTAACGCCTCTCTCCGAGCAGTCGATAAAGAACGGCGGCGCGCCCGTCTCCTTCCCCGATTTCACCGCGGGCATCGAGCAGAGAAAGTCTGCTGACGGCAAGTACAAGCTCTTTTGATCGCCGCAAAATATCCCGCTTTAAAACAAATTATTAATTGCTTTTTTGACGCAAAGGAAAGGAGGGTCAAAAATTGCCTAAAACGTTTAAATGGTTATCAAAAGCATTTGTCAGCGGATGTATTGCTCTGGTAGTTCTCACTCTCTTTTGCTTTTTGTATTACAATATCCCCGTTCATTCAACCGACGCATCAGGCGCGACCGATTATTCCTGGGAGCACAAAAAGTTTTATTCCCGAGGAACGGAAGGATTTGCGTGGGGAAGGACCAATAATGAAGGCTATCTGAATCCCGTGGATTATTCCGAAGGAATGAACGTTGACGTTCTGATCATGGGATCCTCGCATATGGAGGCGTATAACGTCGCTATGGAGGATTCGACCGCTTCTCAGCTGAGTTCGTTGCTTGGTGATGAGGTGGTGTACAATATCGGAGTATCGGGACATACCTTCCTGACCTGTTCGGATAATCTTGAAGCTGCTCTTGAAAAATACAGACCGCAGAAGTACGCGGTTATAGAAACCTCCGCGCTTTTGTTCCCCGATGAAGACGTCCGTAAGGTAATTGAAGGCGAAGCGGAAGAGCTCGAGTCTCATTCCGGCGGAATTATTGGACTTCTGCAAAAGAATCAGCTGCTCAGACTTTTATATTCTCAGCTTTCAAATTGGCTTGAAGCTCCGGATGAGGGGAGCGGCGCTACGGTCAAGCCCGAGGCAAATACGGAACTGTATTCCGAGCTTTTGAATAAGCTTTCAAAAACCGCATCCGAATACGGAGTGAAGCTGATTATTCTGTATCAATCCAATATGTATATTGACCCCGAAACGGGTATATCCTTCGGTAACGACACCGATCTCAGAGATTTTTTCTCCGAGACTTGCCGCGAGGTCGGAATTGAATTTGCGGATATGTCGGAGCGTTTTGCGGAAGAATACAGCAACAGCTATATCTTGCCGCACGGGTTTTCAAATACTTCGGTTGGCGCGGGACATTTGAATAAGCACGGACACCGTATGATTGCCGAGGAACTTTGCAAAATTATGAGGGGAGAAAATTAATGTCATTTGCTTCACTCGAATTTTTGATATTCTTTTTTGTTGTCTTTTCGGTAACCTTGGTTCTTCAGAGGTTCAAAAACAAAATATACAAAGAAGTATTTCTGCTTATTGCCAGCTATTTCTTTTACGGATACTGGGATTGGCGCTTTATGTTTTTGTTGTTGGCGGTTACCTTTTTTGCCTATCTTACCGCACTGTTCGTACATAAAAAAGCCGCGCTTGTAACAGGCATTGTGATACCCTTGGCGGTATTGGGCTTCTTTAAGTATTTCAATTTCTTCCTCTCCTCCTTTTCCGTATTGGTCGGGGGAAAGATGGGAGTATTGAATATAATTCTCCCTGTCGGTATTTCCTTTTATACCTTCCAGGCATTGAGCTACGTTATTGACGTTAAAAGAGGGCTGATCAAGGCGGAGAAAAGCTTCATAAGACTTGCTTTGTATATCAGCTTCTTCCCGCAGCTTGTGGCGGGTCCTATCGTAAAAGCATCAGAATTCCTGCCTCAGCTTGACGAGGACAGAAGGATAACGCTTAAAAATCTGGAATGCGGCATACAGCTGATGGTTTTCGGATTTTTGAAAAAAACCGTTATCGCCGATCATCTTTCCGTCTTTGTGGACGACGTATTTCTGATGCCTTCGGAGTTCCATTGGCTTTCTATCGTTCTGGCGGTTATTTCCTATTCGATCCAGATATACTTCGATTTTTCGGGTTATTCGGATATTGCTATCGGATGCGCAAAATGCTTCGGATATGATTTCAGCGTCAATTTCAATCTGCCGTACCTTGCCCATAACGTAACCGTATTCTGGCGCAGATGGCATATAAGTCTTTCGAGCTGGCTCAGAGAATATCTTTATATTCCTCTTGGAGGAAACCGAAAGGGAAAGGCGCGCCAGTATCTTAATCTTTTTATCACGATGCTTCTCGGCGGTCTTTGGCACGGCGCAAATTGGACCTTTATCGTCTGGGGCGCAATGCACGGACTTGCGCTGTGTATTGATAAAGTGCTCCCGAAAAAGCTATCCGAAAAGAGGATCGGAAGAGCTGCGGGAATCCTTGTTACCTTCTCGTTTGTCTCCTTCCTGTGGATCTTTTTCAGGGCGGAAAACTTTGCCGTCGCGTGGCAGGTGATAAAAGGCATATTCACTTTCCAAAGCGGAATAATACAGCCTTTCTCCTGGTCGTTCGTCGCAATTGCCGCGGTCGTATCGGCTTCGGCTGTGGCAATGTACCGTTCAAAGAAGAACAACGAAGCATCGGTCAACGGCTTTTATCCGCTGTTTGATCTGAACACGGTGCCGGGTCTGACGGTTCTGTTTATTGAAATAGGTTTGATCCTCTGCCTCGGCTTTACCGGAGAGCACCCCTTCGTATATTTCCAGTTTTAATTTATCAGCATAATTTAATAATAAGAACTCGGATATTGAGAATTTGCTTCAATATCCGAGTTCTTTGATTTTTAGTTTTGTAAATACGAGGGTTCTTGAAGTGCGGCACAAAAATATTCGCCCGCATCTTTCTGATCGCTCTTTACTCCGTCAGTTCCTTAAACGCCTCAACGACCCCTTCAATTCCGTGGTTGAGTGCTCTTGACTGAGCCTTGCTAATCATAGCGAAGTTCTGGTTCTCAATAGCGGCTTTGTAGAAGATATCGGTAATCTTGTTAAGTCTGTTATTGAAGAGTCTGCCGAGGTCGAAGCATACGGTATTACGGATGATGTTGTACATATCCGCTTCGTCGGAGGACTCGGAGTAACGGAGCTTCATGTTCATTTCGAACTGCGCGGGAGTGGTGGTTCTGTAAGCCTCGCTTGCCCAGCATTCGAGAACTGCGGCTGCGCGGTCAAGGTCCTCGCTTGCAGAGAAGAGAGCGTAAAGCGAGAAGGGGTTGCCGACAACAGAGATGAAGTCTTCCTGATCGGCGTTATAAAGGGGAGTGGGAACGATGCTGTAAGTAAAGTCAACCAGACCGACGAGTCTCTTGTCTGCAAGATGGCAGCGGTCCTGAATGAAGATAGATCTGCCCTCTACGAAGGGATCCTGATGGTAGGAGTCATCAATGTAGCAGTCACCGGTCTGGTTCCACTGACCGAGCTTGGTGCAGAGGTCTACTGCCTTCTGACCGTAGAAGTCCTCGGAGATCACAAGAAGCTTGTCGGCATCCTGCTCAACAAGGCGGAGATCGGAGCCGGTGTAGAATGCGTCAAAGCCCCAGCTTGCGCCAACGAGTCCGAAGAAGTCGTTTACGTCCTCTTTACCGTTCGCATCGAGGTCCTGGTATGAATCCTTGGTCATCTCGATAAGCTTATCGAGAGTCCACTGGTCATTTCGAACGAGTTCGATGGGGTTTTCGAGCTTATACTCTTCAATGAGATCCTTGTTGAAGTAGATTGCGTACATAAGGTGAAGCACGTTTACCGAAGCGTCGCCCGATGCAAAATAGACGCTGTCGCCGATAGAAACGACGTCAAGGAGACTTGCGGGCCACCAAGGCATATCAAAATTGAGGTAGGGGAGATCCGCCATATCGGCGCAGTAGCCTTCGATAGCGCAGATCGCTGTGGTTCTCGAGTAAGCCGAGATGAGGTCGAGATTTGTATCGCCGCCGCTGTAGATATTGCCGACGTAGGTAACAAACTCGTTGGTCTTGCCGTTGTTGCCCGGGGTGGAGAGCCACTCGAACTCAATGTTGAGAGTCTTTTCCACGTTAGCGTTTCTCCTGTAGATCGCGTCGTTTACGAGGATCGAGTTGATCTCTTCAGCCTCGTATTCCTGCATTTCAACGTCGCTCCAGTAGAGAACGGTGACGGTCTCACCGCCGAAGTCGAGCTCGGGGAGGTCGCTCTTGAGGAATCCGTCCTCGTCATAGAGGTCTTCTGTACCCTCGTCTGCAACGGGTGCGGTGGTGGATGCGGAATTGTTTTCGGTTTCTGTGCCGGGGTCCTGGGTCTCGGAGCAGGCAACAGCCGCGGGGAGAAGCATAAAGACCGCCAGTATAAGCGCAAGAATCTTTTTCATAATTAAATATCCTCCAATTTATTTTTGCGCAGTTATTTTATCATATAATTACTAACGTTGCAAATGCTTTTTTTGATTTTTATGTGAACAGTTCCTTTTTTTGACCCTGCTTCCACGATTTTAGGGGTTACATTTTCGGTCGAAATAGATTATAATTATAGTGTAACGAATAATTGTGAGGTTAAAATGGAACTTATACTTATCAGCAACTCGAAGCTCAAGATTATGCTGAGCGCCGAGGATATGAAGGAATACAATATAGAATGCGACGGTGCGAGTGCTCTGCGGCGCGGCTTCAAGCCCGTGCTCGAGAGGGCGCATCTCGACTGCGGATTCGATATCGACTCGGGGCGCCTGCTCGTTCAGGTGTTTCCGTCAAGGGGAGGAGGATGCGAGATGTTCATCACACGTGTTGCGCTTGATAGCGGCAAAGAACGCGAAAGCGACGCTTCTGTCTGCATTTTTGACAGCATCGGGAGTATGAGCAGGCTTTGCCGGATACTCCGCGGTCGCGGATACGGTGACGGAAGCTCGGCTTACGAGATCGGCAAGGGCGCCTATGCCCTGATCCTGCCCGAATTTGACCGCGATGAACCCTTGCCGCTCGGCGCGGCTGTGATATCCGAATTCGGATACCGACGCGACTGCGAAAATATCGAAGGATACATAAAAGAACACGCGCGCGCGATTTTTTTAGAAAATGCCGTGGAGTCTCTTGCGAAATTTTGCTGAAAAAGCTTGACAACCTCCGTAATGATTGATATAATTATTTATATGAATCACCGGAGGTTTCAGTTATGGATAATATAGATGCAAGATGGGAAGCGCTTGAGGCGAAGTGCCGCGAGTGTAATAAATGCCCGCTTTGCGAAACGAGAACGAATTGCGTTTTCGGCGTGGGTAACAGAAATGCCGATCTCATGTTCGTGGGCGAAGCGCCGGGCGAGCAGGAGGATCTTTCGGGAACTCCCTTTGTCGGCCGCGCGGGTCAGCTTCTTGACCGCTTCCTTTACGCCGTTGACATCAAGCGCGAGGACGTGTACATTGCGAACATTCTCAAATGCCGTCCTCCCAAAAACCGTGATCCCCTTCCCGCAGAGGAGGACGCGTGTATAGATTTTCTGCGCGAGCAGGTCAGACTCGTGCGCCCGAAGGTGATCGTCTGCCTTGGCAGAATCGCGGCAATGAGACTTATCAAGCCCGATTATAAGATCACGCAGGAGCACGGAACCTGGGTAGAGAAGGGTGATTTCGCCATGACCGCCGTATTCCACCCCGCGGCACTCCTCCGCGATCCGAGAAGGAAAGAAGATATGCTGAACGATATGAAGGCAATCAAGGCAAGACTTGATGAGAATAAATGAAAGGACTAATGACCATGAAAAAGATTACAGCTTTATTTTTAGCTCTCCTTATGCTTCTTCCGATGGCTTTGGCTTGTAACGAAACAACGCCCGAGGAAACCACGGAGGCTGAAGTCCCCGCAGAAACCACGCTTGAGGAAACTACCGCGCCCGTACCTTCAGGACTCCTTCTCATATCCGAGGGGGCAACAGAATACGTTATTGTACGTCCCTCGGAATGCCAAAGCTTTATCGTTGACGCTATGTCCGAGTTGCGCGCGGCCGTCAAAGACAAATACGGAGTCAACATCACACCCAAGGATGACTGGGTAAAGGGTCTTAATGACGGAGAGGCATATGACTCTGCTGAACTCGAGATACTTATCGGTGACACGAACAGACGTGAAAGCATGGATGTTCTCGCAACGCTTCAGCCGGGCGAGTATGCTGTCCGCGTTGTCGGAAATAAGCTTGTTATCGTCGGCACTACCGATTATCTGACGGGCTTGGCTGTTGAGGAATTTACCAAATACGTTACAGAATGCGAAGGTACTTCCGAGCTTACCGTAGATAATGATTATTCCGTTCTCAAATCTCAGGAGGATTTCAAAAATCTTCTTATGGGCATCACCATGTACGCTATGGGTGACAGCTACTTCGGCGGCTCTTCTCTCGGCAAGGAGGGTACTTGGGTCAATCTGCTTGGCGGTAAGTACGGAATGAATTTCGTCAACTACGGCATCGGCGGAAGCACCATGTCGGATTACGTGACGACCAACAATCCTATGGTCGTTCGCTATAAGGCTATGGCAAAGGGAGATGCGGATATTATCCTTCTTGAAGGCGGCAGAAACGACCGCACAAAGGAAGTACCGATAGGAGATTTTGAGTCGAGAGATTCAAAGACCTTTATGGGAAGCATCAACATTATGCTTGACAGTATGCTCAAGACCTATCCGAACGCACTGATCATCCTTGTAACCCCCTGGCACCACACGGGTAAGGTCGCGGCAACCGGACTTTCAAACGTTGATTACGCAAACGCAATGCGCGACCTTGCGGAATACCGCAACGATAAGAGGATCGTATGCCTTTATGCCGCGGATCCCGATGTTGTCGGATTTGATATGGATGATGTGAGATTCCGCATGAAATACTGCCAGGAGCCGAACGACGTCAGCCACCTCAATGCAGAGGGTATGAAGTATGTCCTTCCCTTTATGGAGCAGTTCATCGCAACCGAATTCGCAAAATTCAAGGGCGTAAATTGATAAAAATAAAACAAAAAATCGGGGATATCCCCGATTTTTTGTTACCTTTCATTTTGCCGCAGGCAAATTATCATTCGGCGTAGCCGACGATCATTATGCCGAAGGCAGATTATCATTCGAGCGAAGCGAGATTAGCAATCTTTCAAGCTTTTTGAACGTACTTTCACTCGCCGTCGTCAGCGGCATTCTGCAATAGGGTTTGCAAAGTCCCATTATCGACAGCGCGGCTTTGACGGGGATGGGATTTACCTCGCAGAAGAGGGCGTCGGAGAGGGGTAAAAGCGCGTTTGCGAGGGCTTGCGCTTCGCCTATTTTGCCCTCGGCGAAGGCGTGGCAGAGCCTTGAAGTCTCCTTCGGTTTTATGTTTGAAAGCACTGAAATTACACCCTCAGAACCGAGCGAAAGCAGGGGAAGAGTGGCGTTATCGTTGCCTGACCAGAGGCAGATCTCACTCCCGAAATGAGACAAAAATTGCGCTCCGTAGGCGATGTCCCCAGTCGCGTCCTTGATGCCGATCATGTTTGGAATGGCGAAAAGCTCGCCCCAAATGCTCGGCGGGATCGTCATTCCCGTGCGCGAGGGAACGGTGTATGCGATGATGGGAAGAGAGGTTGCCGAGGCAATTTCACGGTAGTGTCGGACAAGCCCCTCGGGGGTGCATTTGTTATAATACGGCGTGACGGCAAGCAGAGCATCGGCGCCGTTTTTTTCTGCCTGACGTGCCTTTTCGGCTGCGTGCGCGGTGCAGTTTGATCCGACTCCCATAATGACGGGAACGCATCTTTGCGCCGTTCTTACCGTCTCGCAAAGGAGGGTTGTCGCCTCATCGTCCGAGAGCGTCGGTGCCTCACCCGTGGTGCCGCAGACGAGAAGCGCGTCGATACCCGAATCGAGCTGAAAACGCAGAAGCTTGCGGTAGGATTCAAGGTCGAGCTCGCCGCTTTGCTCAAATGGCGTCGGGAGTGCCGTTCCCGCGCCGAAAAACAAAGAAAATTTACTCAAAATTCTCTCCTTTCTCAAAATAGTTATTGCTTTTTTTGCGAATTTATTATATAATATATATAATAGGCTAATTATGTTTAATGTGAGATTTAAAATGAGTGATATTATTATAAACGCAAAGCCTGAAACAGAGCTTTGCACGTCGGATTTTGACTATTTTCTGCCCGAAGAGCAGATCGCACAGCACCCCGCTGAGCCCCGCGATTCCTCGCGTCTGCTCTGCGTTGACAGAGAGAGCGGCTCTCTTACGCACAAGCATTTTTACGATATAATTGATCATCTGCGCGAGGGTGACACCCTCGTTGTCAACGATTCAAAGGTTATTCCCGCGCGTCTTTACGGACATGCCGATGGCAGAGAGGAAGCAATGGTCGAGCTTCTTCTGCTCCGTCAGCGCGGCGACGATCTCTGGGAGACTCTCGTAAAACCCGGAAAACGCGCCAGAATCGGAATGAAGATGGTCTTCGGCGGTGGCGCACTCGTTGCAACTGTTGAGGATATCGTTGAGGAAGGCAACCGTCTGGTCAGACTTGAATACGACAAAAGTTGTTACGCGAACGTGTACGACATGCTCTCAGAAGTAGGCGTTATGCCACTGCCCCCGTACATCACGGCAAGGCTTGAGGATAAGTCCCGCTACCAGACAGTATATGCTAAGCGCGAGGGTTCTGCCGCCGCGCCGACAGCGGGTCTGCACTTCACCCCCGAGCTTCTTGAAAAGATCAAAGCCAAGGGCGTAGCTGTTGTGCCCGTCATGCTCCACGTTGGACTCGGAACCTTCCGTCCCGTCAAGGAGGAGAACATCGGCGAGCACGTTATGCACACCGAATATATCTCGGTCTCAAAGGAGAGCGCGGATATCATCAACAGCCGCCGCGCCGCGGGCGGAAGAACCGTCTGCGTCGGAACGACCTCCTGCCGTACGCTTGAAAGCGTTTCGGACGAGCAGGGCATCGTTCATCCCATAAGCGGAGACACGGGAATCTTCATCTACCCCGGCTACCGCTTCAAGGCGACCGATGCGCTGATAACCAATTTCCACCTTCCCAAGTCCACCCTGCTGATGCTCGTTTCTGCTTTCTACGAAAGAGAAAAGATGCTTGAGGTCTACAATACCGCCGTCCGCGAGAAATACAGATTCTTCTCATTCGGCGATGCGATGTTTATTGAGTGATAAAATGAACCAAACTATAGATTATAAGATCTGGTCGCGGATCGCTCCCGACGATGACTGGAGACTGCCGAAGATCAGCGACTGCAAGCTTGAACTGATCGAGAAGAGAGAAGCTGAAATGGGCGAGATTCCCGCGGACATTCTGCTTTCAGTCGGCGGTATCACCTCGTTCGTGCATTTTCGTCTTGCGGAATACGAGGGTGAGAACTCGGTGATCTACGCGCGCAAATTTGCAAAGAAGACGGCTGAAGAGCTCGAAGGTGCGCTTGAAGAGACAGGTATGGAAACCGTTTTTTGTACAGAAAAGCTGATCCCGCCCGTGCTCAACGAGTATACACCGATGCTTACGCTTTCGGTCTGGTTTGATAATGATAAGAGCTTTTCCTCGCTTTTTGAGGATATAATTGCGCTCTTTGAAAGAGAAATGCCTTTTGCGCTTCCGTCACGATTCGGAGAGCAGACTCCGCCAGATCGCGAATACACCGACCGCGCAGAGTTCATCGAATTTCTGAAGAACACTCCCGCCCCCGTCTGGTATGCCCGTAAGCCCGTGACTCACGTTCACATAAACGATTGCGAGCGCACCGATGCGAAGCGCGAAGATCTTCGCGTTAACCGCCTCTCGATCCGTATGCCCGATGAGCTTTATGAGACCGAGGAATGGAAATTCGCGCTCCGACGCCTTCTGAGGTCGCTGACAGCCCTTACGGGTGGCTTCTTCGGACAGATCTGCCGCGAGGAGAGCGGTGTGGTCTCCTGGTGGTGGCGAGGCATTCCGCTTGAGCTCGGAGTTGCCTGCACCTTCGGCGAGCCCTACTATTCGCTCATCCCCGATGCATCGGAGAATGGCGAGAAGTTTGCGGAAGGATATGCGTATTTTGAGGAGCCTTACGGACCCTACGTTCCGATCGAGCTCGTTTCCTCGCCGAAGAAAAAATTCGGCTCCAGAGCGCGTCTCTATCCCGACGATTTCACAGTCGCGGCAAATATGCCGATAGGCAGAAAATGAAGCCGAAGATAATTGCCGTTGTCGGACACACTGCGTCGGGCAAAACCGAGCTTGCGATCAGACTTGCCGAGAGACTCGGCGGCGAGATCGTGTGCTGTGACTCGATGCAGATCTACCGCGTGATGGATATCGGAACCGCCAAGCCGACTCCCGAGGAGCAGGCGCGCGTTCCGCATCATCTTTTCGACTTCATCGACCCCTTCCGCTCCTATTCCTGCGCCGATTATTGCGCCGACGCGGAAAAGGCGATCGGGGATATTCTCTCCCGCGGTAAGCTTCCAATAGTCTGCGGCGGAACGGGACTCTACCTTGACAGCCTGCTTTTCGAGCGTCCCTTTGACGAAAGCTCGGGCAAGAGCGAGGTTCGCGAAAGACTCTGCCGCGAGGCTGAAGAGCTCGGCGCACACGCGCTTCACGAGAGACTTCGTGAGGTCGACCCCGAAAGCGCGGAAAAGATACATGAGAATAATGTCCGACGAGTGATCCGCGCGCTTGAAATTTACGAGACCACGGGCAAGAAAAAAAGCGAGATAGACCTCATTCCCACGCCCGCGAGATATGATTTCCTCGCCTTCGAGCTCCGCCGTACCGATATGGCAGAGCGTTACGAAAGGATCGAGAAGCGGTGCGACGCCATGATCGCGTCGGGTCTGCTCGATGAGACCGAAAAACTGCTCTCGATGGGTATTTTCGATAAGAATCCTACAGCCGCGCAGGCGATAGGATACAAGGAAATGCTCGGATGCGTGCGCGGAGAAATGACTCTCCCCGAGGCGCGCGAAAGACTTTGCATCGCAACCCGTCAGTACGCCAAAAGGCAGGTCACGTGGTTTTCGGCAAAGAATTATATAGAAACGGTCGGGCTCGGACGCGAGTTTGCCGACCCCACAGAAAGCCTTTGCGAGAAAGTCCGCGGATGGCTTGAGAACTAAAGTAAAAAACAGTTTATGAAAAAAAACGAGAAAGATAAAAGCCTGATCGCGTCTCAGCACAGGTCGGATATTCAAAAATTCAATAAAACCGACGGCAAGCGAAAAGACGCGGGGAAGAAAAGGCTCGGGTTCGACCTGAATTATCTTTTCTCGGCACTTTTAGCGGCGGCGGTGGCGCTTGCTTCGGTCGGTCTGGTATTTTATTTCGGATACCATTTTGTCCGTAGCCTGACGTCGGACGTAACCACCGCTCCCGCATATGATATTACAGAAAGCGAGTACCGCCGCGCTACGGGTTATATCTTCCGAAGCGACGCTGACGTGCTGACGCATTCTTCCGGAACTCCCGACTACAAAAAGCCCGACGGCGCAAGAGTCGGAATTGACGAGGAACTTTGCGATATTTATTCGGCTGTTTCGGATGATGTGCGCACGCGCATCGCAGAGATCGACCGTGAGATCGCTCTTATCGAGTCAAGCCTCGGTACGGGTGTTATCCAGACGGGACTCCCCGAGGCTCTTGCCGAGTCGAAGGAAAATTACGCCGAGATAATGAGCCTGATCGCGCACGGCGATTACAGCTCCGCCGCGGCACTTTCGGACAGTTTTCTTGCTTCCCTGCAGAGAATTGAGGTGCTCGAGAAGGGTGCCGACGAGGCGCAGGCGCGTCTCGCGATCCTCAAGGGAGAGCGAAGCTCGCTGATCGCGGCTTACGGCAAGAAGACGGCGACTGTTAAGTCAAAGAGCGTCGGCTACTTCTTCCGCAACTGCGACGGATACGAAAATATCTTCACTCCCGATCTTCTCGGTGAGATGACGGTCGGCTCGTTTGCGGAGCTTGTTAATACAGAGCCCGCTGACGTTTCGGATGCTGTCGGCAAGATGATCTCTGACCCGAGATGGTATCTCTGCGTACCGCTTGAATCGGATGCCGCAGAAGGATTTGCCGAGGGCAAAAAATACAATATTATTTTCAATGATAACGGTGCGCGCCGCCTCGAAATGACGCTCGACAGACTTGTTCTCGACCTTGACGATCATGACAGCGACGGCGACCGCGCAGAGGCACTTCTGATCTTTACCTCAAAGGAGATGCCGCGCGACTTTTCCTATCTTCGCATCCAGGATATCAGCGTTGAGCTTGCGCAGTACAGCGGCTACCGAATTCCGATCAGCGCTCTGCGCTATTACGAGGATATGACGGGAGTTTACACCCTCGCGGGCGGTTACGTCATGTTCAGACAGATCGACGTGATCTACGAGGGCAACGGCTACGTCATTGCGGCGGATTATTCGGTTGCTGAACCCGGTAAACCCTTGACCTACACCTGCCTCGGCTTTGATGAGGACGGCAAGCTCGGCGATTATGAATCTCTCCATGCGTTTGCCGAAGAGCGCGGATGGGAGAAAAAGATCTACGATAACGGCGGTATACCCGTTCCTAAAGGCGATACGCTGAGGTATTTTTACCACCTTGACGACCTTGAACAGATCATACTCACGGGTAAGGATCTCTATCACGGAAAGGCACTTGACTGATGGAAAACAATAAATATACAGATCTTCTCGCGCGTTACGATGCCGCAATCGAGGGTATCCGCTCGGCTGAAAAAGATTCGGGCAGAGATGGCGCGGGCGTCGAGCTCGTTGTCGCCGCCAAATACGCCGATTGCGCCGAGCTCGATGCGCTTTGCGAGCACCGCGGGCTGAAGGTCATAGGCGAAAACAGAACAGATACTCTCATCGAGCATTACGAGGGTATGAAAAACAAGGTCGAGATCCACTTCATCGGCCACCTGCAAAGAAACAAAGTAAAGTCAATAATAGATAAAGTCTCGCTGATCCATTCGCTTGAATCTATCGGCCTTGCCGAGGAGCTTGAGCGTCAGGCGGCGAAGCGGGGCATCGAGATCCGCGTTCTTGCCGAGGTCAATATCGGCAGGGAGGAATCAAAGAGCGGTGTGCTCCCCGAGAATCTCCGCGCATTCTGCGAGGAACTCGGAAATTATCCGCACGTTAAACTCTGCGGATTTATGACGATGGCGCCGATATGCGCGTCCGAGGCTGAATATTACGGCTATTTCAAGGAAACATACGATCTGTCGGTCGATATCTGGAAAAATACGCTTCATTTTGACGGCGAGCCTATCTTTTCGATGGGCATGAGCGCAAGCTACCGCCCCGCGATCGCGGCTGGCGCAACGATCGTTCGTTTGGGAAGTCAGGTTTTCGGAAGGACCACGGCGGACGTTTTAATGATGAAAAATAAAACAGAAGATAAATAAACGGAGGAATTTAAAATGGCAGCTCTCAACATTTTCAACAAGCAGACAAAGAATCTCAAGGAAGATGATTTCGATTCGGCTTACTACGGCCAGGATGAGGATTACGGCGCTCCCGCACCCGAGGAAAAGCCCGTTCCCGAAAAGACCGCGGCTCCCGCGCGCCCCTCTTTCGGCATGGCTCATTCCGCACCCGTGCAGATGAAGCTTATCCGTCCCACCAGCTTTGCCGACGGACAGACCATAGCAACCGCGCTTATGGAGAATCATCCCGTTCTTATTCATATGGAAAATACGACCAAGGAGGTTTCCCACGATCTCGTGTGCTTCCTTACCGGTGTTGTTTTCGCTATCGGCGGACAGATCCAGCCGGTTTCCGATACCACCTATATGCTCTCTCCCAACTCGATGGAGATCGCTGAGGAGGTTATCGAATCCGAGGAGGCTCCCGCTGACGAGGGTTACGGCTTTGCGGGCTTTGGCGGTATCGGCGGATACACCTATTGATTTCCCGAAAGGCGGAATAGTTTTTGAAACTTTTTTTGGTACTGACGGTCAATTTCGTTGATCTGTTTCTCACAGTTTTGCTTTTTGCAATGCTGGCGCGCGCGCTGATGTCGTTTTTTATGATGGGTGAGGAAAGCGGGCTTTCTATGATTCTGTATTATTTCACCGAGCCCTTCATACTGCCCGTGCGCAAGATTTTTGAAAGACTTGGACTCTTCCAGGGTACGCCCATGGACGTTTCCTTCTTTTTCACAACGTTGCTGATCGGTATGGTTCAAGTGCTTCTTGCCTCGATACCGATGTAGCATTAAAATTTTTGGAGGTTTTTTATGAAAATTCCGGAGAATTTCAGACAGAAATATCAGCTGAAGGGCGATAGCTATCCTTCTGCAAACGCCGATGCCGCGCTCTCCGAGCTTTTTGCGGTTTCCGGCAGACTTTATAAAGAAAATGCCGATCTGAAGGCAGAGATCGCGGCTCTCCGTGAGGCGGCAGAGAATGCTACTCCCGCCGCAGTTTCGGCTGAGGTTGATCTTTCGGGCATCGAGGCACTCATTGCGTCGCTTTCCGAGCAGATCGCGTCTATCAGAACGACCGTAAGCGACACGCTTTGCATTGTCAACGACGCCGCTATCTCGGCTAAGAAGGCTGAGGATTCGGCAAAGGAAGCGAAGGCTGCTTCCGAGGCTGCAAAGACCGCCGCAGATCAGGCTGCGGACGCAGTAAAGGAGATCAAGGATACCGCAGAAGCCGCAAAGGCTGCTTCGGGTGCTGCTCTTGACGCCGCAAACACCGCTAACGGAAGCATCCACGCATCGGCACAGCAGATTCTCGATGCGATCGACGTTCTCGGCGACAGGATCGACGGTGTTCCCACTGACGTTATCCCCATGATCTTTGCCGACGAACCCGCGGAAGAGACCGTGGAGGAGACAGAGGAAGAGACCGTTGCAATAATTCCCGAGATGATAATTCCGACCGAGGAAATTATAGAATCCGATCCGATCCCCGAGGAAGACGAAGAGGTAGTATCTGAGGAGGAGGAAGCTCTTCTTGCCGAAGTAGCCGTTCTTGAAGCTTTCGAGGATGAGGTTGCCGAGGAAGAGACCGAGGTCGTTCCTCCCGCCATTGAAGAAATTACCGAGGAGATCCCCGCAGAAGACACCGAGACCGTTGAGGAGACCGTTACCGAGGTCGTAGCCGACGAATCCGCGCTTGCGGACGATCTGATCCGTTCCGCGGGACTTGACAGCGAGCCCGAGGAGATCGAGCCCGCAGATCCGGTTGACGATGAAGATCTTTCCGCGCGTCTTGCGCAGATGTATAGCGATCCCGAGGAAGCGGCGACCGTCGAAGAATCCAAGGTGGAAGAAGCTCCTGCGGCAGAAGAAAAGCACACTCCCGCAAGCTTTACCGATATGAAGAGCGCTCTTGACGCTATCCGCGCAAGACGCAAAAAATAAGCCTTAAGGCAAACGAATTACATATTTTTAAGGAGATATACACATTATGTCCAAGGACTACACAAGCACACTCAATCTGCCCCAGACAAGCTTTGCGATGAGGGCAAATCTGCCTCAGCGCGAGCCCGAAATGCTCAAGTACTGGCAGGAAAAAGATCTTTACAACCGTCTTCTTGCCAACGCAGAGGGCAAGCCCCAGTTCGCGCTTCACGACGGCCCTCCTTTCTCGAACGGAAATATCCATATGGGCCACGCGCTCAACAAGATCTTAAAGGATATCATCAATAAATCGAAGATCATGGAAGGCTACCGCGTTCCCTTCGTTCCGGGTTGGGACAACCACGGTATGCCCATCGAGTCGGCTATCATCAAGAAGAACAAGCTCGACCGCAAGAAGATGTCGATTTCCGAATTCCGCTCGGCTTGCCATAAGTTCGCGCAGGATTTCGTAGACAAGCAGTCTCTCCAGTTCCAGAGACTCGGCATCGTTGCAGATTGGGAGCATCCCTATATCACCATGGCTCCCGAGTTTGAGGCACGCGAGGTTCGCGTATTCGGCGAGATGTTCAAGCGCGGCTATATCTACAAGGGTCTCAAGCCCGTTTATTGGTGCCCCCACGACGAGACCGCTCTCGCAGAGGCAGAGATCGAGTATGCTGACGATAAGTGCACCTCCATCTTCGTTAAGTTCAAGGTAAACGATGACAAGGGTAAGCTCGCGGGCATCGACCTCGACAAGACCTACTTCATCATCTGGACAACCACCACTTGGACTCTTCCCGGCAACCTTGCAATCGCTCTCAACCCCATTGAGAACTACGCCGTAACCCGCGCCGCTGACGGAACCTGCTACATCACCGCAGAGGCTCTCGCGGCTAAGACCATGGCTGCGGGCGGCATCGAGGAGTACGAGACCGTCCTCACTATGCCCGGACGCGAGTTCGAGTTCATGACAGCACGTCATCCCTTCCTTGACCGCGACAGTATCGTAGTTAACGCAGATTACGTAACCATGGACAGCGGTACAGGATGCGTTCATACCGCTCCCGGCTTCGGTGCAGACGACTACAACACCTGCCGTAGATACAATATCGATATCATCGTTCCCGTTGACGACCGCGGTTATCAGACCGAGGAAGCGGGCAAGTACGCGGGACTTTACTACGAGAAGTCCAATGAGGCTATTCTCGCAGATATGAAGGAATCGGGCGCACTCTTCGCATCCGAGACCACCGTTCACTCCTATCCTCACTGCTGGAGATGTAAGAATCCCATCATCTTCCGCGCAACTCCCCAGTGGTTCTGCTCTGTTGCAGGCTTTAAGGATGCCGCTGTTGCCGCTTGTGAACCCGTAACCTGGCTTCCCGCATGGGGCGGCGAGAGAATGGTGCAGATGATCCGTGAGAGAGCCGATTGGTGTATCTCCCGTCAGCGCCATTGGGGTCTTCCCATTCCCGTATTCTACTGCGAGGACTGCGGCGAGGCGATCTGCAACGACGCATCCATCGATAAGGTAGCAAAGGTGTTCGCCGAAAAGGGCTCGAACGCTTGGTTTGATATGGAAGCTTCCGAGATCCTCGGCGAGGATTTCGTATGCCCCGTTTGCGGCAAGAAGCATTTTTCGAAGGAGACCAATACTCTTGACGGTTGGTTTGACTCGGGATCTACCCACTTCTCCGTAATTGATGATGCCGCTGACGTTGAGTGGCCCGCTGACGTATACCTTGAGGGTGCTGACCAGTACCGCGGATGGTTCCAGGCTTCTCTCCTGACCGCTATCGGCTCGGGCAAGACAGACGCTCCCTTCAAGCAGGTACTCACCCACGGTTGGGTTGTTGACGGCGAGGGCAAGGCTATGCACAAGTCCCTCGGCAACGTAATCAACCCCGACGATATCGTTAAGAAGTACGGCGCAGACCTCGTCCGCCTCTGGGTTGCATCGAGCGACTATCAGGTTGACGTCCGCGTTTCCGATAACATCTTCAAGCAGCTCTCCGAGACCTACCGTAAGATCCGTAACACCGCACGTATCATCATGGCTAACCTCGGCGACTTCAATCCCGATACCGACCTTGTCGCGCTCGAGGATATGCTTGACATCGACCGCTGGGCTCTCTCGCGCCTCGAGGCTCTTATCTCCGAGGTCCGTGCAGCTTATGACAACTACTCCTTCCACCTCGTTTATCACGCTATCAACAACTTCTGCACCGTTGATATGTCCAAGCTCTATATCGACATCACCAAGGACCGCGTTTACGTTGAGAATCCCACCTCGAAGGCACGCCGTTCGGCTCAGACCGCGTTCTACTATATCATCTCTGCACTTGTAAAGATGATCGCTCCTATCCTCGCTTACACCGCAGAGGAGATCTGGCAGTCCATGCCTCACGCATCGACTGACGACGTGACCAGCGTATATCTTTCCGAAATGCCCAAGGCTGACGGCAAGTTCGCCTTTGACGGCTCCGAGCGTTGGGAAGAGCTCTTCACCCTCCGCGATGACGTCATGAAGGCGCTTGAAATCGCGCGTGCAGAGAAGAAGATCGGTAAGTCGCTTGACGCTAAGGTTACCGTTTACACCGCTGACGCGGCAGTTCTCGAGCTTCTCGGCAAGTTCACCGAGGAAGAGCTCAAGACCGTGTTCATCACATCCGGCGCACACGTAGTAAACGCTGCTGCTCCCGAGGGCGCATACGTTCCCGAGGAAGGCAAGATCGCCGTTCTCGTTGAGAATGCTGACGGTAAGAGATGCGACCGCTGCTGGTGCTACTCCACCGAGGGCGAATCCGACGAAGAAGGCTTCATCTGCGAAAGATGCAAGAAGATTCTTGAGAGTCTCTAATTTTCTCAATTGTAAAACTGCGTTTTACAATTGAAATGCGTGAAAAACTCTTTAATTGAAATAACACAATTGATGGGGTCGGTTCATTAAGATCTGAGCCGACCCCGTCCTTATAAGGAAAGCAAAATGCTTTGGATTATTCTTCTGATTTTAATTATATTTGCTGATCAGCTTTCTAAATGGCTGGTCGTTGCGGGGCTTCAGGGCAAAGAGTCCATCTATATTATCAAGGGTGTGCTCCGCTTTACCTACGTTGAAAACGACGGCGCGGCATTCGGAATGCTTGACGATCACCGTTGGGTCTTCCTCGTTCTTTCAACCGTTATGATCGCCGCGCTGATATTTTACATTTGCAAATACAAGCCGACAAGCAAGTGGGTTATGACCTCGCTGATCCTCATCGTGGGCGGCGGTATCGGAAACATGATCGACCGCGTCCTTCTCGGCTACGTTATAGATTTTATCGACTTCTGCGCATTCCCGAACCTCTGGAAATGGGTATTCAACATTGCCGACTCCTGCGTCTGCGTGGGTACCTTTATGCTGTCCGTATGGCTTATCATCGATACGGTGAAGGCTTACAAGGCTGAAAAGGCAGAGAAGGCAGAGAAGGCAGAGAAGGAAGCAAAGGAGAATGCTGAATGAGCGGAGAGTACACGAGCGTTTATCCCGCCTTGGCGGGCGAGAGAGTTGATAGCTTTCTTGCGCGCATGAGTGCCGATGAGGACGAGCCAATCTCCCGCTCTGCTGCGGCAAAGCTTTGCGAGGACGGACGTGTCACCGTCGGCGGTAAGAACGTCAAGAAAAACTACGTCCTCCGCGAGGGCGAAAGTGTTGTCGTTGTCCGACCCGAGCCGCTTCCCGACGAGGTCGTTCCCGAAAATATCCCGCTTGACGTCATTTATGAGGACGCGGATATCATCGTTGTCAATAAGCCGAGCGGAATGGTAGTTCATCCCGCG
This sequence comes from Clostridia bacterium, assembly GCA_017628755.1. Taxonomy (GTDB): domain Bacteria; phylum Bacillota; class Clostridia; order Oscillospirales; family CAG-272; genus CAG-390. Next base: position 10,918 of record JAGBYM010000025.1, on the reverse strand, counting down.
CCCGGAAACATGACGGGTACGCTTGTTTCGGCTCTGCTTTACCATTGCGGAAGCTCGCTTTCGGGCATCGGCGGAGTTCAGCGCCCGGGTATCGTCCACCGTATCGACAAGGACACCTCGGGGCTTCTTGTCGTCGCCAAGAACGATATTGCGCACCGCTCATTATCCGAGCAGATCGCGCTCCACACGGCGTACAGACGCTATATGGCGCTCTGCGTCGGTTCACCGCGCGAGGACGCGGGCACGGTTGACGCCCCTATCGGACGCCATCCCGTTGACCGCAAGCGTATGGCAATCGTTCAGGGCGGACGCGAGGCTGTTACTCACTGGACTGTGGCAGAGCGTTTCCACGGCAAGTCGCTGATTGAGTGTAAGCTTGAAACCGGACGCACGCATCAGATCCGCGTGCATATGTCGAGCATCGGACACCCCGTTCTCGGCGACAGCGTCTATGGCGGAGACAAGTGCCGCGCCGCAAAGGAGCATGCAAAATACATTTCGGGTCAGTGTCTGCACGCCTACAGACTTGAGCTCGACCATCCGCGCACGGGCGAGCGCATGAGCTTCGAGGCTCCGCTTCCCGAAAATATGGCGCACCTTATCGAAATTTTCAGACAGGAACAGTAAAATGGCAGATTTAAGTAATATTCTGATCGTCACCGACCTTGACGGCACCTTTTTCGGCAAGCACGGCTCACCCATCGAGCGCAATCTCGAGGCAGTTGAGCGTCTCAAGGCACAGGGCGGTCATTTCACCATCGCAACGGGTCGAACCAATCTCAATCTTAAACATAAATGGAGCGATGCCGCTGACCTTGTCAATGCGCCCGTTGTTGGCTGTAACGGCGCGATGCTTTGCGATCTCCGCACCGATAGAATTATTGAAGGCAGACTCATGAACCGCGAGCACGTTATGGACATCATCGAGATCATGGTTCGTGATTTCCCCGATCTCGGCGCGAGAATTTCGGTCGAGGAGGGCTTCCTTTCCTCCCCCGGTCAGCGCGAGCGTTGCCACGAGGTCGATCACGATCTGGAGAGAGTGGCACCCGCAAAGGTTTTCACACTGCCCGAGGAGGATTGGTTTTCGGTTCCCGATTGGTATAAGGTCGTTGTCAGAGGTACACCCGAGCGCACCGACGAATTCCGCGCGGTGATCGAAGCGAAATGGCCCGAACGCTTTATGACGAGCAAATCGGGCGTGGCGTATCTTGAATTTCAGGCACCCGGAATCACAAAGGCAACTATGCTCCCCGCACTCCGCGAGTACGTTGAGAAAAAGGTCGGCAAGCCCGTAAGACTCTTTGCTTGCGGTGACTACGAAAACGACCTTGCAATGCTCAAATTGGCAGACGTCGCCGTTTGCCCCACCAACGCACTCGATTGCGTAAAGGCGGTCTCCGATATCTGCCTCTGCCACCACACGGAAGGACTTATCGCAAGCCTCATCGAGCTTATTGAAGAAGGAAAGATATAAAGAAAAAGTCTGCGTTTCGCAGACTTTTTTCTTTATACGTAAGATCTATCAATATTGATAACGGAGAAGTAATTTTCGTCAATCGATTTTACGATCGTTTCAACGTTCTTACGTATCTCGGTGTCGCTCTTTTTGATGCCGTAGGGGACTACGACGTCGAAGATGACGTTGGTGTGCGTCGGACCCGTGACCATGCGGAAATCGTGGATGGTCAGCTCGGAGTCGATGCAGGTTACGAGAGAAGCTACCTTTTCGCGCACAGACTTGGTCAGCTCGTCGTTTGTTGCGATGGGATCCATATGGATGACGGCGTCGCAACCCATTCGCTCGCGCAGATCCTTTTCAATGTTGTCGATCATATCGTGTGTCTTGAGCAGATCGGCGTCGCAAGGAACCTCGGCGTGGAGCGAGATCATGGTACGCGCGGGACCGTAATCGTGTACGATAAGGTCGTGGATGCCCTCAACGCCCTCGTAAGAGTAAACGATGTTCTCGATATTCTTGATGAAATCCTCGCTCGGAGGAGTGCCGAGAAGGGGATCCATCGTCTCCTTGACCGCGCGCAGACCCGAGAAGAGAATGAAGCCCGATACTGCAAGACCGCAGTAGGCGTCGATATCGAGCGAGGTGAGGCGCGAGATGATGAGGCAGAGAAGAACCGCGGCGGTCGCGATCGTGTCATTGAGGCTATCCTGAGCCGTTGCACGCATTGCAGAGGACGAGATCTTCTTGCCGATGCTGAAATTGTAGAGAGCCATGTAAGCCTTGATCAGAATCGAGCAGACAAGGATGATGACGGCTACGATGCTGAATTCAACAGGCTCGGGCGTGATAATCTTTTCGAGAGAGGATTTGCCGAGCTCGAAGCCAACGAGGATTATGAGCATCGAGACGATCAGACCCGAAATGTATTCTATTCTGCCGTGACCGAAGGGGTGGTCCTTATCCGGCTTCTGACCCGACATGCGGAATCCGATCAGGGTGATGACGGACGAGCCCGCGTCGGTCAGGTTGTTGAAGGCGTCAGCCATGATCGAGATCGAGCCGCTGATTACGCCCGCCGCGAGCTTGATGAAGAAGAGAAGGATGTTGAGGATGATGCCCATGATTCCGCAGAGCGTGCCGTAGGCACCGCGGACACGCGCAGAGCTTACGTCCCCTCCGTCCTTTATAAAGATTTTTGAAAGCAGAGTAATCAAATTGAGCCTCCGGGAGAGAAGTGATGTGAAAAAGGAAGTGCAGAGTTAAGGTGAATTTACTCGCGATGCTCGGAAATTTTCGATCTTTATTAAATCATCCTATTGTATTCTGCAAGATTTTATGCGTGATTTAATAATAATCGAAAATTTTCGCTTCGGCGAAAATTCACCTTCATTTTGCGTAGCAAACTATCATTCGCCTGCGGCGATTATCATTCTGCGAAGCAGATCATCATTCGCCGCAGGCGATTAATATTGCCTTAGGGTTTAATTATTCTACAACTACCACGCCGTCTTCCTTAACGGTGACGGTCATGCCGGTTTTGACGTAATTGATGAATTCCTCACCGAGGCAGTCGATAACGGGCATGTTGATGTCCTCGCACCAAACGGAAGCGAGAACCGCACCAGCCGCCGCGAGTGAGTCGATATGCTCGGAGAAGAGCATACAAGCGGGCTGACGCTTCATCGAGCATGCGCAGTAGAGAACGAGACCGCCCGTGGTCGAGCCGATCGTCTGGGGCAGGCAAAGAGCCTTACCGCAGAGGGGCTTGCCGTTGATCTCGGGGTTGTTCTGGTCGCCGCACTTGGTTTCCTTGTCGCCGAACTGCAGAGCCATCTGCATCGAAGCGAGGGTGTTGAAGCCCTGAGTGGTGACAACGGCTTCAGCGGTGGTCGTACCGGGTGTTACAACGCGTCCTTTGAATTCTCTCATTTTCATTTACCTCCCTTTGTGATAGCCGCAAGAATCTCGTCGTCGGTGTAGTAGCGCGCGGTGGTGTAGGTGCGGAGCTTATTCGACGAGGTGATGACGGGCATCTTCTTGCAGAGCGGGTTGTTCATGTACATAAGCGGGCAGATATAGGAGGTGATAACGCCGGTCGCCTTGAGGCGTGCGGCGTATTCGGTCTTGTTGAATTCTTCAAGAACCTTGGGAGCTGCTGTGAATACGGTGGGGATGAGAACGGTCTTGTTTCCTGCCGCCTTGAGTCCGGCTTCGACCTTGTCTGTCCAGTCCTTAAGCTGCTGGAGGGACATATGCGGGCATCCCATGAAGCAGAGCTTCGGCTTTGCGTCGGGATTCTTCCAGACAACGGGGTAGTTTGCCTTGACTCTCTCGAGCTCGGCATCTGTGATAACGTATTCCTTCGCGCCCTCGGCGATCAGAGACTTGCCCTGCTCCTTTGCCTCGGGGGTGAGGTTGTCGATATGATAGAGACCGACTGCACCGTTCGATGCGGTTGCCGCGCCGAAATCCTTGAGGTAGGTGCAAGCCGAGTCGTCAAGCTCGGAGCCGATCCACTTATCAAGTCCGATAACGTAGGGAACGTCCTCCATTACCTTCATGCCGATTGCCGAGCCGAGAAGCTGTGCCTCAGGCTTCTTGGTGGTCTCGATCTTGATGATCCAGGTCGCGCGTCTTCCCTCGTCGGTGAGAAGACCAAAGTAGGGAACGTAGCCGACGATCGAGCCCATGATATCCATGATGCCCGAGTTGCGGTTACAGCGTGCGCCGAGAACCGAGTTTGCGTAAACAACTGCACTCGACTCTGCCCAGGAGAGAACGTCGCCCTTCTTCGGTACGTTGCCGACCTGATCAAGGTAGCAAGCGCAGGTGAAGGCGTCGTCAGACATAAGCCCGAGCTTATGGAGCTGTTCCTCGTAGAAATTCTGCTTGGTGTACATCAGCTTGTTGAATACGAGGTTCTGGAGGAAGTTTGCGGGAACGTTCTTGTCAACGGGTCTGGGGTCGACAGAGAAGGTCTGAGACGACTTCATGCCCGCGTCGAGAAGCTGCTGCATAAGGTCATAAACGGGTGCCATTACCTTCAGACCGAAGGAGGTAACGAGGTGGTTGTGCTTTGATGTAACGGGAACCATCTTTTCGGCTCCAAAAGCGTCACCGAACATAACCATGGTCTTCATGATCTTCGCCATGGTCTCGCCCTGCGAGCCGTTCAGTATCGCCTGCTGTTCTTCATTAAGATACATTTCTATTTCTCCTTAGATCTTTGTTGCCACGTCCCAAGCTCCCCAAATTACCGAGCGGAGGTTACCGACCTTATTTGCGTCGCCGATAACGTGAACGCCCTTGGTTGCGAGAGGTGCGGGATTGTATCCTACCGAGAGGATTACGGAATCTGCTTCGATTTCAAAGGTCTTGCCTTCCTTATCGGCAACGACAACGCATCCGTCCTTGATCTCGCGGACTCCGGTCTCAAGGTAAACTGGAACCTTGTTGGTCTTGAAGCAGTCGCGCAGATAGCTTGTGTTTGCAAGGCAGATGCCGGGGGTCACGATGAGGTCATCCATCATCTCAACGATTGCGGGCTTCTTGCCCTGAAGGAAGAGCTCGTATGCGATCTCGCATCCGGTAAGTCCGCCGCCGACGATGACGACCTTCTCGCCTACTTCCTTCTTGCCGAGGAGGAAGTCAACCGCCTCGCTCGACTTTTCAACTCCGGGGATCGGAATGCGCTTTGCCTTTGCACCCGTTGCGACGATGATCTCGTCTGCACCGAGCGAGGTGACGTCGGTGACTTCGGTATTGAGCTTAACTTCGATGGAGGAGTAGCGCGCGAGCTCTCTCTTGTACCAAGTGATGAGATCGCGGTCCTTTTCCTTGAAGGAGGGAGCCGCCGCCGCGATGAATACACCACCGAGCTCGCCCGACTTTTCATAAAGAGTTACGCTGTGTCCGCGCTTAGCGCAAACGATTGCGGCTTCCATACCGCCGATACCGCCGCCGATAACGGCAACCTTCTTCGCTTTCTTTGCGGGCTGGATGTTATATTTCTTCGACTGCATGGTCTGGGGATTGAGAGCGCAACGCGCGAGTCCCATAGTGTCGGTGAGGTCCTGAGTGTTCGCGTGACCCTTGGAGGACGAGAAGTTGAAGCAGCCTGCGTGACAGCAGATGCAAGGCTTGATGTCCTCAAGACGGTTTTCGATAAGCTTGGTGATCCACTCGGGGTCAACAAGGAACTGACGCGCAACGCCCATACCGTCGATCTTACCCTCGGCGATAGCCTGAGCTCCGACGTCGGGCTCCATACGTCCCGCGCAAACGACGGGGATGTCAACGAACTTCTTGATATGCGCAACGTCCTCGAGGTTGCAGTTCTGGGGCATATACATAGGCGGATGTGCCCAGTACCAGGAGTCGTAGGTTCCGTTGTCGGCGTTGAGCATGTCGTAGCCCGCATCCTGCAGGTACTTTGCCGCCTTCTCGGACTCTTCCATGTTACGTCCGACCTCAACGTAATCCTCGCCGGGCATTGCGCCTTCGCAGAAGCCCTTCATCTTGGACTCTACGGAGTAACGGAGAGAAACGGGGAAGTCCTTGCCGCAAGCTTCCTTGATCGCCTCAACGACTTCAACTGCAAAGCGGTAGCGATTCTCAAAGCTTCCGCCGTAATTATCTGTACGCTTGTTGAAGAACTCGATAGCGAACTGGTCAAGGAGGTAACCCTCGTGTACAGCGTGTACTTCAACGCCGTCAACGCCCGCATCCATACAGAGCTTTGCGGTCTTTGCGAAAGCCTCAATGATCTCGTGGATCTGATGTACGGTCATTTCGGGGCAGATGATGTCGTGCGCCCAACGTGAAGGCTGGGGCGAGGGAGATGCAAGCTCGTGATTGGTGTCAATTATAGGCTTGATCAGCGCGCGGGTGAATTTATTCTTGTGAAGGGGTGCTACTAGCTCTGTGATCGCCCAGGAGCGTCCCATACCTGCGGTAAGCTGAACGAAGAGCTTTGCGCCGGTCTTGTGGATCTCGTCCATAAAGACCTTGAGATCCTCAAACATTTTCGGATTCTGCCAGAGCCACTTGCCCCAGAAGGTGTCACGGAGGGGCGCGATGCCGGGGATAATGAGACCGACGTTATTCTTTGCGCGCTCGAGGAAGAGCTTTGCGGCTTCCTTGTCAAAATGACATCCGCCGAGCTCGAACCAGCCGAAAAGCGACGTTCCACCCATCGGGCACATGACGATACGGTTTTTGATCTCGACGTTACCTACCTTCCAAGGGGTAAACAACGCCTCGTATTTCTTATCAAGGTTGTTCATAGGATTGATCTCCTTTATATAATAATATACTAATTATATCATATTATTAATCTAAAGTCAACAATATTTGTTTTCAAATATTGTTGAAGGAAGGAACTCTAAAATTCTGCAAAAAAAGAACTGCCCGAGGGCAGTTCTTTTTTATTAAAGATTAGTCTTTCTTCTTGATAACAAGAGCGGTGCCGAGAAGAGCAACGATAACGATGCCTCCTGCAACGAATCCGCCGCAGCCCTTCTTTTCAGCGGGCTCGGTGTTTGCGGGAGCGTCGGTCTGCTCGGGAGTTGCGGGATCGGTAGCTTCGGGAGCATTGGTCTGCTCGGGCTCAGCGGTGGTCTCGGGAGCGGGAGTGGTCTCGGGCTCGGGAGCCTTGGTGGTCTCGGGAGCGGGAGTGGTCTCGGGCTCTGCGGAAGGAGCAGGGAACTCGGGAGCTGTAGCCTCAAGAACTACGATCTGAGGATTGAATGCACCGTCGATCTTCTGGCTCATGCAGTCTGTGGTTGCGCCGTTCAGCTGCTTGTAAGCTGCGTTGAACTCAGCGATAGCTTCGCCGGAAATGAGAACGGACTGATCGAAAACGCCGACTACGTAGCCCTTGCATGCGTCAACACTTGCATCAGCAGCGATCTGGAAGGTGTTGTTATCGGGGAAGAGGTTGCCGGTAGACTCATCGGAGTAACCGAGAGCGTTGTTATTCCAACCGAAGCAGTAAGTCTTGTTTGCGCCGGAGACAAGAAGACCGGAAGCGCGGTTGTTTTTAAGGATAGCGAGATCGGAGCTGATGTAGCCAAGGAGGTAAGCTGCGATACCGTACTCAGCGTTACGGGATTCAACGTTACCGGTAGAGATACAGTTGGACATGATGGTGTACTGAGGCTTGGACTTGGAGCCGTATCCGTAACCCTGGATACCGCCTGCGCAACCCTGTGCGTGAGAACCGTTTACGGTACCGTAGTTGGTAACGTTACCGGTGTTAATGCAGTAATCAACGTATGTGATACCGTATGCGCTGTCGCCGCCGGAAGAACCTACGATACCGCCGGTTCTACGCATACTGGAAACGTTACCGGTGTTGATACAGAATTCGATGCGGCTTGCCATCTCGCCGTAGTCAGCGGAGTGGTTGGGGTCATTGGTACCCTGAGCGTAACCGATGATACCGCCTGCGTATGCAGAGGAAGCTTCGTCAGTGGTGGTTGCGATCTCACCGTTGTTCTGGCAGACGCTGATGATAGCGCTGGAAGCGGTGGTGTGACCGATGATACCGCCGATGTTGCTGTAACCGGTGATTGCACCGTTGTTGATACAGCCGGTGAACTTAGCGTCGAGAGCATAGTATACACGGCCTACGATACCGCCGGCATACTGGTTAAGGCTGTTGATAGAACCGTTGTTGGTACAGTTGGTAACAACGCAGGTAAGTCCGGTGTAAGAGGAGTCGTTAACGTAGAGGATACCGGTGATACCGCCGGTGCAGTGCCAGCCGGTAACGTTACCGTTGTTTACACAGTTGATGATCTCGATGGATGCTTCAGTACCAACAGACTTGTTGTCGAGCGCACCGATGATACCGCCGGTGTAAGCGTTGCCAAGGAGGGAGTATGCAGCATCCTGAGTAGCAAAGCCGGTTACGTTAGCGTTGTTGGTTATGTTGTAGAGAGTAATGGTGCCTTCGCCGGAAACCATACAAGCGAATGCGCCGCGTGCCCAGTAGCCGTTGTCCTTAGCGTGGTCAGCAACGATCTCACCGTTGATGGTGAGGTCCTTTGCCTTACCGCAGAATTCCCAGAACATAGGCTCGCCGGTTACGGTTACAGTCTTGCCGTTACCGTCGAATACGCCGGTGAACAACTGTTCATAAGACTTAGTTACGGTGATGTCATTTGCGAGGTAGTAGTAGCCGTCTTCCTTCATTGCAAGGAATTCAGCCTCGTTTGTGATAGGTGTGCCGACAGTATCGGCGGAGATCTGGAACGAGCAGATCGAGAGAATCATGCAGAGTGCCAGAAGGGTTGTAATGACCTTTTTCATGGTAGTATCCTTTCATAGTAAAAGTTTGGATGATTAATTTTAACACAATTAATCGAAAATGTCAAGTAAATGTGTATTTTATGAATGAAAATATCTGTTTTGAACAAATCTGTGTGTCGGATTTTGTGCAAAATGACAATAACAGTTTATAATTAACAGAAAAATTCCGAGCCTTTCGGCTCGGAATTTAACCTTTAATTAGCAACTAATAATTTAATTTTCGCGTCTCTTAGCAACAACTGCTACACCGAGGACGGAGATAGCTGCGATGACCGCGAAGATCACGAAGGAGTCACCGGTTGCGGGACCCTGAGAAGGCTCAGTGGTCTCGGGAGCGGGCTCGGTGGTTTCGGGTTCCTTTACGGGGTTGCCGTAGGTGCCGTCAGCGTTCTTTACGATGCTGTTGGAGCCGTCTTCAGCCGCGATAACGGTAGGATTGAAGGTTCCGTCAACAGTCATGTAAACAACTTCCTGACCTGCTGCCTGGTTGATAGCGTAAACAGCCGCACCGCTTGTAAGAGCAGCCTCATCGGTTGCGCCTACTTCGTATGCTTTATCAACGATCGCGTTCTCATAGGTGAGAGCGTAGGTGCTGCCTGCGGGGAGAGAGTTGCCGGTGATGTTTTCGGGAGCGAACTCAGCGGCATTGTTCCAGCAGAGTGCGAAGGTGTTGCCGCATGCGCTGGTAAGAGTTCCGGTAGCGGTGTTGTCCTTAACAACAGCGTACTTGGAGCTGATGTAGCCGAGGAAGTAGGAAGCAACGCCCTTTTCAGCGCCCTTGGATTCTACGTTACCGGTGGTAATGCAGTTGGTGACGTAAGCGTATTCCTTGGTACCGGAGCCGTAGCCGTAGCCCTGGATACCGCCTGCAGCGTTAGCAGCTGCGGAAGTACCAAGACCTCTGGAGGTGATGTCACCGGTGTTGATACAGTAGTTGATAAGGGAAAGACCGAATGCTCCGGAAGCTCCGCTGGAAGCTGCGATACCGCCTGCACGGTAAGCGCCGATTACGTCGCCGGTGTTGATGCAGAATTCGATCTTGTTTGCATAGTAGCCGTCGCCTGCGGTGAGGGTCTCAGCCTTGGTGCCCTGACCGTAGCCGATAAGACCGCCTGCGTATACGGAATCGGTAGCGGGAGCATCAACGTTGGTGATGGTGCCGTTGTTCTGGCAGTAGGTCATATAGGTAACCGAAGAGGTAGCGTGTCCGAAGATACCGCCGGTGTTGTGACCGCCGCAGATAGCGCCGTTGTTAATGCACTTGGTAAATACCATATTCTTGGAGTATGCAGAACGTCCGAGAATACCGCCGGTGTGACCGAGGGTAGAGGAAACCGCGCCGTTGTTTACACAAGCGGTGAAGGTTGCGCCTGCTTCGGTAGCAAGGTCGTCGCCGGTGTTGAAGAAGCCGTAGCCGACAAGACCGCCGGTCTGCTGTACGCCGGTAACGGTTGCGTTGTTAACACAGCCGGTAACGGTGAGGGAGATGCCGTTTGCCGCGCCCTTAGCACCGAACTGACCGATAAGACCGCCGGTAACATCAGGACCGGTTACTGCAGCATTGTTGATGATGTTCTCAAGAACAACTGCGGTTCCGCCGAGGGAGTCATTTGCGAGTGCGCCCGCATGGCCTTCTGCAACGGTAACTGCACCTGCGATGGTGAAGTTCTTTGCGGTGCCTGCGAAGTTTACGAACATAGGAGCCGAAACGGTCACGGTCTTGCCGTTACCGTCGAGGGTGCCTGTGAAAGTAGCCTCATAGGACTTGGTGATGGTAATGTCATTTGCGAGGTAGTAGGTTCCGTCTGCCGCCATAGCGAGGAAGCCGGCTTCATCGGTAATAGCAGTTCCTTCGGGAGCTGCGGATACAGAGAAGGAGCAGATCGCAAGGATCATGCAGAGGGAGAGGATAATAGAAAGCGCTTTTTTCATGTCTTTTTTCCTTTCCAAATGAAGATGTTCTCATTTTGAGACATTTTATTTTAACATAAAACGTATGCATTGTCAAGGTGTTTGAACAAAATATTAATTTCAACCGAATGATTTTGTAAAACATACAAAATGTATGAGATGGAATTGTACATTATTATTTTATTAGAGTTAATAGAAAAATCCCGAGCCTTTCGGCTCGGGATTTAACCT
>JAGBYM010000024.1 GCA_017628755.1 Clostridia bacterium | reverse complement strand
CCGTGGATTCTCGATTCGCAAGAAAAGACCTTGCCGAGCTTGCCCGAAAGGTAGGTCTCGCGCATCATACGGAAGTCGATATCCCAACGGCGATTCTGATGAACGGTGAAAAGCCTGCCGCACTCGTTGGCAACGGCGATGACCTCCTCAAGCTCCTTCGAGTTGAGAACTACGGGCTTTTCGGTGATAACGTGCTTGCCCGCACGAAGAGCCTTGATGGCGATCTCTGCGTGAACCTCATTGGGAGTTGCGATGGTGACGAACTTGATCTCGTCATCCGCGAGGAGCTCCTCAAGGGACTCATACGCGCGGATGCCGTTTTCCTTTGCAAGCTCGACCTTCACGGGATTGATGTCGTAGATACCGCAAAGGTACGCGACGTCGCTCTCGAGGATATATCTGGTGTGCCAGCCGCCCATTCCGCCGTAGCCGATGACGGCGCAGCCTGTTTTCTGTACGTTTTTAACTTCGCTCATAGTTTTGCCTCACATTTTCATGGATTTTGGTATAACATACCTATACATATATCATTATAGGACAAAAATCGCATTTTAGCAAGTCAATTATGGGTATGTATAAGACAAATATTGCTATTACAAAAAGCAAGCCGAAAAGACTTGCTTTTTTGTAATAATAATTATTCTTCCCTTCTCTTGCGAACAAGACAGATCACCGACATCACAATAGCCATTCCGCCGAAGCAGACGGCGATTGTGTCAAACGCATTGTCACCGGTTGAGGGTGCTTCGCAAACAGTATAGCTATAATCACTGTAAGAGCATAACATATCGGCAAAATCGGACTCAGCAATACGCCAACCATTATCGGTCTTTTCGAAAATACATTCAACAACTATATCAATATTTTCCGGTTCGATTGCTTTTTGACAGTAGACCAAAGCTTTCGCGCGGTCTTCAGTTACCTCGGTAAGTTTAACTACTCCGTTCTCGGGAACGTAATAAAATCCGAGGTGTACCATCGTGTCATGTGCATTAATAAACCTATAGCCGTAGTGTTCATCCATAATAAAAAGCTCTAAATTATTATTGTAATAATACTCCGAGCAATAGCGCTCAGCAACTGATTCAGTAAAAATGCCATGAGTATCATCAAGGAAACCTTCATATGAACCGCCGGGGAGCAAATGCTCCATCAAGGTTAGATAAAGTTCATCGTTACCGTATTCCTTTCCATCAACCGGGACCCAGAGCTCGAGCCAATCGTGATCATAGCCAAGATCCTCGGGAGTTTGGGCGTAATTCATATAATTTTTATAATAATTATTTGATAGCTTCTCCCTCGACGCCACCGCCGCATAAACGAGAGCCTTTGCATCCAATTGAGTGAAATCTTCGCTTTTTACAGAAATCAACAGATCAATAATAGGTGAGTCTGCAAGATACCAGCTGTTGCCGTATAGTTTTTCGAACTTGCACTCAATAGGTGTGGTGACTGTTTCTCCACCGTCCTTCATCTCAATATAAACTATCGCGGTGGCTTCTCGATCCGTTGATTCGATTATTTCGATCACAAGATTGTCCGGGTCAAAGATGAAAGGAAATTCATATACGTGGTTTGGGATCGCAACAAAATCCAAGAATCCCTGTTCGATAAACATATCGACTGCTTCATCTCCGCGAACCTTTCCCCAAAGTCTTTCGGACACCTGATCGGTGCAATAATCAATGAGTGAATATTGAGAAAATCCATACCTTAGGTCTGACAATCTCACATACTGAATCTCGCGAACACTTCCGTCAGGGTAAGAAACCTCTTTGACGATCGTGTCATATTTATCACCTGTGCTTGTGTCCGACATCTCATTTCTTACCTGTGCAAGGTAATTATATACATATGTATATTCACCGACAACGCCAAGTATCATTTCTCTTGCATCAGGTAGCAAAAGCTTGCCGCCCGAAGGATTCGGTGCATCGGGATTTTTCGCGCGGTAATCTTCAAGATACCCCGCTTCGGTTGCCAATGCCAAGCTGTATTCGGATTCAGCGATCCTCCAGCCGTCTGCGGTATTTTCAAACCGGCACTCAACAATATCATAATTATATGCGCGCGGGCCGTCTACGTAAAAGAATTTTACATGTACGTTGGCTTTTGCCGTTTTTGAATCTCCCGATACTATATCAATTTGAACGTTTTCCGCATCGGGAAACAGATTCACACCGCGATAACTGAGGTGGCTTGTGTCAGCATATAAAAGACCTTCTTCATTTCTGTAAAAGAAGGATTGCAATTCATCCCACATTCCGTCACTCGGAAGCACCATGTACGACCACTTGTAAGCATAAGCCTTTGGAGCAATCTCTTTGGTATAGATTGTCTCAACGTATTCGCACATTTTCTCATACGAGCCGCCGGGAAGATTTTCTTCTTTGACCTGCCAGTAAAGCTCTTTTTCCCAAACATTCTCGCCATACACGATCTCAATCTCTTTCGATCTTTCAAGAATATCAGCCCTGCCCGCTCTGACGTTTATGCAAAAATCATAAGCCTTTACTATCAGTTCCTTAGCTTCGCTCTGGCTGATCGTTTCGGACTTTGCAGAAATCATCGGAACCATTGCCGAAAAGGCGGCAAGGCAGAAGGTGAGGGCTAAAATGATTGATAAAAACTTTTTCATTGTTTTACCGTCCTTTCTTTGTGGTAAATTCAAATTAAAATTCTCTTTTTCTGCGGACGAGGCAGAGTACCGACATCACAATAGCCATTCCGCCGAGGCAGATTGCGATTGCATCGAATGCGTTGTCGCCGGTGGCGGGAGAATCAACGAGCGTATAATTATCAAACGCGATAGACGTCATCATATCGGTATAACCGCAATCATCTATCTTCCAGCCGTCTGCGGTTTTAACGAAAACGCAGTTTATATATCCTTCGGCGTGGAAACCGTAGTCCTCGTAAATCGAAAGCCAAGCTTTGATCCTCGCCGTGATCTTATCGGGGGTTCTTTCGAGTACGGTGAAATCGTAATCGTTATTTTCCTCGAACGACAAAGTAAATGCATCTCTCTGCGCGTCGCCCCAGGCGACGTAGGTTTTTCCGTCACGCTGGATAAACAGCGGACAATCCGACCAACAATAGGCGGTATAAACCTTTTCTGCCGCCTTTTCGGTGTAAACTTCATCTACAGCGGCACGGAACGCCTCCATAGAACCGCCGTAAAGCATAGTCGGATCAAGCAAAACATAGTAAGCCGATCTTATATCACCATCATTGTAGTAAAACTCATCTTCCGATGAAGAACCGCTCAAATACGGAAGCCTATCATTTGCCTGACAGTAGATCAAGAACGCCTTTTGCAGAAGCCGAACAGCCTCGTCGTCGCTCAAATGATCGGGATCATTGTCTTTGACAGCAAAAATGCCGTCATATATAACAAGTTCTCTTTCCCACTCGTCAAGCATATTGAAATCGTTATATCTCAACATACCAACAAACGGTCCGCCAGAAATACGCCAACCGTCATCCGCGCGCTTATAATCGCATCTTATCCAATAGTGATTTATGTCTTCTCCCTTTGTTCCGACATTGCATCTGACATATGCCGAGGCACTGTCTGCGTTGCCACCGATGAATTTGATCTCGATTGAGTCTGCGGACACTCTGTCTTCGGCGTTTTCCTCACTCGAAACTTCGTATCCGTATAAGGAAACAAATTCATAATCCACAACTTGAATTGAAGTATATACGACACCGTCCTTATCAACGTAATAGTTGGGAATCCATCTGTAGTCCGATGAATAAGTTGGGTATTTATACATCTGTTCGGACAAATAATCACCGTAATAAATGCTCTCGGCAACCTTTTTCATTCCCTCGTAAGAACCACCGGGGAGTCTTTCTTCATAAACACGGTAATAGCTAACCTCTGCTTTTCCGCTAATATCAACCTTTATTTCTTGCGAAGAATCCTCAAGACCGCCCGAAACGTGACCTCTTACCGCCGCGAGATAGAAATTCCACGCTCGCTCGATAAGATCAACGATCTCGGCTTCCGTGATCGTACCGCTCTCTGCCGAAGCACTCGGCGCAATTGCCGAAAAGGCGGCAATGCAGAAGGTGAGTGTTAAAATGATTGATAAAAACTTTTTCATTGTTTTACCGTCCTTTCTTTGTGGTAAATTCAAATTAATATTCTCTTTTTCTGCGGAAAAGGCAGAGAACCGACATCACGATAGCCATTCCGCCGAGGCAGACGGCGATGGTGTCGAATGCACTGTCGCCCGTTGCGGGAGACTCAAAATCAATATGCGGGGGCAGTCCTACTCCGTATTTTTCATAAACGCTCTTATCCTTGACAACGTATTCGCTATAATCCCGATTCGGAGCGGTTCTGGCGGTTTGCACTCGCAGTTCCTCACAGTCATCGACCACCCAGCCGCGTTCGGTTTTAACGAAAGCAACTGCCAATGCATATAAAGTATACCCCATTTCTTTGGGATGATCTTCATAAGAAGAATGGTATATCACCTTTCCGATAGCGCGATCTCCGGTGATAACGAGGTCGTCGATGGTAGGTCTTCCCCAATTACCTCCCTTGTTCAGATAAGAAATACTATCGCCACCGAAATAGCCCGGATACTTTGACTCGAAGCAAGCGTATCTTTTGCCGTCCTGAACGTAAAAGATGGGCATATTTTCCTCGCTGGCATAATGAGTCAAAATTCTCTCCGCCGCTGCATCGGAAAAATACTTTTTACTTTCTTCGACAAGTCCTTCATAAGAACCTCCTGGAAGTTCATTTTCTTTTACCAGGTAATATCTTGCAAACTTCTCACCGAACCGAGAGTTTCCGAAATCTTCTCCGAACGGAGTAATGTATTCGTTTTCATCATACGGCATGGAACTTCGGATCTGACCGTAAAACTTCATCGCATCAAAAAACAGATATTCAAAAAATCTCAGATTTTCGTGATCGCCCGAATAGGGTTCGTGTTCGATCTTTCCGTAAGTCATAAACATTGAAGCAAGTGGCGACTCTGCGATTCTCCAGCCGTTCGGTGTTTTTTCAAACAGACATTCAACCTCGGAATAGTCTTTTTGCAGACTATAGCTGCTATCCGTGATCGGTATAAACGTAATTATATCACAGTACACCTTCGCCTTCGCGGATTTTTCGTCGCCTTCGGTTATAATAACGTTATTATCGGGTTTATCATACATAAAATGATTATATTCCGGATTGGCAACGATACTCGATAAGGCAACGTAACGCACACCGTTCTCTTCGATAAACAATGGGAAATCATTGTACTCATAGGACTGACTCGTAAATTTCACGCTGACCTCGGGAGTGAAGATCGAATCCGCATATTTTAAGAATCCTTCGTAAGAATCGCCCGGCAGAACGGAATCCAAAACTTCCATATAATCCATTCGTCTGCCGGTGGCATCATCCTTGCGCGTCAATTTCTGTGTAGGCCACGGAGCATCTTCTTCGCAATAGAATAAATCCTCGTAATTGTTGAAAATATAATATGCATCGTAAGCCGCATCAACAAGTCTTTCCGCTTCGCTCTCGCTGATCGTTGCGGATTTTGCCGAGGTCAACGGTGTAAGCGTGCTCAAGGCAGCCAAAACAAAGGCGAGGACGAGGATGGTTGACAATAATTTTTTCATAGACGTTACCTCCTTTTCTGTTGTCTTTAGAGAATTTCAAATTGAGTGTATTGCAAATTTTGCACTTCACTTATCAAGTAACCCAAAAAGGCGATTTGGTTTCAGGTTTTTGCGAAAAAATATAAAAAATTTGAGATTTACGTGCTATTCCCCTAATTTTATTTTACCATAAAGAAAAAAGCAAGTCAAGATTTTTCTAATCCCAACTTGCTTTTTGTACTGTTGCACAATTTTGATTATTCGTTTTTGTTCAAGTTATACAATCAAATATTTTTCGCAAAGCGAAAAATTACCTTCATTTTGCCCATAGGGCAAATCATCACTCTGCGAAGCAGATAACCATTCGCCGCAGGCGATAACCATTCGCGCTTGCGCGATTGCATTCACTCCGCCACTGTCGGTGCATACACAAAGCTCCACACTCTCCACTCGCCTTTATAGAGCACCTGCAGGACGCTGATGCTTCCCGAGAGAGTGTCGGTCTGCTCCGTGCCGTCAACGGTACGTGTGCGTGTCACGCTGAAATCCACGCGGCAGGAAAGGCTCTTTTCTGTATACGCGACAAGGTTTGTCACATCCTTTGAATCGACCTTGAAGGAGTCGTATTTCGGCATCATATTGACCTCGCGGTAGGATTCCATAACGCCGACGTAGCCCGCCGTGCCCTCGATCATCTGCGCTTTGAGCGCATTGTAGTTCTCATTGAACGCCTTTTCGTTTGCGGGATCATTCCACGCGCCGCCGCCGCAGATGTAGGCGATATATGCCTCGGCAAACTTCTCTGCCGCCGCTATACGCTCGGCGTCGAATGTGTCGCCCGCGCTGAAGTCGAATTCTGCGCGGAGACTATAGCCGTCAAGGCTCTTGCCCGCAAGCGGAAGCTCGGTGTCTCCCATCTTCGCGGTGATATTAGGCTCTGCGAGATATCCCGTCAGAATATACTTATCGAAATTCGGAACTCCGCCTTCGATAACTCCAAGCTCGGAGACCTCATATCTGCCAAGCGCGGTAAAGCCGTATGCGATATCCTCGGCACTCGCACCGCCTGCTTCCTTCTTATCCGACGCGATAGCCTTGCCGTTTACGAAAAGCTCAGCGCCCGCGGGAAGGATCACGGTCAGAGTGTACTTGCACTCATCGGGGGTGGCAAACTTATATGTTCCGTTGTCGTTTGAAAGCAGATCGACCTGTCTATCACCGATCTTCGCCTCGACCTCAACCTCACCGAAGATATTTTCGACTGTCCAGACGCTGAGGCGCGGGAGAGTACCCGTTCCACCGTCGTCAAGCTGTCCGAGCTCCCCGTCGATCTCGCTCCGTCTCGCCCATTCCTCGGTCAGAAGAATGCCGCTGACGTACGCGTCAACTCCGACGGGAACGATCACGTTGACAACACGTGTTGAATCCTCGGGATAATAGAAGAAGAATTCGTTTCCATTGCTCTCGGCAAGCTCGAGGCTTACTCCGTCAAGAGACGCGCCGAGTTCGGGAAGGAAATAGACGTCGTTGAAAATATAGAGGTCGCAGGGAGCAACGTCATGGCCTTTCTCCGCGATCGAAAGCGCGGGGTAGGCAACGCTGTATTTCTCCTTGAATATGGGATCAATCGCGGCACCGTTCACGGTGAGCGACGCGCCCGCGGGGAGGATGATGCGGTATTCGGGAAAATCTACGTTATCGAAATACTCAACGTCAAATTCGATGCGCTCGATCTCCCATTCGCCCATCGAGAAAAGTCCTATCGAGGTATCCTTGATCACGAGCGCGGCGAAATGCTCGCCGTCCGAGAAGAGTTCAAAAACGGGATAGCCTTCAGCCGACGGAGACGTGCGGCGCAGATACGTGATCTTGCCGAGTTCAAGCGCGGGTGAGAGGACGTCATACGCGAGTTTTGATGCGTCTTCGTACTCGGGATACGTCTTCGGCAGGTTCAGTCTGAGCTGCTGTTGCCAAGCGGAAATATCGCTTTCGGCGATGAAATTATCTACGAAAAGCTCTGCTCGGCTTCCCTCGCGGATCTCGGCAAAGCGCCATGAGACCACGATAAGTATGCCGATAATGAGGAGTGCGGCACTGAAATAAGCGAGGAGACCTTTGAGAAGTCCGTGCGACTTGGGATGACGGCGGCGTTCACCGCCCTCGAAATGCGCGTCAAGTCCGATGCCGATCTTTGACATTACGTCACCGCGTTCGCCTGCAGTCTCGGACATCGAAACAATATTCTTATCGCGCCCGATATCCTCAGGAAGGTTCTTCGGGAGTTCGTTTCTGTTTTCCGACATCACTTGGCACCTCCCTTCACGGTAATAGCGAAGGAGCTTGCGCTCTTTTCACCGAGCTGACCGATGCCGTCGGCATAAAATCCGCCCTCGGCTCTGAATGCGGCGGCGTTGACCGCGCCGTATTCGTACATCAGCGAAGCAAGCTCGGAATATGTGATACCCGACGGATAGAATCCGCGGTCGTTTGCGAAAATAAGGATGATAGAGCCGTCAGCCGCCTGGCCGATAGCCGCGCGGGAGGCATATCCACCGCCGAGGTCTTCAGCGGGTGCGGAATCACGGACAAGCACGCGGTCAGCCTCGAGTCCCCATACGTAACCCGAATTTGCCGCATCGTACGCCGTCATCGCGCCGATATCGAGGACTCCGTCATCGCCCATAGCGCAGAAGCAGTAAATCTCGCCATCAGCACCGCGGTAGGTGAGGTAATCGCCGATCAGAAAAGCATCAAGATCACCGCCAAGTCCGAATGAGTATTTACCGCCCGCGTAGGCGCTGTCGGTCTCGGTAAGAGACAGCGAATCGGGAGAAATACCCGTGATCACCACGGCATCCCATGCGTTCGATACGTCATCAACGTAATAAATGGCGCTGTTGTAAGCTCCGCTCGGCTCGATATCCGACTCGGTAAGTGCGGGAGGCATATAGAAGGTGGAGCGCTCAAGCTCGTCTGCGCTGAAGAAAAGTCCTGCAAGCGGGAAGCGTTTTTCGGCAAAAGTTGCGCAAAGGCGCGCAGACTCGCTTTTTGCGGGTCCCTTTGCAATGACAAAGGCGGCACCCGCGAGAGCACCGAGAAGTATGACAGCGGTAAGCGCAAGCGTCAGCGCGATGGCAAGCAGCGCCTTACCCGTTTTTTTCTTTCTCTTAATTACCTTTGACATTTCTTTCTCCATCAAGGACATATTATACTATTATATATTTTACAACAAAATGCGACGAATGTCAATAGTAAAAAGGGCGGTTCATCGAAAAATGAACCGTCCTTCGTTTATTCTCTTTCAATACCGAGTGCCGTCATAATGTTTTTGGCTCCCGTAGACATAGCTGCGCGGGTCTGGGATTCGGTGTCGGGTGCGCTTCCGCAACCGAGGAGCACACGGATCGAATACTCGCGGCAGATATCGAGCGTACGCGAAACTCTGTCCGAGATCAGCGACTCCGCACTCATCAGCACGGGAACTTCCGCAGAGCTGAGGTCAAGAGCGAGAAATCCGCATTTCTTGGCAACGCTGTCGACAGTATCCTTTGCTTCCTCGGAGATGAGGAAATCAAATGAAAAAGCAATTCCGATAGCGGTGCCTCTTCCCTTCTGCTCGTAAATATCCGAGATAAAGGAGAGTCCTTCTTCGGAATCTCCCGAAAAACCGATAAGCATGATCTCGTCAAATCCCGCGTCAACAAGCTCGCAGATCAGAGCGATCTCATATGCTCGCATAATTCCGCGGGTCTCCTCCGAGCGGTTCGGGTAATCCACCTCAAAAATTCCGCAAACCTTCGTGCGTTCGCCCCAATTTTCCTTGATGAGTCCGAGTCCTTCATAAAGGTCGCAAGTACCCACAACGTCGATCGAGTATTCAAGGCTGACGCCCGAGGAATATGCAAGAAGCATCTCGCCGCTGTCACGGTCCTTTTTACGGAGGCTTACCGATACCGAATCAAACTTCACGGGGTCTTCTTCGATAACCTCCGAATCGGTTTCCACGGAAGTTTCATCCGCGGTTTCGGCTTCGGTTTCATCAACCGCGGAATAGTCCTTGCCGAACAGAATGCCGCGTGCGATAACGTTTTCGGGCGGGTTGGCGTAATAAACCTCCGACTCCGTGGAGGAAGGCACCGTCGTATCCTCGATTATATCCTCTGCGAGTCCGCGGAGGTAATTGCCAAGCATAACGGCAAAAACGAAAAGCAAAAGCGCGAGAGTAACAAATATCACCGCAAGCTTTCCGCCCTTCCCCATCGGGGTATGATGACGGCTTCTGAAGGCTCTGCGCCTTCCGCCGCTTACTGTACTCATTTATTCAATCTCCAGATACTTGATCGTTTTTCCGTAATCGTTGAGTTCAAAGGTGAGATCCTTCTTGAACTCGGCAAGATTCTCATTGAATTCCGAGCCCATAATGTCAGCTCTGAAATCCTCGTAGTTCTGTTTGATATAATCCTCTTCGAGCTCGAGGCGAAGAATGATATAGTATCCTTCAGGAGTCTTTACGATATCGCTGAGGCTTCCAACGCCAAGCTCAAACGCCGCAAGCTCGTATTCATCGCTGTAATCCGAGGTATGTCTTGCAAAATACTTGCCGTGGCGGGTCGTCATGGTGTAATCCGAGCAATGGATACCCTTGAGCATGATAAGCTCAAGCTCGCGTTTGTCTCTGTCGCATTCCTTAAGCTGCGCAAGGAGCGTATTTGCAAGCTCAAGATTTTCCTCGGTAACACCCTTGAGGAAGATATGATTGGTACGGATAAACTTACCGGAATCAATAAATTCGTTGATGTGCTCCTCGCTGCCGTCGATTATTCCAAGGTCCTGCGAAAGGATGTAGAAAAGCTCGGTAGCGCATTCCTCAAGCGAGCAATAGAAACGGAAAAGATGGTCGGTCAGATACTGATCCGCAAGCATCTTCTTGTACTTATTTTTGCTTCCTGCTTCATCGACAGCAAGCTCAACAGTCTCCTGAACGGCATCACGGATGGGCTCCTCGTTCATCATACCCTCGGCACCGCCGGCAACGTAATAGTAATCAGCCATAGCCTGAAGGGCATAATAGTCGCTGACAACAGTATCGTTTACTCTCTTGATAAGCTCAGCCTCGTACTCCTCTGCCTTCTCGGTCCAGATATTCTCTCCGAATTCGAGAGCCATATCAACCTTGTGATTGAGAACGATATAGCGAAGCTCCTCGTATCTCACCTCATATTTGCCGATCTTACCGATGATCTTAGCTTCCTCTTCGGTGCTCTTTATCGGCTGAACACCGCAGGAAGTAAGGCATGCGCCGATAAGCATCAGTACCGCAAGCGCAAGAGAAAGTCTCTTTATCATTTTTGTCTTCATATTATAAGTCTCCTGTTGAGATATTACTTCATTTAATAATACCATATTTTTGTGTCGCCCATATGAATATTCTAAAATTCTCAAAAAAATTTCACAAAAAGGTTTGCAACCGAGCCAATTATATGGTATACTATATATAATGAATATCAGAGAGGACATTTGTCATGGAAGAAAAGAACAGAATACCGCTCTCCTCGCTTATAAAGGAATTCAAGCTTGAAACTATATATCTCCCCCGCGAGCCCGAAGAAATATTCGTCACCGCGCCCGAGGTAGACCGCCCCGGACTTGCACTTTCGGGTTTTCTCGATATTTTTGAGGAATCGCGTATCCAGCTTATCGGAATCGCAGAGTACAACTACCTTTCAAATATGAATGCCGAAGAGCGCGATGAACGTATTCGTGCTTTTGTGGCAAAAAAGCCTGTCGTTATTATGATGACTTCGGGCAATCCGGCACCCGAAGAACTGATCAAATACTGCAAAGAATACGGAGTTCCGCTTCTCTCGACCGAGGAGCTGACATCCGCAACGATGGCGGCACTCTTCGCGTCACTCAACGTTCATCTTGCGCCCTGCATCACTCGCCACGGCGTACTCGTTGAGGTTTACGGCGAAGGTATACTGATACTCGGCGACAGCGGAGTCGGTAAATCCGAAACCGCAATCGAGCTTGTCAAGAGAGGACACAGACTTATCGCGGACGACGCGGTTGAGATCAAGCGCGTATCAAAGAAGGCTCTCGTCGGACAGGCACCCGAAATTCTGCGCCACTACGTTGAGCTCCGCGGAATCGGTATAATCGACGTCAAGAGACTTTACGGTATAAGTGCCGTCAAGGACACCGAAAAGATCGACCTTGTCATCAATCTTGAATCCTGGGTTCAGGGCAAGATGTATGACCGCCTCGGACTTGATGAGCAGACGATCAACATACTCGGAATCGACCTGCCCTCGCTCACCATCCCCGTACGTCCCGGACGAAACCTCGCCATCATCCTCGAGATCGCCGCAATGAATAACCGTCAGAAAAAGATGGGTTATAATACCGCGGAGGAGTTTAACAAGAGACTTATGGCGATGATGGGAATTGAAGAATAAAGTTGCTAGTTATTAGTTGTTAGTTGCTAGTTGAAGGTAAATTTCCGCCCTTTTGGGCGGAAATTTTCATTTTAAATAAATAATTTATCTGACCGATCGAAAGATCGGTCTTTTTTTATGCAAAAATTCAAAACTCGTGAGACTTTGGAGACTCCGCTCGACTGTGGGTATCGTTTTGAGACTTCAATTCGCTGTAAAATGATTACGGTACAGACGGGAAAGCGAGGTAAAGATGTCCGCAAACGACACGCTACCGCCAAATACACCAAGCCGCACCGCGCTCGAGCTTCTGGCAGACGAGGAAAGGATTGATACCGAATTCGGCAAATACATCCTTCACTGCCGACAGGAGTGCGGAGGCAACCCGAAAAGTGCGGGCAGAATACCGAATGTCGCAGGCTTTTGCAGATTTCTCGGCGTGACTCTTTCCGATTTCGATCGGCTGAAGTCGACACGCCCCGAGATCCACGGCGCAATCTGCGCCGCACTTGAGGATGAAGCGCTCAACTCGCAGATGACCGCCACGATCCTTTCTATCTATCTGAAACACCGTCTCGGTTACCTGGAGGAAAGACACGAGGAAAGGTCGGTCACCGATTCGGGTCAGCTACGCCTGATCTTCGATCATGACGCATTCGAAGACGGTGTCTGATGCGCCCGAGCGCGCTCTTCATATCCCCGGTGCTCCAAACGCACGCCAACGTGAGTTTTTCACTTGCAAAGCCAAGTACATCGCGTACGGCGGAGCGCGCGGAGGGGGAAAATCATGGGCGCTTCGGCGCAAGCTCATCCTCATGTGTCTGCGGTACCCGGGCCTTCGCTGTCTGCTCGTAAGGCGGACGCTCCCAGAGCTCCGCTCAAACCATCTCGCGCCGCTTCTTGCGGAATACGGCGCGATACTCTCATACAGTGAGCGCGACCGCGAGCTCACTCTCGAAAACGGAAGCCGTATAATCTTCGGTTACTGCGCCGCCGAGCGCGACGCCCTCCGCTATCAGGGTCAGGAATACGACATCATAGCCATCGACGAGGCAACGCAACTGAGCGAATATCAGTTTACTATCTTCAAGGCCTGTCTGCGAGGCACTCGGGAAGTCCCGAGGCGTATCTACCTCACCTGTAATCCCGGAGGCGTCGGACATTCGTGGGTCAAAAGACTTTTTATTGACCGCGATTACCGCCTCGGCGAAAATCCCGACGATTACGCCTTCATCCCCGCCACGGTTTTTGACAACGGCATTCTCACCCGCGCCGATCCCGACTACGTGCGAAGGCTTGAGACCCTGCCGCCGAGACTCCGTGACGCGTGGCTCTACGGCAAATGGGATATTTTCGAGGGTCAGTTCTTCACCGAATTCGATACCGCGCGCCACGTTTGCGCCGATGACGCCATCCCGCGCGCAAGCCACAGCGTTGTCGCCTTCGACTACGGTTTTGATATGCTCGCCGCCTACATCTGTATTTGCGACTCCTGCGGCAGGATCTACGTCACCGACGAATTCTGCGCACCGGGACTGACTCTCGGAGAAGCCGCCGCAAAGGTCGCCGACCTCTGCCGAGGCAAAAACATTGAATTTGCCGTCGCATCGCCCGACCTTTGGAACCGCCGTCAGGACAGCGGACGGAGCGGATTTGAGATCATGCAATCGGTCGATGGAATGCCCCCGATGCGTCCCGCCGACGACAGGCGCATTCCCGGTTGGAGACTGATGCGCGAATATCTCGCCGACCGCCCCGACGGCAAACCGGGACTTCTGATCAGCCGCCGATGCCCCGAGCTGATCCGCTGTCTGCCCGCACTTCTCTTCGATAAGACAAGAACCGAAGACGCCGCGGGCGAGCCGCACTCTGTCACGCATTCGCCCGAGGCTCTCAGGTACGCTCTTATGAGCCGATTCTCTGCCGAAAGCGAACTGCCACCCAGGGAAGAGTACAAATTCAGATTCCGCAAAAAATCATCCGAATCCTTTTTTGACTAAAAAATACGTCTGTACCCTGTCAAAAAGGAAAATTCAAAAGAAAGGAAAAAGAATGGCATCGATCAAATTCAAAAACGCCCGCGGCGTTGAGCGCGGATGTGAGGACGGCTTCGGGGGCATCGACGGAAGAAGCCGCAGACCAAGCGACAGCTTGGCTTTTGTCTCAAATCTTGACACGAACTCCGACGGATCGCTTTCGACGCGAAGCGGTTACCGCGAGATCATGTCGATGTCGGCGCCCATCCGCGCAGTACTCTCCGCGGGCAAAACCTTCTACTGTCTTGCGGGCGACGAGCTGACCGAAACCGACACCGAAAGCGGCGAAACCAATATTCTCGGAAAAGTCAGAACCTCATCGGGAGATGGAGAACTGTTTTTCTTAGGTGGTAATCTGTACGCCCACGATTCACAAAAGCTTTACTGTCTCGAGGATGGTGAACTCAGGGAAACCGACGGTTATGCCCCTCTCTACGGCAAGGAATGGCATCCCGAAAAACGCGGTCCCATCTTTGAGAACCTGAATCTCGCATCCGACCGCATACGCATTTCGTACCTGACAGCGGATTCCTGCACAGTATTCGACCTCGGACTCGAAGCCGAGTCCCTTGACAGAGTCGAGATCAACGGAGAAGTCAAAGACCTTGACACTTCAGGTATCGTCCTTGATGGGAGCCGAGTCGATTTCACAAAAAACGTTGGCCTTGCAGACGGAATGATCATCACCTTCTGGCTGACCTTGAAAGGCTCTGCTTCAAAGCGCAGCGAGCTTGCCGGAAGTATGCGTTCCTTCGTGTTTTCAAACAGCGGCGGTGAGCGGCTCTGTCTCTATTTGCCCGAAGGCTCGCCGATGCTTCTTTGCTCACGAATCCCCGTCGCATCCGAGCTTGAAGAATCAAGGAAGACCGCGTCCGATTCATCTTCGCTCTATCTCCCGCACGGCTCTGCTTTGCGCATCGGCAATTCTTCTTCGCCGATCACGGGCATGGCGCACCACAAGGACCGCGCGCTTCTCTTCACCGATTCCGACACTTGGTGCGTAGATTTTGAGGGCAAGGAAAAGGATCCCGATTACCTCACACCAAAGCTATTTTTGCTCAATTCAGCCATCGGCGCCGAGGCAGGCACATCGTTTGCACACTGCGAAAACGACCCGATATCCTACTACCGAGGCAAGCTGTTTCAATGGCATTCCGCATCGGGGGTCCGTGACGAATGCAGTGCCGAGCTGATATCCGAAGCGGTATCCGACCTCATCCCCAAGGATGCCGAAAACGTCGCGATGCTCGCTCTGCCTCATATGGGTATGATATTTATCTCGGACGGAGACAGCATAGACGGAAAGGTCATCGTATACAACACCGAAATGAAAACTTTCACACTCTATAGCGGAATTTTCGCCGAAAAGCTCTTCACCTTTGGATCAAATCCCGCATTTTCGCGCGGTGAGAGAATCTATCTGCTATGCGGAAATACCGAAAAGGATATCGACGACGGCGAAGAACATTCGATCGTCTGCCGCATCGTCTCGCATTTTCTCGATTTCGGATGTCCCGAGAAGGATAAGCATTCGCTCTCGCTTCTGATGTGCGGAAGCTTCGCCGGTACAGTACGTATCCGATTTGAAAACGAGAATGGAGAGCAAGTAAGCTTCACATTCGAAAAGACAGAAGGTGTGATCGAAGAGAGGTTCAGACTGCCGCGCTTCAAAAAGCTGCGCTATACGATTGAGAGTCTCTCGCCCATCCGTCTTGACAACATCATTTTATCAGCAAAATAAGGAGAAAGTATGATAACCGAATCTCAAAAAAAGACCTGGCGGCAATATGAAGCCGGCAGAAATTACAAAAGGCAGATCGGGCTCTACTCGCGCATTGACGAAAACGAACGTTTCTACAGAGGAGACCAGTGGCGCGGCGGCGGTGGGCTTCCAAAGCCCGTATTTAACGTAATCAGCCGTATCGTTGACTACCTCGTCTCGACCGCCGCAGTCGGCGACGTTAAGATCACGTACTCGGACGAAAACCTCCCCTTCGCCGAAAACTCCGCAGAAGCGGCGGCAATCAGCGAAGCCGTCGAGCTTCTGACGAAGAATGCCTCATACCGATGGGAGCGTTCGCGTCTGCAAAGTCTGATCTACCGTCTTCTCTACGATGCCGCAATTACGGGCGACGGTCTGCTCTACTGCTCCTGGGATCCTGATTCCGAGGGAGGAGGCGGATGGCGCGGTGATATTTCAACCACCGCACTCGATTCCGTCAGCATCTTCCCCGCAGACACCTCAAATCCCGATATTCAATCTCAGGATTACATAATCATTTCGGGCAGATCAAGCGTTGAGGCTCTAAAGCGCGAGGCAAAGGAAGCGGGAGCCACCTCCAAAGAAATCTCGCAGATCATTCCCGACGGCATCAGCGAATTTATTGAAAGAGGTGCGGGCGAGCTTGCGAAATTTGAGCCCGAATATGAGGGCGATGAAGCCCGCGCGACCTATCTGATCAAATTCTTCCGCGAAAACGGAAACGTAGTATTCGAAAAATCCACGCGAAACTGTCTGATTCGCCGCGCGGTCACGCCCTGCAAGCTCTATCCGATCGCACATTTTTCATGGCAGTCGGCAAAGAACTGCTTCTTCGGCTCATCGCCCGTCAGCTCGATGATCGCAAATCAGAAATACATCAACCGCGCGTATGCAATGGTGATGAAGCATATGACCGACACGGCGTTTTCCAAGGTCATCTATGACCGCACGCGCATTCCCGAATGGACGAATGAGGTCGGTGAGGCTATCGCGGCTGTTGGCGGAGGCAATCTTTCGGATGCCGTCACCGTCGTAGGCACGGGCAGACTCGAGGAAGGCTATCTTGAGCTGATCGACAACGCCGTAACAATGACCAAGGAGCTTTCGGGCGCAACCGAAACCGCGCTCGGAAACGTCAATCCGACCAACACCAGCGCGATCCTCGCGCTCCGCGAGGCATCTATGCAGTCGCTCGAAAGAGTTCAGAGCGAGCTCTACCTCTGCCTCGAGCAGATGGCTTGCATCTGGGCGGACATGACTCTCGCATACTGCCCCGACGGCCGACCGCTCCGCACCCCCGAAGGTTGCTCGAAGTTTTTCCCCTCAAAGCTTCATTCTCTGATGCTCAGCGCAAAGATCGACATCTGCGATTCGGCGCGCTACTCTGCATCGGGAACTCAAAGCGTGCTTGACCGTCTGCTTGACGGCGGACACATAACTCTCGCGGAATACCTTGAGAGACTGCCCGAGGGTCTCGTACCCGACCGCGCCGCACTTGCCGAGGCGCACAGAAAGGAGAGCGCTGATGGACGAGAATCTTGATCTTGAACTGACCGAAGAGCTTCCCGAAGATCTTCCCGAAGAACCCGAAGAAGACGAAAAAGCATCGCTTCTTTCCGAGCTTGAGGCATTGCGTTCGCGTCTTGAAACCGCAGAGCGAACCGCTCGCGAGATCAGCGCAGGTTGGCGAGAATTCACCGAGCTTTATCCCGAAGCGGACATTTCTTCCCTGCCCGATTCCTTCAACGCCGCAATAGAGCGAGGCATCCCGCCCGCCGCGGCATACGCGCTTGAACTGCGCCGGAAAGAGGTAAGACTTGCCCGCATCAAAGCCGCTGACCAAAGAGCACGCGAGCTTTCCGCAGGCAAGCTCGATCCCGCAGACGACACACTCTATTCCCCTGACGAGGTGCGCGCAATGCCGCCCGCCGAAGTCAGAAAAAACATCGAAAAAATCCGCCGCTCAATGAAGAGCTGGCGATGAAAAAACATTTTTAAAAAAGAAAGGAAAATTAAAAAATGGCACTTAACAACTTCATTTCTACCGTATGGAGCGAAACTCTCTACTCCCAGATGGACAAAAAGTACATCGCCGTCGCAAACTGCAACCGTGAATTCGAGGGCGATATCAAGAACCGCGGCGACAGAGTCAAGATCTGCGGCGTCGGCGACATCAATGTATTTGACTACACCAAGAACGCCGATTTTGAAAGCGCCGCACAGGAGCTCGGCGACGCAGTCAAGACCCTCATCATCGATCAGGCAAAGGCATTCAACTTCCAGATCGACGATATCGAAAAGGCACAGACAAACCCCAAGCTCATGGACGCGGCTGTAAGAAATGCGGCTGCAGCTCTCGCAAACGTTGCGGATCAGTACGTCTTCAGCCTTTGCTCCAAGGCGGGCTCCAACATCGCCGCATCCGCCAACGTTGACAACATCATCGCTCTTCTCATCGACGCGCGCACCAAGCTTCTCAAGCAGAACGTCTGCGATCCCGGCGATATCGTTATCGAGGTTTCCCCTGAGGTAAGCAATCTCATTCTCAAGAGCAAGATCAACGCTTCCAATGAGGATACCGCGCTCGAAACCGGCTGCATCGGCAACATTGCGGGCTGTAAGGTATTCGTTTCCAACAACATTCCCGTTGAGGGCAACGTACATAAGTGCATCGCCCGTTCCAAGAGAGCTATCGCGTTCGCTGAACAGCTCTCCGAGATGGACGCTTACCGTCCCGAAAAGAGATTTGCCGACGCCGTCAAGGGTCTCCACCTCTACGGTGCGGAGGTCATCTACCCCTCCGAGATGGTAAGGCTCGACCTTACCGTTGCCGCGTAAGACGTAAGGAGGGCGAAAAATGACACTTCGCTCGGTATATCTTACTGCCCTGAAGCTCATCGGAGAGGTTGATTACAGCACGAGCGAATCCGAGCGATCCGAGCGCGCGCCCTACAGTGGCGCCGAGCTCTGCAGGGAGGCGGCGGCACTCGACCGTGCATACCGAAAGGCTTTCGGCATCGGCGAGGCTGAGGAATTCGAGGGACTTTACCTCGATCTTGAAGCCGAATTCCCGCTTGCAGACCGCTTTGCCCCCGCCGCGGCATACTATATGGCGGCAATGCTCATCCTCGACGAGGACCCCGAGCTTTACGAAAAGCTCTTCGAACGCTGGTGCGATGCCCTTGCATCCATCTCCGCAGAGATTCCCTTCGTAAAAGGCTCGACCGCTGAGGTCTATCCCGAATAAATAATAAAACGGATACTCAATTTCCCGAAAGGGGTTGAGTATCCGTTTTATTTATATGCAAGCAATAAATTCGCCGATGTTGTGAACCGTGGAAACAACCGTATGCGCGTCTTTGCCGAGGATATCGTCGGCGAGGTAGTCGGCGGCGATGCCCTTCTTTTGCAGGCGGTCGAGATATTTTTCCGCATCCTCGACTCGCTTGAAGGATTTTTCAAAGCTTGCGGGGAAATCAAGCGTTTTGTATCCGTGTTCGGACGAAACAGCCTCAACTATCTTCTCGCCGATTTCGGTAAAAAGCTCGCCGTTATCGCGGAATTTGGCTTCGTTTCTCGAAATTTCCCGCTTGGTGGTGACTGTAACTATGCCGTCCACGGCGCGTTTTGCCTGTGCGCACGCGATATCTCCCGCAGCGAAAAAGACCGAAGGTTTGCCGTGCGACGCCGCGATATAGGCGTCCATGTCTATCTCGCCGATATATTTGCCGTTCAGCTTATAGAACTGCACAGTCTTACTGCTCATAGTATGCGCCAGCACGCCGCCGAGAGTGCCCTCCATAGCGTGATATCCGAAATAGCAAACGCAGTCATAATCGTCGGCAAAATACATACGCGGCTTCGAAAAATCGGATTGAATAAGCGTAATGCGCCCGTCAAGATCGGCGCGGTCGATATTGTGCCCACCTCCGTGGTTATCCCAAACATCAACCTTCTCCGCGCCTGCGAGGAAAAGAGCCTCCGCCGCGGCATTGACCTCAAGCGCGCCCTGTACTCTCGCGATCTTCCATTGATCCGTATCCTTGGAAAGAGCCTCGTAAGGAACGCCCTTGACGTTATTCACGCCCTCAAGATCAAGGGCGATAAGGATTTTTTTGTACATAAAAACACCTCATAAAATAGGGTGAAGGAGCGAAAACCACCCGCAAGGGGTGGTTTTACTCCTTCCGAGCAGTCACCGGGACGGCGCCTGCTCGAAGCGCAGGGGAAATGTTTCGCGCTCTGCGGAGCGAGACTTAAGGCTCTGCCTTAAGAATCCGCAAACTTTGAAAAGTTTGATCAAACTTTTCCTCTATTGTTAAACGCAATTATTCGTCCGCATCTTTCTGTCCACTGTCCACTAACCACTGTCCACTCTT
>JAGBYM010000023.1 GCA_017628755.1 Clostridia bacterium | reverse complement strand
CTCGGAGCCACCTACTACGGCGGCGAGGGCAATATGAGGATCGCGGCGATCGTTGAGTCGGGTGAGCTTGCGGTATATTATGATGAGATCAACCTCGCTTACACACTCTCGCAGAACAACCGTCTCTCGATCGTTAACGCATCCGACTACGGCATTGAGCTTGCGAAGGGTGAGGCGCTCATCGGCGATACCGTTGGTGCATCCTATCTTCCCGCAGAGGGCGAGACCATCAAGATCAACGGAATTGAAGTCAAGGTAAAGAAGACAGTTGCCAACAAATTCGGTTTTTCCGAGTATAACAATTGGCTGAACGAGCAGAATATCAAGCCCGAAAAGAAGGAAGGACTTTACGAAAACCTTGAAAGTAAATACTCCTACCTTTCCGATTACGCTCTCCATTGCCTCCTTACCGGCTACAGCGACGGATGGCTGTCGTCATACTTTGAGGGCGGCGACGAAGAAGCCCTCTTCATTGCGGCGGGCAATATCGAATACTTCGCCGCTTGCAAGTACCGCGAAGAGCACGGAGCATTTCCCACCTCTCTCTCGAACGAGGAGATGGGCAAATATGAGATGATGTACTACGCCCTTGAGCGCAGATGCAACGAATACCATAACGATAAGTATTATTACAATTCTTCCCGCCACAATCCCACCTCGGTATATCTTTCGGATGAAGATTACGCCAACGCCCTGCTCGGCTTCGGTGAGACTCACCCCGTAGCGCAGATAGATTACTTCTATTCGATGAACGGCGGCGTATATTACGGTAGCTCGTCAAGCGGAATCGTTCTCCATAGCTACGATCCCGAGGCGACAGAGGCATACCTCCGCGAATGCTTCCCTGAGCTTCCTCCGAACGATCCCGAAGTCAATTATTACGATTTCGTCACCCCCGCATTTATTCTTGCAACCGAGCTTCAATACAGCCGCATCGAGATTATTTCAAGCGTTGTTGCGCTTGCCGCGGGACTGCTCCTGATGTGCGTCTGCATCTACTTCATCATGCGCTCCTCGATGCTCTCGAAGGTACGCGAGATCGGTATCTGGCGTGCAGTCGGCGTCTCAAAGAAGAATATGCTCTTCAAATTCGCCATAGAATCGACCGCCATCGCGCTCCAGACTCTTGCCATCGGCTTCGCCCTCGGAGCATATCTTGCAAACTCGCTTGCCTCGGGCGGAGTAACCGCAACTACCTTCTACTTCCCCTTCTGGCTCGGCGCGCTGACACTCGCGTTCCTCGTCCTCACCTGCATCCTCTTCGGAATCCTTCCGATAGCATCACTGCTTCGTAAGACTCCGGCGCAGATTCTCGCGAAGTACGACATTTGATAAGTGGTCAGTGGTTAGTGGTCAGTGAACAGAAAGACGCGAGTTATTGCAATAATTCTGTGCTGGGTGTAAAATAATATACCAAACAATAATATATTAAGCTCTCGGATGTTTTGGATTGCTTCAAAATATCCGAGAGCTTTTTCTGTATTATTAAATTATCCAACTCAATGCCAGCTATAAATGCAGATTAAATTATACCTCAATCCTGCATTTTTCTGTCCACTGTTCACTGTCCACTGTCCACTTTTTTCCACGCCTTTGCTCTTCCCTTTTTGCCCGCTTCTTCGACAAGTCCGAGGTTTTGGAGCGCGGCAACTGCCATATATGCGTGTTTTCCGTGCGGAATTTTTGCCGCGGCGCGGTATTCTTCTACGGTAAAGGACTCGGGAAGTTCTTCGGGGATGAGCGCGAGGAAATCGCTTGGCTCGGCAAATACCGCCTCGTCAATTATGTCAACGGGCAGACGCTCGAATCGCGAGGAATGCGCCTTTTTGTCCTTTCCTCTGCCGTCGAGGAATCGGTATTCCTCCTCCTCGATAAATAGGAACCAAACCGCAACTCTGCCCGTGGCAAGTGCCTCGGAAATATAGACAAGCTCGTGCGCCTCACCAAAAATGCTTGTGACCCCCGCGATGCGGCGGCGCGGCTGTGATTCGCCCGTTTTCGGGTCGATCCATATTCGGAACCGCTTCATCGGGATCGGATGAACAACTGTCACGTGGCAATCGGTATTCTCAATATAATACTCAAGCTTCGCCTTGAGGGGATAGAGCGAGCCCGTCTGTATCTCGAAGATCTCATCATCAAGCTTGACGTCGGCTACGAATCTGTTGCCCATATCTGCCTCGTATTTCGTCTCATCGGGGCAAACGAAGCGTTTGAGCGCGATATGCATACGCTTTTCATTGAGAGTTCCGATGCCTCCGCCCTCTGCCGCAGTTCTCTCTGTGAGAACTGCGCGGCAGATCGAGCGAAATTTTTCTCTTTCAAGCTCGCTTATCATGTTGCGATACCCGCGAACTGATTCTTATAGAGCTTATGGTACTCTCCGCCGAGGGCAAGAAGCTCCTCGTGGCTTCCCGACTCAACGATAACTCCGTGGTTGAGAACAACGATCATATCCGCATCGCGGATGGTAGAAAGTCTGTGCGCGATGATAAGCGAGGTGCGGTTCTTCATCAGCGCAACCATAGCCTTCTGGATATGCATCTCGGTTCTGGTGTCTACCGAGGAAGTCGCCTCGTCGAGGATAAGAATTCTCGGATCGGCAAGCACCGCGCGGGAGATCGAAAGCAGCTGACGCTGTCCCTGCGAGAGGTTGCTTCCCGACTCGGCAAGCTCGGTCTCGTAACCCTCGGGCAGACGGTCGATGAAGAAATCAGCATATGACGTATGCGTTGCGCGTCTGATATCCTCGTCGGTCGCATTTTCGCGGCCGTATCTGATATTTTTCTCGATGGTATCCGAGAAAAGAACAGTATCCTGGAGAACTATCGCGATCGCGTGGCGCAGATCTGCCTTCGGGATCGTTGTGATGTCGATTCCGTCAACCGTGATAGAACCGCTGTCGGGCTCATAGAAACGTGTTAAGAGGTTAACGATGGTGGTCTTACCCGAACCCGTCGCACCGACGATGGCAACCTTCTGTCCCGCCTTGACGCTGAGATTCAATCCCTTGAGCACCTTTTCACCCTCGATATAGGAGAAATCAATATCCTTAAACTCGATATCTCCGCGAAGTGCGGTGATGTCGACTTTTTCTTTACCCTCGTCGATCTCGGGCTTGGAATCGAGTATCTCAAAGATTCTCTCTGCGCCCGCAAGCGCGGTAAGGATGGTCGAATACTGGTTCGCGATCATGTTGATCGGATGCGAGAATTTCTTTGAATACTGAAGCATCGCCTGAACCGAACCAATGGTAAACGCCGTGCCGCTAATCGGATCGGCATTGAGGATAAGGTATCCGCCCACAGCAGCGATAAGCACGTACTGCAGGTTTCCGATAAAGTTCATGACAGGTCCCATGATCGAGCCCCACACGCGTGCGGAGATCGAGCAGGAACGGAAATTATCCGAAATTTCGCCGAATTTTTCGATGGCGTCGGGCTCTTTGCCGTAAGCCATGACCGTTTTATAACCCGTGACCATCTCCTCGATCTGTCCATTGAGCTGACCGAGAAGCTTTTGGCGGCGAATAAAATATTTGCGCATAAATTTCGCGAGAGTTGACGATACTAAAATAGTTATCGGTATCGTCACAACGGCAACGAGCGTGACGATCCAGCTGTAGCGGAGCATCATTATAAGCGCGCCGATAATAGTCAGTACGCCCGAGAAAAGTGCGGTAAGCGACTGCGACATTGCGGTGGAGACGTTTTCGGCGTCGTTTGTAAGACGGCTCATGATGTCGCCGTGGCGGTGGCGGTCGGTATAACTGATCGGAAGCTTCGAGATCTTATTGAAAAGGTCTCGGCGAATGTGGTAGACAGTATCCTGCGCAAGCTTTGCCGCAACTCTGCCCTGAATAAGCTGGCTGAGGGCACGGATGATGTAGGCGCAGAACATAATAATGAGCACGCCGACAAGCGCTTTCATATCAACGCGGAGCTTCAGCGCCTCGTCAAGCTTAAATTCGTCGATCGCCATCTGCTGGAACATGGGGTTGAGAACGTCGGCAACCGTCACAACCAAGGTTGCGATAATGAGGAAAACGAGTATCCACGCGCTCTTGCCCGAGTATTTGAGCAGGCGCGAGATCGTTTTACCGAGGTTTTTCGGCTTTTCGCGATTGATTCGCGCATTCATTCCTCCGGGACCGCCGGGTCCTCCGCCGGGTCGGAGATTCATTCTTACTTCCTGTCTTTCGGGAGGTCTCTGTTCAGCCATCAGTTTGCACCTCCTTCAAGATTCTGGCGCTGGGAAGCGCAAATATCGCGGTAAGTTTCGCTTATTTTGAGCAATTCTTCATGCGGAGCGCAATGGAGTATGCGTCCGTCGGATTCGATAACAGCAATTCTGTCTGCATGACGCACGCTGGCGATTCTCTGCGCGATCATAATAACGGTCGTATCGGCAAGAGTCTCGCGGAGTGCTGCCTGAAGCTTTGCCTCAGTTGCGAGGTCAAGTGCTGACGTTGCATCATCGAGAATGAGTATTTCTGGTTTGCGGACGAGTGCGCGCGCGATCGAAAGTCTCTGCTTCTGACCGCCCGAGAGAGACGCACCCTTTTCGGCAATAAAGGTGTCGTAACCGTCAGTAAATTCGCTGACGAAGGTGTCAGCCTGCGCGATGGAAGCCGCCGCGCGGATCTCTTCCGCGGTTGCATCATCCTTACCCCATTTTATATTGTTTGCGATAGTATCCGAGAAGAGCTCGCTCTTCTGCATAACGTAGCCTATCTTCTTACGAAGCGCGGGAAGCGAATATTCGGAAATTTCTCTTCCGTTAATATAAACCTTGCCCGCGGCGGCATCGTAATATCTCGGTATCAAGCTGATAAGCGAGGATTTGCCCGATCCGGTCGCGCCGATAACGGCAAGTGTCTCGCCCTTCTTGACCTTCAGTGAAATATCCGAAAGCACGTTTTTGCCAACGGTATTTGGATATTTGAAATCAACTCCGCGGAATTCGATGGCATAATCCGAGTGAACACCCTCGGTCTCCTTGCCGCCTTTGATAACGGGCTTGGATTCAAGCACCTCAACAATTCTTTTAGAGGATGCTCCCGCGCGGGAGATCGTCTGGAAGATCATTGTCAGCATCATAAGCGAGTTTACGACCTGAGTGACGTAGGTGATAGCCGCCATGAGGCTTGCGGTGGTCATGCCTGCAGACTCGATCTGTGCCTGCAAGCCGCCGATATATATAATGGCAACCGTCGCGAAAGCAAGCGAAATGATAAGGATCGGATTGATAAATGCCAAGAGCAGAGCAACCTTGAGATTAACACCGCGCATATCACTGTTGGCAATCTCAAAGCGATCGCATTCGTAGTCCTCGCGGACGTATGCCTTGATAACTCTTGCGCCGCTGATATTCTCACGGGCAACCGAATTGATGCGGTCGAGCTTTCTCTGTACCTCGGAGAAAAGCGGAACTGCGCGGCGGATAATGAACACCATCGCAAAAAGCTGGATCGGAAGTGTGCAAAGGAGCACAATACCGAAATTGACGTTAAGCGTCAGAAGCATAATGGTTCCGCCTATGAAGAACATGGGCGAGCGGACAACCATTCGAAGCATATGCTCGACGAATTCAACAAGAACTGTGATGTCGTTGGTCATTCTTGTGACGAGCGAGCCTGTGGTAAACTTATCGGTCTGCTCAACAGAAAGCGACATTACGCGTGAATAAGCATCGCGGCGAAGATCGTTTCCGAAGCCCTGCGAAGCCTTTGCGGCTGTGTAAGCGCAGAAGGTGCCGAAAAATCCGCCGACGAGGGTAACGCAGAGCATCAGGATTCCAAAAAGAATAATGATCTCCATTCGGGTCGCATCTGTGCCTAGAAAGAGCTTTATCAGCTTTTCTGCAAGAGCCGAGCCGTGTTCGGGGTCTGTGGGAGAATAGCCATCAACACCGAAATTGACTATGTATGACATAAGATACGGCAGACAAAGGTCGCCGAGAACCTCACCGATCATCATAAGCGGCGAAATGAGCGCGACGAACCAATAGGGTTTGAGGTAAGGCAGTAATTTCTTCATCAATCTTCCCCTCCCTTAGGATTTTCAAGGTTATCGCGGATGCGCAGAAGCATCGAGTGAAGGAGAGCTATCTCATCCTCGGAAAATCCGCGCATCATCTCGTTGTCGACACGCTCGAAACGCTCCTTGTTTTCCTTTTCAAGTGCGTGTCCTTTTTCCGAAAGGAACACGCGGGAGGCGCGCTTGTCGTCGTCATCCGACTCTCTGACGATATAACCTTCGTCTTCAAGGCGGCGGAGCGCAACGCTTACCGTCGGCGGTTTCAGACCCGCGCGGTGAGAAAGCTCAAGCTGAGTGACGCCTTCTTCGCGCGAAAGGCAAAAAAGTATCGCGCGGCAGCTGTTCTGCGTCATTATCGGGTCGTTTTCACGGGCACGCAGAGTGCATCTTTGCGCGCGCGAAATATGCCCGATCAACATAGGCGGTGTCAGCATATTATCGGGAATAGGCTGTTTTTTCATGTTTTTCTCCTTCTGAAATTAGTTTATTAGCAAACTAACTAATATTATAGCACTTTTTCGCTAAAAGTCAAGAAAATAATTAGTTTATTAACAAATTATTTTTCGCCGTACTTCAAGAAACTGGCACGGCAATTGAAATTTTTCTACACATCATTTCGAGAATCGGGGGCAAATTATTATTGCGGAAAAACCGAAATTTCGGTTTTACTGCAGATAGACAAAGAAACCGGTGGATCTTATGCGAATTATTTATAAAAAAATCAAACTGGCGGCATACGTCTGCACGCTTGTGGCGACACTGCTGATCGGCTCGAGCGGACGCGGAGCAGTATCAATGTCGAAAGCGATTCCCGCAAGCGCCGCCGCGGAAGGCGAGGAGAAGACCTTGATCCCCGGAGGGATGGTCTTCGGAGTCAGATTCTTTACCGAGGGTGTGCTTGTTGTCGGCATTCCCGACGGAAACTCCAGCCCCGCATATGCCGCGGGAGTGCGGGTAAACGACGTTATATTAAAGGTAGACGGCGTCGCGGTCAAGGACGCCGAAGGACTCAGCCGAGCTGTTGACTCGGCAGGAGGCAGGGCGGTTGAGCTCACCTGCCGCAGAAACGGAAGCGAATTCACCGCATCCGTCACGCCGAGGCTTGAAGAGAGCGGTTACAAGACGGGTATCTGGGTGCGCGACAGCGGCGCGGGTATCGGCACCGTAACCTTCATTGACCCCAAAACGGGGCTTTTCGGCGGACTGGGACACGGGATTTGCGATGCCGATACAGGAAAACCGATGCCTCTCGGGCGCGGAGTGCTCCTTGGCGTGAACATTGCCGGAATCAGAAAAGGAACTGCGGGCGATCCCGGCGAGATACGCGGAAGCTTCAAGCAAGGCAAGCTTGGCGCAGTCACGGGAAATACCGATTGCGGGATCTTCGGCATCTATTCCGAAATACCGAAGTCGATTTACGGCGCGATCCCCATAGCGCACAGAAACGAGGTCCGCGGCGGCGCGGCAACAATTCTCTGCACTCTTGAGGACGGAGTAACGAGAGAATACAAGGCGGAACTCTGCTCTATCGACCCGAAAGCCGAGGGCGGACGCTGTTTTACCGTCAAGATCACTGACCCCGAGCTGATAAAGCAAACGGGCGGTATCGTTCAGGGCATGTCGGGAAGCCCGATCATTCAGAACGGTAAACTCGTCGGAGCCGTCACGCACGTCCTTGTCGGCGACCCCACCCGCGGATACGGCATATTTATTGAGAATATGCTTGAGGCTATGGAGTAAATTAAAAAGTAAGCAATAGTGCGGAAGCTCGCTTCAGCACTATTGCTTTTTGAGTTTACTTATGATATAATTATAATCAATAAAGGAAAGGATGCGTACTGATGGATCTCTGCAACGAATTGAAAATAATGCAAAACCGATATAATGAAAAGCGTTTAAGAAATATCTTTCTCAAACGTCCAAAATGGTTGAAGTCGCGCGATCCGATATCGCTTTTTTTCGGCGAGAAAAAAGCTTTGCTAAAAAACGGAAGCGTTTGCTACGCATACATAGTTCAAGCGAATACCATTCTGTTCGATTGGTTTCCGCACACCGATCATCCCGCGCATATCGTTTACTCGACCGACCCTTATATCGGGGAAAATCCCGATATATTGGAGGAGACCGCAAACGCGATCTATCAATATAAGGATGTGCAGCTCGACCTGGTCCCCGAGGAATGGCGCGAGCTTGCAAGGGTCGTTACCGACGAGCGTGACCGTTCCGGCTTCACATTGTCAACCGAACGCAACGGTCATACGGTAAAGATACATTTTTTACCGACTATGATATTCAGAAAGCTTCTGCCTCGCAGAAAGCTCTGCGGCAGCCTCCTTCCAATCATCACATCACCCGATTGCGGCACCGTAATGGTTCTCCCCAAGCGTTATTGGACGAAAGAGTTCAGAGCAGCTTGGATTCGCGGGGAAATATAACATATGTAAAAACAGCTCGTTGAAAAAGCAACGAGCTGTTTTTTACTTATCCATTCGATAACGTTAAGCTATAATAAACGCTATCGCCTGACCGCAGGAAAACAGAATTACATAGATAACGACCTGCAAAGTCCAATAAAGCCATCTTCGTTTATTCTGTTTTGCAAGCTCTTTGAGCGGAATCGAGCTGAGGATGGTCACAGGCAATCCGACGAAGAACCACGCGATGAAGATCGTGATCGGTATGAGGCTTACAAGTCCCCAATACCAGTAGATCAACGTGGCGCTTTTCAAAGAAAGGATCATCGTTTGCAGCTCTGTCAGCGTTCCCGTGGGCGCGAGGCTATCGTATTTTCTTTTCGCCTTTTTGCCGATAATCATCGCGGAAGAGTAGGTGAAAAAGAAAATGATTGTTATTATTGCAACGTATACTCCCGAGATCGACCAAAAAATGATCAATAAAAGCAAGAAGAAAAACAATGTAACGATCGCACGGCGCGGGTTGGCTTTGATATTCTCGATAGTGTCGGTGACATACTGTTTAATTTTTGCGACGATGTTCATATCACAAATTTTCTCTTATCTTATCGCAAAGCGCCTCGAGAGCTTTTTCGGTTTCGGGGGTGGCGGTATTGCCGGCGTATTCGATCTGCTCAAATGCTTCCGTGATCATTTCGATCTCGCGCTTTGAGGTGACCTTTCCGCTTGCGGAAAGCCTCTCGCGGATCTTTCTGGGCGTATCCGACTTTCTCACGAACAGCGGCATCTTTCTGAGTCGGTCAACAAAAACAGAATATGCGTAACGGTACTTTTCTTCCTCTGTGCGCTTGGTGCGCAGGATGATACTGAACTCGCGCCAGGTCATTTTTTCGTTTGCACTGTCGCGGCGATTTGAGCTGATCTCGTGCTTCTGGAGCTTGATCTCCTCGTCAACGTAATTCGAGAAATAATAATCCTCGGTCTCGAATCCCTGCTTGACGGGAAGCCAGAAGAACTCAAAGAGCGCAACGATCTTCGCCTTGATCCATGCAATGATGCGCTTGAATTC
The DNA here is from genome assembly GCA_017628755.1 of Clostridia bacterium. GTDB lineage: Bacteria > Bacillota > Clostridia > Oscillospirales > CAG-272 > CAG-390. Next base: position 13,015 of record JAGBYM010000023.1, on the reverse strand, counting down.
GGGGCGCTTTCTCGTAAATACGACAACAAGCGCGACAACCGTCATCACGACGAAAACCCAATAAAGCCAATAATTGACCGAGCTTGCGGCTTCCTTTGTGCCAAAGACCGTCTTTGAAATGCTCTCAAAAATACTCTTCTCTTCCTCCTCGGTATATCCCTCGCCGCTGTTGGTAGCGGCGCGCAAAAGTGTGGCAAAAACGAACGTCACACTCACGCGGATACCGTTGACGATGAGGTAAGCGACGAAAAGGATCAGACAAAAAACAACGACCAATGCCAGCGCGAGCACCATATTATACCGCCTCGTCTGCGGTGTCATAAACGAGACCACGGTGCCGCGGTATGTCCTTCCGAGCGCGTACTGGTTCGCCGAGATCAGCGCGCAGAACGCGTAGCCGACAAAGCAAACGCCGACGGCAAACGCACCGGGTGCCTTGATCATCGTGTAGAGTGCAAATGAAACCGCATGGAGCACAAGACCCGTGATAAGTCCGCTTCCCGTCATAACTCGGTTGTAGGGGAAGAACCACACGAACGAGCCGAGAGCAACGACAACCACAAAGATCATCGCCAAAGTTCCTGGCAGGAGTGAATCGGGGTCGTAGCTGTAGGTCGGTATCTTCGAGCGTTCAAAAAGGAATCTGTCGGTCAGAAAGCTGATTCCGAACGAAAGAACGATCGCGATTATCCATACGGGAAAGGCTCGGTTAGCCTTGAAATACTTATATTCGGGCTCGTAAGCTCGCGATTCGAGCTCACGCTTAAAGCCCATTACTTTGCTGACGCCAGCCTGCAGGAAGTATCCGATCGCCATAAAGACGAGTACAACCGCCGCGACGGCAAGAGTTAAGAACAGGTCTGTTGCGATGACGGGCGTGACCATTGAAAGCGCAACAAAGTATATACCGAAAAATCCGAGCGCGGAGAAATTCGGCGAATGCGGAGTTGAATTATTATTCTTTTTCATCATACACCTCCGACTCTGAAGTAAACGTCGTCCTCGTCACCGAGCGCGCCGACCTCGTTGCGGGTCGTTGCCACGTAGAAGATCACGCGCACGCCCTCTGCCGCGAGAGCATCGCGCAGATTCATCATTCTGCCGTCGATATAGGACGTGACGATTATCATATTTTCATTTTCGCGGTAAAGCTCGGGATGAGCGACGATGTGGTCGAAAACGCGGTCAATCGGCGTCGATATCTTCATCTTGAGCATCGCAAGCATGCGAAGCGCGTAGATCATATCGCGCGAACCGCGGAAGGGACCGCAAACGCCGACCTTCTGTCCGACCTCGTCCTCCGAAACAGCCTCTCCGCCGAATTCCTTCATATCCTCGGGCGGATAGTTCGAGAAAAATCTTACGGGAACATCCTCCGCGGCGATACGGTCAAGGATCGAGGTGCAGAGTGTCACGCAACGCTCGATCGCGGCGGAGTCGGAAGGGGTGTCATTCTTCTCGATCTGACGCGAGGACATATTCAGCAGGAGCGAGAAACGGTGGCGCACCGTCTTTTCCTCTACGTTGACCATCAGCTTGCCGTGCGCCGCCGTCTGTTTCCAGTTGATCAGGCGCATCGGGTCCTGCGGGAGATACTCACGCGCACCGCATCGGCGAAGCGGGTCGGTGACGGGGCAAGTGTTAGAAATAATATCACCGCAAAGGTAGCGGGACGAGGTATAATTGCCCGCGAGATCCTCGGGGCGCGGCAGAACGATCAGCCTGTTTTTCTCTTTGTTTGAAAGTTCAATAAATTTCGACTGGACACCTATGCCGAGAATGTCGCTTCCGGTCGCAAGCACGCCCGCGAGAGTGTAGTCGCCACGTTTTTTGCAAGTCACTCGCCAACGGCGGCGTATGCAGGCATAGGGACGGAGCACAAAGAGCGACTGGATCGACGAGGTATGTCTGATCTTTCGTAATCTTTCCTCTTCTCTCTTTTGCTGATTCTTCGAGAAGACTCCGCCCTTGTCGTGGACAGAAGATTCAAGGAGAGTGAAGACCATACCTTCGGGCAGATCGGTGTCGATCTTTATATAGGGCAGGGGCAGAGCACCGACGTTTCTGATCTCCTCGTAGAGATAGACGTCATCACCCTCAAAGACCTCGCCCGAGGAGAGCGTCGCGCTGTATTCGATATTTGAAAAGCCCTTTTTCTTGTAGACAAAATATTGCAGGAGCACAACGCCGACAATGGCGGCGGCTACCGATAAGAATAGCAAGATGGACACCTCCTTGGGGAAGTCGCGCTTCGCGCGAGTGGTTATCACGCTAAGCGTGAATGGTTATCTGCTTACGCAGAATGGTTATTCGCCTGCGGCGAAATGAAGGTAGATTTTCGCTGAAGCGAAAATCAATTAATCAGCGGAAAGTTTTGGTCAAGCTTTTTCAAAAGCTTGTGGATTCTTAAGGCAACGCCTTAAGTCGAGCTCCGCAGAGCTCGAAATACCCCTGCGCGTCAAACCGACGGCGCCCCGCCGGCGGTTTGGAAGGAGTCAAACCTTCCCTTGCGGAAGGTTTGCGCTCCTTCACTCTTTACTGTTTCTTGAAACCTTACAAAATCCCTTACGTCCGCATTTGGGGCATTTGAAATAGCGGTCGCTTCCGATATGCATCGAGCACATGGCAAGCCAAAAATTCGGATGAAATTCTTCACCGCATTTCGGGCAGACGTAGGATTGCTTTGAAATAATGAGTCCCGCGACGGTAAACATGATCGCGCAGAATATTGCCGTCGGTACCGCCACAACGTACCACGGTACGTCGTAGCTTTCGTTAAACCAGTTCACTCGGCATGAGGTCAGAGAAAGAGTCAATATGAGAAGCAGAGTTAAAAGCAGTATTCTTTTGAGTTTCATTATTAATCCTTCACCAGCGTATGTCCACAATCTTGGCACTCATCATCTTCCGTCGAATTGAGCAGACCGCAGACGGCACAGCGGACGGCTTTTTTCTTCTCGGCGGGCAGAACGATCGTGTTTTTTGTACCGTAAAGGTGGAAAACTCGGTCGCCTTTTTGGTAAAAATAGGGATTGAGGTCGGTGTCCCTGCCCTCGTAGGCTTTTACCGTGACCTCTTTGCCGTTATCAAGCCTCAGATCGAGGTAAACAGTGTTCTTGTAAAACATATGCTCTATGGTCGGCTTGACGTAGGATTCATTATCAACCGATCTTTTCACGCGCATACCGATGATCTCTCCGCGATAGGTGCGGTCAATCAGCTTCTTCGGAACACCCGTGATCCACAGCGGAATCAGCATCGTAACAATATAGCAAAGGATGCGCATATTGGGGTTATCCATATTGAAGATGCGTCTGCCCCATACCAGAAGCAAAACACCGAAAACGGCAAGCAGAAGCACGCAGGGGATGACCCTTTTGAGTACGGTTTTTTGAATATGATTTTTTAAATCGGAAGGTAGGTTATTCATAGGGGCTCCTTTATCTTACCTGCTGTTCCTTCTTCACTCTGACTGCGCCCTTGATATAGTAAACCAAGAGGGTTGCAGAAATGGCAATTGACAGTATATCTACAATACCGATAGTTTTGATCGTTACCCAAAGCGAATGGCCGACAAATACGGCAAGCAGGCATAAGATCATTTGCATTCCGGATATTCCCGCAAGCATCTTCTGTTTTTCGTCGTCACCGCCGAGTTTGATTCCGAGTATACCGATCACAAGCATTCCTACATGGTTGATGAATGGCAAAGTGAAAACATAGTGAGCTATAAATCCCGCTCTGACCAGAGTTGAAATATCAAAAAACAACTCCCAAGCCGACAGAACGATCATTGCTATTGATGCGTACTTAATAACGGTTCTCATAACTTATCTCCTAAATAATATTCAAGGATTGCTTTTGATTGAGCGGAGCATTTTCGCCATTTCCTTTTTTGTTATGACTATATGCTCGCGTACGTGCTCGTAAAGCTCGTCGTCGGTATAAGGTTCGGTGCGGCTTCGCTCAAATTCTCGGACAAGCTCGCAGACGATCTTTTTTCTCTTTGAGCCTGCGATAAGAGCAACGGTTACGTGAACCAGAATAATAACCAGAAGCTGTATCTTCACCACGGTATTTGCGGCTTCGTCTAGGTCGATCTGCGAGCCGATCTCCGCCAAAGCCATCACGATAATGACCGCAAGAAAAGCACAGTTTATAATGCTCATGATCAACAAGAGAGTTTTACGGTTTTTTTCTTTAAAAACGTTATAAGTCAAGCGGTTTAATTGATCGTTCAAAGCCTCGGCGCGGGTAGGCAGAAAATAATACATACCGAAAAACAGCGAGATCAGCAACTCAAAAAAGATTCCCATAGAAATTTCCTTTCTGTCAAATGTTGAAGGAGCGCAAACATTCCGCAAGGGAATGTTTGACTCCTTCCGAGCCGCCTGCGGGGCGCAGTCGGCTCGAAGCACACAGTGGGGGAGTTTCGCCCTCTGCGGAGGGCGACTAAAGAAACTTTTTGAAAAAAGTTTCTTTAGGATCTTCAAAAACTTTCAGTCTTTTATCGTCCTACCGGCGGCTCGACAGAATCAAGCACAAATTCGATCAGCTTTTCGTTGGTATCCGACATGCGGACGGTGCTTTGAGTACGAGCGATTATTCTGTGCGCAAGGACGGGCACAGCGACTCGGCGGACGTCATCGGGGATGCAGTAATTGCGTCCGTCGACCGCGGCGGCAATGCGCGCGGCGTTCAGAAGCGCAAGTGTGCCTCTGGGGCTGACGCCCATCGTAATACGGTTGTTGGTTCTGGTCGCGTCAACGATTCGGAGAATATAATCCTTGACCGGCTCTGTGACGGTCACCTTCTTGCAAGCTTCGTTTGCCGCGACAATATCGGCGGAGGTACAAACAGCTGTGAGCGAGTCGAGCGGTACCTGCGAGCCGTGGATATCCATCATTGCCATCTCGCTGTCGCGGTCGGGGTAGCCGAGCGCGAGCTTCATGAAGAATCTATCGGTCTGCGCCTCGGGGAGCGGGAATGTTCCCTGCGACTCGATGGGGTTCTGCGTTGCGATAACGAAGAAGGTGTCGGCAAGCTTATATGTCACGCCATCAACCGTTGTCTGCTTCTCACCCATACACTCAAGAAGAGCCGACTGGGTTCGCGGGGTGGTACGGTTGATCTCGTCGGCAATAAGAATATTCGTGAAGACGGGACCCTGACGGAACACGAAATTCGAGGTCTTCTGGTCAAAGAAATTAATACCCGTAATGTCGGAGGGGAGAAGGTCGGGGGTAAACTGAATACGCTTGACGTCGCCCGAGATCGACTTAGCCAGCGCGCGCGCAAGTGTGGTCTTACCCGTACCGGGAATATCGTCGAGCAGTACGTGTCCGCCCGCGATCATCGAGATAACGATGAGCTCGATCTCGCGCTTTTTGCCGAAGATAACGCGGCTGACGTTTTCGGTAATATTTGAAGAAAGTCTTGCAACAGAAGTAATATCCATTTTATTTAATCCTTTCACGGCATTATTTATTAACCTAATTATAACACACGGTCACGCGATTGTCAATAGGAATTTTGAAAGTTTTTGGAGTTTTTTGAATAATTTCTTCTTCGGTGATTAACCGAATTTATTTTTGGGCATAAACTGTGATTGAATAATAATAGCGAGGTAAAAGAAATGACTGAATATTGCAATCACTGCCACAAAAATCTTCCTCTCGCCTGCGAAGCCGCACGGGCGCGCGCGGGCGAGCTCAACTCGGTATCCGAATATCTTTACTTATCAATAATGTTCGCAGATGCTCTTCCCGAGCTTTCCGAGTACTGGAACAAGCTTGCCATGGAAGAAATGCACCACCACCGCGCGCTCGGCGAGCTCATCCTCCGCCTCGGCGGCGACCCTGCGGAGCGAAGTGCCGTACGCAATTCGGGCAAAATCAATCTTTGCCAGGACTGCGACAGCCGCGCACCGGTCGCCGCGACCCGCGCGCTCAAGCGAAATATAGCCGACGAGCGAAATTCATCCGAAAACTACCGCAGACTCGCCGCCATAGCCGAGCGTTGCGGAGACACCCCCGCCGCCGCACTCTTCCGCAAGTTCTCCGCCGACGAAGCAAAACACGCGAAGGAACAGGAGGCTATGCTTAGCTGAACAAAGCTTAGATAACATCCTATCAGCTGTGTTCGCACTCTCGTGCTCCCCTTCCCGGTTTACGGGAAGGGGGTGGGGGATGGGTCCCTATTTGAAATATGCAAAATTACATAGATATCCTCCTCGCCAGGACAGATAAACTAAATTAGAGCAGGTTGCGGGCATCCCCCTCCTCGTTCAGAGGAGGGGGAGTGAGGGGGTGGTTACCTTTCGGGGGCGCGCGAAATTTCACCGGCACAGTATTATTTCCAAGGTATCGTTATAATGCAATGGCATCCGGAAAACGATTTTTGAGAATAAAATGTTTTTATCGAAAACGAAAAAGGTCGGGGAATCCCGACCTTTGGTTTATTAAATAATTTCAATTCTAATTTAAAACTCACCACATCAATATCAAAAATTCGTTCCGACCGAGAAAAAGAGCTTACGCTCGAAAACAAGCTTTATATACTGCTCAACGCTTGTGATCTTCTCCTCGGAAAGCGTCGCGGAAACACCTACGTCCTCGGGTCTGTGGCAGTCCGAGCCGACGGTGAGAGGCATGTTGTATTCCTTTGCCAGTTTCAGGGTCATTTCGTTGTTATTTTCCTTACGAATGCAGAAATTAAGCTCAAAGCCGTCAACGTAATGAGGATTGGGAGAGGAATCCTCGTTTTTCATACGGTGCGGATGCGCCTGAATAATGGTTATATTGTGCGCCTTGAAATGGGCATAGAGTTCTTCGATGGTGATATCGAAAATATCCTCACGAAGCTTGAGAAATTCGCGCGTTGCACCGTAGAGCAGATAATGATTTTTATGGAAGCTGAGTTCAACCGAGAAAAGAACCGTCAGACCGATCTTATCTCCCTCTTCCTTTGCCTCAAGATACGCGTCGCATAACTTGTCCACCTTCTCGGCGAAGGTCAGATTCTCGCCAAGCTTCTTGAAATGGTGGGGCGAGAAATGATCGGAAACGAAAACGGTGTCGTATCCCGCTTCCTTGAAAAGTCTTACCTGCTCTCGGGGACTGAGCTTCGAGCATGACGAGACCGGGTATGTATGCATATGTGCTTCTGTCTTGAACAAGATTTTGTCCTCTTTTCTGATTTATTGCATATATTATAGCATTTATTCATTATAAAATCAACCTTTGGCAAGTAATTCTTGACATTTCCCCTTCCTTTTGATATAATATAATCAATTGTAAAACTGCGTTTTACAATTGAAACCCGCGCGGCGGGGATGCGCGCGCTTATCGCCGCCCGCCAAAATCGTGGATTTTGACGGCTCCCCTCGGCGCGCGTCTCGCACCTGCTCGTCTATGCGGTTTTTTTTCGGAGGCAAAGCCCCCGAAAAAACGGATTTTCATAAAATTCACTTAATGTTACAATCGGACTTGATATAATATAAAAAGTAAGGTGATCAAATGAAACGTATTATGATAATCGGCTGTCCCGGAAGCGGAAAGAGCACTCTCGCCCGCGCACTAGCGGCAAAGACTCGTCTGCCTCTCTACTGCCTCGACATGATGTACTGGAATCCCGACCGCACGACCAAACCGAAGGAAGAATTCCGTGCCGCACTCCGCGAGACGGTAAAGCTTCCCGAATGGATCATCGACGGCAATTACGGCTCGACGCTTGAGCTCCGTATGGAAGCTTGCGATACGATCATCTTCCTTGACTATCCTCTTGAGGTCTGCCTTTCAGGCGTTGAAGAACGCCGCGGCAAGCCCCGCGCGGATATGCCTTGGGTCGAAACCGAGCCAGACCTCGAATTCATAGAATTCATCAAAAAATTCAATGAAGAAAGCAAACCGAAGATCGTCGGTCTGCTTGAGCAATACAAGAATAAAAACATTATCGTCTTCACCTCGCGAGCTGATGCGGATGAATACCTAAGGAGATTATCATAATGAAGCGTTTTATTTGCGGTCTGCTCGGACTTATAATGCTGTTTGGCGCAGTTGCCTGCACGAATGAGCCCGCAGTCGAGCCCGGAACAGATCCCATCACCGAGCCCGACGGAGGCACGACCGAACCCGAAACCACAGAAGAACCCGAAGAAACAGAAGAACCTTTAGTCATCAAGGAGGATACGCTCGTGTTTGTACAGAACAATATTTCCGAATACACCATCATCCGTCCCGAAAGCTCCACCGATTCCAATATGAAAGCGGCAAGTGAGCTTCGCAGCTATATTGAGAAAATTTCGGGAGTCGCAATCCCGATCAAGACCGATTCCGAGCCTGTGGGCGAGTATGAGATCCTCGTCGGCTACACTAACCGCTCTGCAGAGGGTCAGTTTGACACCGCAAAGCTCGGCGCGGAAGGATTTGTCATCGAAACCGTCGGCAAAAAGCTCTTCATCGCGGGAAGCGGTGTGCGCGGCGCGCTCTACGGTGTCTACACCTTCCTTGAAGAATATCTCGGATGCCGTTTTTACGCCTCCGATTACGAAAAGATCCCCACTCGCGACGTCCTGGGCGTTCAGCCGATCGAGCGCAACGAGCAGATTCCCGTCTTCGAATACCGCGACATCGACTTTGTAACCTCAAGACAAAACGACTTCCAGCCGAAGCTCAAGGCAAACGGAATGTATAACCACAGCCCCGCGGAATACGGCGGAAAGATCGAGTATGTCGGCGGTTTTGTACATACGCTTGAGCAGTGGATTTCGGTAAAAGAGTATTTTGAAACACATCCCGAATATTTTGCTCTCAATGAAGACGGCAGCCGACAGAACACATGGGGCGCACAGCCCTGCCTTTCCAATCCCGACGTGCTGAATCTCGTCAAGGCAAAGGTCCGTTCACTTCTCAAAGACCGTCCCGACGCCAAGATAATATCGATCTCGCAGCCCGATAACGGCACGGCGCAGAAGCCTTGCATGTGTAAAGATTGCCAAAAGATCTATGAGGAAGAGGGCGCATATTCGGGCGCACAGATCCGCTTCGTCAACGCCGTTGCCGAGGAATTTGCCGCCGATTATCCCGATCTGAAATTCGATACTCTGGCATACCACCACACCAGAAGCATCTGCAAAACTCCTCCCGCAGACAACGTCATCATCCGCTTCTGCACCATCGAGTGCTGCTTCTCGCATCCTCTCGGCACCTGCAAGGACGTTTACGCGATGGCAGGCAGTGAAAAAACCATCTCAGAGGATATTTCCGATTGGGCAAAGGTCTGCGACAAGCTCTACGTCTGGGACTACACCACAAACTACGTTGAATCCGTCGCATTCTTCCCCAACTTCAACGTTCTGCTCCAGAATGCAAAATTCTTTGCCGACAACCACGTAATCGGCGTTTACGAGGAAGGCAATTTCTTCTCCGAGACCTGTGACTTCCCCGAGCTCCGTTCCTACATCATGGCAAAGATCCTTTGGAATCCCTATATGTCCGAGGAAGAATATTGGGGCTACATCGACGAATTCCTTAAGGATTATTACGGCAAGGGATGGAAGCACATCCGCGAGTACATCGACCTCGGTCAGAAGCTTGTTGAAGACAAGCACTTCGGAATCCACGATAAATTCTCGCTCACCATCTTCGCAAACAGCGTTGATAAGCTGAACCGCACCATTCCCGAAGACCTTACCCTTGATATGATCAAGAATTATAAGGAAGTCGATTGGGAAAAGTACCTCGATTACAGCGCAAAGGTCACAGAATCCGAACTCGTAACACGCGGCTTTGAGCTCTTTGACGCCGCCGCGGAGCGCGCAACGCCCGAGCAAAAGGAACGCATCGCCAAGCTCCGTATGATCCCCGAATTCGCGCACTCATATGCGCTTTACGAGATTTACAGTACCTCTGCCCTTAAGGACAATATTACCAACCTCCTCTATGATTTCTTCCAGAAAACCGAAGAAGGCAAAAAGGTTCCCGCCGCAGAGATGTCAAAGCTTATATTTGCAGTTCGCGACCACGTTATCGAGCTCTACGGCGACTATTACGAAAACTACAACCGCGATCTCTTCGAGCGTGCGCTCGGCTACGGTCTGCATCAGATCTATGAGGGAATGCCCTACGTCACAAGCGTTGACGACCCCAAGGTCAACCTCAAGACAACTCCCGATAAGTGGAGACCGAGAGATTAAGCTCGCCAAACATTCTTCAGGATTTATTCAAAACCCCTAAACATTTTTCAAAAAAGCTATTGACAAGCGCATTTTATTGTGCTATAATATCCCCATCAAATGCGAAGAGCAAAAACTAGTAGGTTGGAAAGAACCTTGAGAGAGTTGCCGGGTGGTGCGAGGCAATGGGGGCGTCCTTCTCGAATTCATTTTGTTAGCAGTGCGCTGAATCGGAGTGATCCGTAGTAGGATGCAACGGGTGTTCCCGTCACAGAACTAAGGTATGAAAGTACCTGAAAAGGTCGTTATCGTGAGATAACGGCGAACTGAGGTGGTACCACGGGATATATTCTCGTCCTCTGTGTTCTTTTCGGATGCAGAGGACATTTTTGTTTGTCCTTTCTTCCGATACCACAAACTTGCCAAAAGAAAGGAAAAACAAAAATGGCAGAACGCAAATACTACCAAAAAGAAATTGAAACCATGCCGCTCGACGAAATGCGGGCGCTTCAATCAGAAAAGTTAGTCAAGCAGGTCAAGCACGTTTATGAAAACGTAAAATATTACCGCGACCTGATGGACGCAAAGGGTGTAACACCCGATGATATAAAGAGCATTGACGATCTCCACAAGCTTCCCTTCCTCACCAAGTCCGATCTCCGTGACGCCTACCCCTACGGTCTTCTCGGCACGGATCTCAAAAACTGCGTCCGTATCCATTCCACCTCGGGTACAACGGGCAAGAGAGTAGTCGCTTACTACACACAGCACGACATCGACCTTTGGGAGGATTGCTGTGCGCGCGCCCTGACTGCCGCAGGCGCAACTAACGAGGACGTTTGCCAGGTCGCTTACGGATACGGTCTTTTCACGGGCGGCGCGGGTCTCAACGGCGGCTCTCATAAGATGGGTTGTCTGACCCTTCCCATGTCGTCGGGAAGCACCGACCGCCAGATCCAGTTCATGCAGGATTTGCACTCCACCATTCTCTGCTGTACTCCCTCTTACGCCGCATACATCGGCGAGACGCTGAAGGAAATGGGCATTTCTCCCGATGACCTCGACCTTAAAGCGGGCATCTTCGGTGCAGAGCCCTGGACAGAAGAAATGCGCCGCGATATCGAAAAGGCTCTCGGAATCAAGGCATTTGACATTTACGGTTTGACCGAAACCACCGGCCCCGGCGTCGCATTTGAATGCGAGGAACAGACCGGCATGCATATCAACGAGGACCACTTCTTCGCCGAGATCATCGATCCCGAGACGGGCGAAGTTCTCCCCGAAGGCTCAAAGGGTGAGCTTGTATTCACAAACCTCGATAAAGAAGGCTTCCCCCTTCTCCGTTACCGCACCCGCGATATCTGCATCCTCTCGCGCAAGGCTTGCTCCTGCGGCAGAACTCTCATTAAGATGGCAAAGCCGATGGGACGAAGCGACGATATGCTCATCATCCGCGGCGTAAACGTATTCCCCTCCCAGATCGAAACCGTTCTCATAAAGGAAGGCTATTCGCCGAACTACCTCATCGAGGTTGACCGCGTCAAGAATAACGACACCCTCGATATCTCGGTTGAGCTGAATCCCGATCAGTTCTCGGATACCGTCAAGGATCTTGCAATCATGGAACGCGCTCTTGCCGAGGCGATCAAGACCATGCTCGGAATCAACCCGAAGGTACACCTCGTCGCGCCCAAGTCGATCACCAGAAGCGAAGGCAAGGCTGTCCGCGTTATCGACAAACGTAAGCTTCACGATTGAAAGGAGTTTTAATTATGAGCGTAAAACAGATTTCGGTATTTATTGAAAATAAAAAAGGCGCGCTTGCGACCTGCACTCGCTTCATTGCCGACCACGGCATCAACATCCGCGCCCTCTCTATCGCAGACACGCAGGATTTCGGAATCCTCCGCATCATCTGCGACGACCCCAATAACACCAATGCGGTGCTGAGAGAAGGCGGATATATCACGACAGTGACCGACGTTCTTGCCGCAGAGATCGAAGATAAACCCGGAAGCATGGCAACCATCCTCGAGGTTCTTGCCGAGGCGCATGTTATCGTTGAGTACACCTATGCATTTCTCGCTCCCGACGGACATGCATACATGATCTTCCGCGTTGACGACAACGCAGTGGCATCCGCCGCTCTCGCGGGAGCAGGCATCAAAACCGCTAATCAGGAAGATATTTTCTAAATAAGAATCACGCCGCCCGATTTTTTCGGTCGGCGTTTTCTTGACACACCGCAAAAAACATGATAAAATATAAAAAAATCCAAAAAATTTCTCAAAAACCTGTAACCGCGGCTCTTCTTTTGCTACTTATATAGTGAAGAGGCTCTTCCAAAAAATCCACAAGGAGGTAAGACTATGAAGGATGAAAAGATAATAGAACTCTTTTTCGCGCGTGACGAACAGGCGCTCAAAGAGACCGAAGACAAATACGCCGATCTCTGCCTTTACGTAGCGTCGAATTTTCTTCATTCAAAAGAAGACCGCGAAGAAATACTTAACGATTCCCTGCTCGCGCTCTGGAATTCGATACCGCCCGAGCGCCCCGAAAGCTTTTCAGCATACCTCGCGGAGATCGTCCGCCGTCTCTCGATAGTCAGATCGCGCTCAAACAACGCCTGGAAGCGAGGTAAAAACGTGCAGATAGTCGGCGAGGAATTTCTTTCGATGATCGAGGACAGCACAGATATTTCGGCGGCATACGAGGCTCGTCGCGCGGGTGAGCTCATGAGCCGATTCCTTCGCACGCTGCCGAATACCGAACGTAAGATGTTCATCATGCGCTATTGTCTTGATATGAGCAATACCGATATCGCAAAACAGCTGAACT
>JAGBYM010000022.1 GCA_017628755.1 Clostridia bacterium | reverse complement strand
GTGTGCACGCTCCGGTGTACTCGCAGAGCTCCGTAAGAGAGAGCACTATGAAAAGCCCAGCGTAAAGCGCAAGAAGAAGTCTGAAGCAGCAAGAAAGAGAAAGTATAAATAAGCTTTCTTTATGAAAATAACAGACAGGTCCTGGGATCTGTCTGTTTTTTCTTTTAAAAATTCAATAAACTGTTGACAATTTGTATTTGTTGTGATATACTTTTATTATCCAATAAATGAAAGAGGTAATAGAAATGGATTCTATCATCAAAACATTTGATAATCTTCCCAGAATTATCAAACTCATTCTCTGCATCCCTGCGATCGCTATCGTTTGGATGATCTACCGTCTCTGCCGCAGCCTTGCAAAGCAGAATATGATCGGCGTTATCCTCGCTATCGTACTCGTTTTCGTAGGTATCCCCTTCATGTGGCTTATCGACCTTCTCTGCATCCTCTTCAAGGGCAGCGTTTGGTGGATCGACTAAACCAAAACAATGGATTGCCTGTTCTGTGAGATCATAAAAGGTAACATTCCGTCGTCAAAGGTTTATGAGGACGAATACGTCTATGCTTTCCGCGATATAAATCCTCAGGCTCCTGTACATATTCTCGTGGTGCCTAAGGTGCATATTTCATCTGCCGATGAAATAAATGCAGAAAACAGCGTATACGTTGCAAAAATCTTTGAAGTTATCCCCGAGATCGCTAAGAATGAATCCCTGGGCGGCGGTTACCGTGTTATCACAAACTGCGGTGCTGATGCATGCCAGTCGGTAAAGCATCTGCACTTCCATATTCTCGGCGGCGCACAGCTTATCGAGAAAATGGGTTAAACAATAAAAGCGGTCGGATTTTTTACCGATCGCTTTTATTGTTTATTTTTTATTTATCATTTGGTAACTCAATGAATGGCTTTCAGTGGTATAATATAGTGGAATATATTTAATTATAAGGAAAAAACATGGACTATAAAGAATACAGAAGTAAATATGCTGAAGATGCTCCGAGAAGAGCACCGCAGAAAGCGCCCCAAAAGAATTCAAAACCGATACTTTATGCCATAATCGCTCTTGCGGCAATGCTTTGCATTATCATAGCGGTTCTTGTGTCAAATGCTTTCTCCCGCCCCAATTACGTGGCAAGAAGCGTGACTGTCGAGGCGGGCAGAAGCTCGGTTGAGGCCTCGGACTTCCTGGTTGACAAAAATCACGAAGCTGTTTTTGCTGACGGAGTTTTTTACGATCTCAATGCAGTCGGAGAGTATAAGGTCAAGCTTATTGTCGATGGCAAAGAATGTTCTACTAAACTTGTCGTAATTGATATCAAAGCACCCGAGGGAAGTGTTAAAAATATTTCGGTCTGGCAGGGAAGCGAGCTTTCTGCGTCAAGCTGCGTAACCGATATAAAGGATGCAACCGAAGTCACCGTAAGCTTCAAGGATGAGCCCGATACCTCTGCGATCGGCTCGCAGAACGTTACCGTTATCCTTACCGACGGCGGCGGAAATACCAAGGAATACACCTTCACTCTTTCGGTTGTTTCCTCTTCCGGATTGCTTTACACCCATTATGTTTCCGAGCTCGGCGAGCCTCTTCCCACAGCAGACGTTTTCACGGGTAAGAGCGGAGTCGGAGAATATCTCTCTGACATCAACTCCATCAGCCCGTATGCCGCAGGAATTTATATGCTTCAGCTCTCCGCTAACGGTGGTATCTTTGATATCGTTCTTGAGATCAAGGACACTAAGGCTCCGACTGCAACCGTCACTCCGCAGACCTGCTACAACAAGATTCCCGAACCTTCCGAGTTTGTAACCGATATAGTTGACGGCAGCCGCGTCACCGTTTCCTATGAGAAAACGCCCGATATGTCCTCTTCGGGAAAGGTTGACGTAGTTATCGTCCTGACCGATGCACACGGAAATACAACATCCTACAGCACCTATTTCACCGTGATGAACGACAGCGTGGCTCCCGAGATCATCAAGGCTCCCGATGCTCTTGAGGTCGACACGGGCGCGACGATCATCTGGCGCGCATCGGTTGAAGCAACCGATGACAGCGGAAGCGTCGAGCTTTCTCTTGATACCGCGGAAGCGAACCTTGACGTTCCCGGCAAGTATACCGTTTATATTGTAGCAAAAGACGCTGCAGGCAACGAGACGCGCAAGAAAGTTGCTCTGACCGTCCATGACGGAAGCGTGACGGAGCAGATGCTTAACGATGCTATAAAGAAGATCGAAAAGAATCTTCTCATTACAAATAATATGAATGCAGAGGAGAAGGTCTACGCTGTCTTCAGATACGTTTATGATAATATGAAGTACAGCAACACCTCAAAGCACATTGACTGGCGTGAGGAGGCTTATACGGCTCTCAGCGGAGGCTTCACGGGTGACTGCTTCACTTATTGCGCAGTTTCCTACGCAATTTTCGGTTATCTCGGCTTTGATGTACGAATCGTAGAACGTGCCGAGTCGGCAAAGGTTGAGGGCACGGGAACTCATTTCTGGGTGCTGATCAATATAGGCACCGAGGCGTCTCCCAAATGGTATCATTTCGATGCAACTCCACAGCGTTCTCCTTTTAATCTTGCAACCTACCTTATGACAAACGCACAGCTTGAAGCCTACACAAAATGGCGCAACGACGATAAGCTTGAAAATTATTATTCCTACGATGTTGAAAAATTCCCCGAGGTATCAAAATGGCAGATGGTAAACCTTGAGATACCTTCAAAATACTTTGAATAAAGGACTTTAAAAAAATGAAGAACATTAGAATCTTTTCTCTTATTATTGCACTTGTTATTATGTCGTCCCTCTTTATTGCCTGCGACGGCGGATCGGATATCACACTTCCTCCCGAGGATGGCAATACCACCGCAGGAGTTGCGGCAGAGAATGATGCATACGTTTTTGTCTATAATAATACCGAAGTTGCTCCTCACGCGAAGATGGCAGAGCTTATAAACGGTCTCGGCGATCCCACGACTTATGAGGAAAGCGAGAGCTGCTACTATCAGGGACTCGATAAGGATTATACCTACCCCGGCTTCAAGCTTCGCACATATCCTATGGATGGCGTTGACTACGTTCTCAACGTCTGCTTCGTTGACGACAGCGTTTCCACCCCCGAGGGCATCATGCTCGGATCGACTCGCGATGAGGTTATCGCCGCTTACGGAACCTCCTTTACCGAGCAGAACGGAAGCACCGTTTACACCATCGGCAAGACCGAGCTACGCTTCAGATTTTCGGATAACGGAGTGACTGCTATCGAATATTGGGCTATTACCGACTAAAACAAGGTAAAATTTGCAGTTTAGCACTCTATCTGCCAATATTCACAAATAATTCACAAAAAATCAATACAAAAGAGTAAAAAAACGGCATCGTTTGTGGTATATTATTAGCGTGGTTTAGCACTCGACTCAAAAGAGTGCTAAAGAGACGCACCGCAGACGGTGCCGATTCGTTTTTGTGAGAGGAGAAAGCCATGTACGGAAGCGAACTGAGTAGCAGAAAAAAGCAGATACTCAAAGCTATCGTCGAATCACATATTGAGCTTGGCGAACCCATCGGTTCAAAGTCTCTGATGCAGTTGCCCGGAATCAGCTGTTCCTCCGCAACCATCAGAAACGAGATGGCGGAGCTTGAAGAGCTCGGTTATCTCGAGCAGCCGCATACCTCTGCGGGAAGAGTACCCTCGCAGCTCGGCTACAGATTTTACGTAGACCAGCTTATCGAGCACTACGCGATGACGAATAACGAGATCGCGCAGATCAACCGCATTCTCAAGAGCAAGACCGCAGAGCTTGATCAGATCCTTCTGACGGCTTCGAAGCTCGCATCGGCTATGACAAACTACACCGGACTTGCGGTCAAACCCGGACGTTCCTCGGCGGTCATAACTCGTTTTGAGACCGCGTATATTGATGAATACAATTTCGTTCTCATTATGATAAACGCTTCTGGTAACGTCATTTCAAAGCATATCAGGATGGCGTCTCCAAAGTCACAGCAGGTCATCTCGAGACTTGCTTCGGTGCTCAACGAAAACGTAGTTCATCTTACGGCAGATGCGCTAAATATGTC
>JAGBYM010000021.1 GCA_017628755.1 Clostridia bacterium | reverse complement strand
TGGGTGAATCAAAAAAGGCAAAAGTATCCCCACTTCTGCCTTTTAATCTATTAAAGCTTGTTCTTGATCTCCTCAAGGCACTTTGCGCAAATGCGCTTGCCGTTGAAGAAAACGATGTTGTCCGCGTCTCCGCAGAAAATGCAAGAGGGCGAATACTTCTGAAGAATGATTCTTTCGTTGTCAATAAAGATTTCAACGGGATCTTTTACGTTGATATCGAGCGAGCGGCGGATCTCGATAGGAAGAACGATTCTGCCGAGCTCGTCAATGCGGCGTACTACACCTGTAGATTTCATCTGGTAAATCCTCCTATTTTTTATTGTTATAGGTATTATAGCACATTTTTCGCCATATGTCAACATATTTTGAGCATATTTCTAAAAATTTACAGTAATTTTTTTACAGTACGCACAAAGAATGTATTTTTCATCCCCTCTTGTGCAAATAATATAGTTGACAAATTCTATTAAATGTAGTATAATATTGTTCGGAATTTAACCGCCCCAAGGAAATAAGGCGTTATACATAAAATAAAATTAATAAAAACGGCCGCCTCGTTCCCCCTCGGGATCGGAGGTTTTGGTTCGTTTTGTCAAAAAGGAGATTATATGCCTAAAAAGAAGAACAATCAGGCGGCAAACAAGCCTGCCGAAAACGTAACAGCAGAACCCAAGAAGAAGCGCGGCCGTCCCGCACAGAATAAGCAGGATAAGCCGGTCGATGCTCCCAAGCCCGAAAAGAAGAGCAGCGAGCGAAAAACTCACGTCAGAAAGCCAAAATCTCAGAAGAACAACGCTCCCAGAAAGAATGAAAAGAGCGTCAAGGTCATCGCCCTCGGCGGTCTCGGCGAGATCGGCAAGAACATGACCCTTCTCGAATTCGGTGAGGACATCATCATCATCGACTGCGGTATCGGATTCCCTGAGGAAGACATGCCCGGTGTCGATCTCGTCATCCCGAATTTCTCATATCTCGAGGAAAACAGAACCAAGATCAAGGGTGTCCTTCTGACACACGGACACGAGGACCACATTGGAGGTATTCCCTACCTTCTCCGCCACTTCAACATCCCGATATACGGCACCGCGCTGACGATCGGTATTATTAAAGGAAAGCTCAAGGAGCACAGAATGCCCTTCGTGCCCCAGCTGAACGTCATCAAGGCGGGCGACACCGTGCACCTCGGCGTTTTTGCCGCGGAGTTCATCCACGTAAACCACTCGATCGCGGATGCCTGCGCCCTCGCGATCAACACTCCCTCGGGTATGATCGTCCACACGGGCGACTTCAAGATCGACGTTTCCCCCATCGAAGGCGAGATGATCGACCTTGCACGCTTCGGCGAGCTTGGCAAAAGAGGTGTCACGCTCATGCTCTGCGAATCGACAAACTCGGAACGTCAGGGCTTCACACCCTCCGAAAAGAGCGTCGGCGGTACTCTTGAAGATATCTTCACCGCAAACGAGGGCAAGAGAATAATAATTTCCACCTTCTCCTCTAACGTCCACCGCGTTCAGCAGATCATCGACGTCTCTCTCCGCCACGGCAGACGCATCGCCCTCAGCGGAAGAAGCATGCAGAACGTCGTTTCCGCCGCAATCGAGCTCGGATATATGGCGCCTCCTCCCGGTGCCATCATCGACGTTGCTGATATCAAGCAGTATGCGCCCGGTGACATCACCGTAATCTCGACCGGAAGCCAGGGTGAGCCGATGTCGGCACTCTCCAGAATGGCTTTCGGCGACCACAGAGATATCACCCTCGGCGCAAACGACGTCGTAATCTTCTCATCAAGCGCCATCCCCGGCAACGAAAAGCTGATCGGACGCATCATCAACGAGCTTTCGCACAACGGAATCAAGGTCATTCACGACTCGGTACAGCTCGGACTCCACGCTTCGGGTCACGCATCCGCCGAGGAGATCAAGCTTCTCTGCCAGCTCGTAAAACCGAGATTCTATATGCCTATCCACGGCGAATACCGCCATCTTTCGGCAAACAAGAATATTGCATCCTTCCTCGGCATCCCCAACGAAAACATCTTTGTCGGTGATATCGGTCAGGTTCTCTCGGTCAGCCGCCACCGCGCGGCGTTCACCGATACCGTCTCCGCGGGCAGAACGCTCGTTGACGGCTACGGCATCGGAGACGTCGGAGGTGCTGTACTCCGCGACAGACTCCACCTTTCGGAGGACGGCATCGTTATCGTATTTGCCTCTGTCGATCTGACCACCAAGTACGTTATCAATCCGCCCGAGATCGTCACCAAGGGATTTGTTTACGTTCCCGATTCGGAAGACCTTCTCTATGAGGCAAAAATGCGCGCCGCGGAGATCATCTGCGATATGCTCGACCGCTCGAAAAAGCCGAATCTTGAAGCAATTCAGGAGCGCGTCCGCCGTGAGCTTTCAAGGATGTTTACAAATGAAACCGGAAGAAATCCGATGATTATTCCCTTCATCACCGACCTTTAATCAAAAAAACTCGAAAATTTTGAACAAATTTACGTTTTCTTAATATATAAGGTCAAGAAAAATAGTATAATATAACTTGGTCTATCTGCCGCCTATGGCGGGGATCATATAAAAATCAAATTTCGCGCAGGTCCGCCCTATGTAGGTCCCGCGCGACGGAAAGGTTACTAACATGGGAAAAGGAAACAGAAGCAGACAGGACAGAGCTTTCCAGACCGTTCAGAACGTCGAGGAAGTTACTCCTAAGAGCACAAAAATCAAAACAGCAATCGCTACCGCAGTAGTAGCAGTCCTCATCGTTGGATGCATTCTTCTTTCGGTGATCGTCAACACCGGTATCGTTCTTCGTAGCAAGAGCGTTGCCAAGACCGATAACTTCTCTGTAAGCGGTACCGTAATGTCTTACCTCGTATATTCGCAGGCACAGTCTTACGCATACTACTATCAGCAGATGGGCATGACCAACTACACCGTATCCGATATCGTAAAGAGCTTCGGCATCAAGGAAGCGGTTCTCTCTCAGGTTAAGGAAATGCTCGTTCTTTGCGAATACGCTAAGGCAAACGGCATCTCTCTCTCCGAGACCGATGAGGCTGACATCGATGCTTACATTGATTCCATCAAGGAAGCAGCAGCACAGGAGCTCTACTCCACCAACGCATACGTTAAGCTTATGTACGGCAACGGCGTAAACATCAACGATATCCGCGAGGCTCTCGAGATCTCCTACCTCTCTCAGGCAGCACTTGAGAAGGTTCAGGCTAACCTCGAAGGTCAGATCACCGATGAGCTCAGAAACACCTACATTGAAGAGAACCCCCAGAGCTTCTACTTCACCGATTACCTCACCTTCTCCTACTCCGCTAAGCTCGTAGCAGAGGGTGCAGAGGCTACCGCAGAGGAAAAGGCTTCTTACGAGACCAGCAAGACCGAGATGAAGGCTCTTGCAGAAACCCTCGCAAAGGCTGAGAGCGTTGAGAAATTCAACGAGATCGTTATCGACTATATCGTAAACACCACCGCAGCAAGCTCCTTCGACTCCATCTTTGAGAGCGATTACAAGGCAGACCTCGAGGCAGACAACCTCCTCCCCAATGAGACCGCTCTTAATGATGACAAGGCTGCTATCCTCGCTGAGATCACCGAGGAACTCAAGACCATCTACGACGTTACCGTTAACGGCACCGAGGTAGAGGAAGAGGAAGAAAAGACTGAAGAAGAGACCAAGAACGCATATCAGAAGGCTCTCGACGAGATCCGTACCGAGCTTCTCGAAGATGCAGTTACCACCTACGAGAGCACTCTCGTTATGGATCATCCTCACTACGCTCCCGTCCAGGAAGGCGAAGAGGATAAGACCACCGAGCTTGATAAGTGGCTCTTCAATGCTGAGACCAAGGCTGGCGAGACCAAGCTCACCGAGACCGTCGGCGACACCACTTCTACTTACAGCGTAAGCATCCTTAAGACCGCTTCGACTCTCAAGGACGAGCTCTCCACCTACGACGTAGCTCACATCCTTGTTAAGTTTGACAGCGATAAGCCTACCGATGAGGAAAAGGCTACTGCAAAGGCAGAGGCTCAGGCTATCCTTGACCAGTACCTCGCAGGCGAGAAGACCCTTGACGCATTCAAGGCTCTCGGCGAAGAGAAGACCGATGACTCGAGCGTTGTTTACGAGAACGTAACCAAGGGACAGATGGTTGAGGCATTCGAGACCTGGTCCCTCGACGAAGCACGTAAGGAAGGCGACACCGAGATCGTTGAGACCGAGTACGGTTATCACATCATGTACTTCATCGACAACGCTACCACATCTGAGGCAGGCGTTCTTGCAGATCTCTACGGAGATTGGGTTGACGCTGAATCCGAAAAGTGCAACTACACCTACAAGCAGTCCGTAATCGACTCTATTCAGTAATTAATAATCTGTAATCAATAATCAATATCCGCACTGCACGCGGTGCAGTGCGGATATCTTTTTGTATATAACAGATATCTGCAGTAAAACATATACTGTAGAGAACTTATTTTGGAGGATCTTTCAGTAATGATTCTGGAACCTAAATCAACCTCTGTCGCATACCGCTGCCCTTCCTGCGGAAGCGGAATCATGAGCGCCGTTGACGTTTTCAAGCTCGCGGCGGACAGAGTTCGTCTGAAATGCACAAATCCCGACTGTGCATCCGTAAAGAAAAAGGACAGCGAAAGCTCACGTGATAACGCGGCTCTTGACATAACCCTCGCATCGGACGGAACCATCCGCCTGAGCGTCCCCTGCATATTCTGCGGCAAGCCTCACATATTCAACGTAAATCCGAGCCTCTTCTACGGCAAGGATATCTTCATGCTTCCCTGCCCCTATTCGGGAATCAACATCTGCTTTATGGGCGAGTCGAACCACGTCAAGGCAGAGCTTGCAAGAAACGAGCTCGAGCTCCTCGATATGCTTGAGGAAAACGGCATTGAAAGCTTCCGCGACCTCGACGCCGATGAAGCCGCACTCCCCGACCCGCAGATCATGGAGATCGTCACATTCGTGATCCACGACCTCGACGCCGAGGGAAAGATCTATTGCAAGTGCCATCCCGAAGGCTCGGAAGACACGGCACCGACCGATTCTTTCGATCTCACCTCCGCCTATGACGGCGATTACGCCGCAGAGCTGACCGCCGACGGCATGCGCGTCTATTGCAAAAAATGCGGCGCACAAAAGATCATCCCCACAAACTCCCTCATCTCCGCACACGATTTTCTCAATTGCGACAGCATAACGCTGGAGTGAATTGCTGGTTGTTAGCCGCTAGTTGCTAGTTGAAGGTAAAAATCCTCGCCAAAACGGCGAGGATTTTTCAATTTCTTATGAATATTCAACATGAAGCGAAATCAATTCGAGATTCCTATCATTTTCCACAAAGAAGAAATACAGAAAACCGTCAATATGATCAAGAAACCCCATTTCATTGTCGAGCGGATCAAACTGCATCAGTAAGCGCGGATGGCGATCCTCGTAATTCCAATCTGATGGAATACCGAAAAGCCGTGTACAGCATTCACTTTCATCGGTTTCGTAAAACTCCATCAGATAGGCATCATTGAAGCACTCGTAACCTTCAACCGCCGTGTTAAAATCGTCAATGGCAAGCTCGGGCTCGCCCTCCAACAAGCGCACATCAGCTTTCATTCCGCGCTCTCCGTCCGCCGTATGCATAAAAAAGTACAGATATCCGCTGTGCGGAAGCTTGTTATCTTTATCAAAAAGTGCAATATCGGACAGTCTTAACTGACAAAAGAAAATCTCGTCATCGGAAAAATCCTGCGCCCATGACACAGGAACCGTCGGCGTTCCAAAGAACTTGGACGCTCCGAGGTCGTAATTCGCGGGAGCTTTCTTAACTCTTATTCCTATTGCCATACACCATCACCTGCGGATGAAAGCAAGACAGATTGTATCTTTCCTGCCGCCAAGGAGTTTTTCTTTTATTATTTCTTCTACCGCGCCAGCATATCGAGGCGCATTTTCCGCTTCCTCGATTACCTGCGCCAGCTCTGCATCACTGAAATTTTGCGGTTCGACAAAGACCATGACAGATCTTGCGTTATCGGTATCTATATCAAATCCGCGCGACACTCTGCCGTCTTTATAGAGGGTATAAACAAAGAGCTTTTCGGGATCCGCCTCCAATACGTCAACGGTAAAGCTGTATTCGAAATCGTACATGCATCCGAAATCCTCGCGCACTCCATCGGGGTCTTTGTCATAGGAATGGTATTCGACAAAGGATATCTTTGCACCGTCATGCTCGACTCCCACCGTTATCCATTCTCTGTGCACGCTGTTGTTCGGTTGGATATAGTTGTTGTAAAAGATGCACGGCTTCCCGCTTGATTGATCTTCCCCGCTCTCGGGGCCCCTGTTCAGCCTAGATATATTAACGTAATACCAATTCCAAGCCATTTTATTTACTGAGTGTAATGTCGTAGATCGCGTAGGTGTGCGAGCCGTTGTCCTCAGGACCGCAATTGAGCCAGAACATAAGTCTGTCGCAATCCTCGCCCAGCGGTACGGTAAAGGTGGTGGGCTCCATTCCCTTGTAGAGGGTGGTTTCCCAAACACTTTCGTCATCTGCACCGATCATCAGCGTGCTCTCATCCTGAACGATGATACTGCTGTTATCCTTCTGCATCGCAACGGTGAACGTAACCGAGGTATATCCGCTGTCCTTGATATTTGACATAGCAAAGGAGGATTCGTGCGCCTCGCCTGCGGTTGCAAAAGCAAGTATCGACCATCCCCAACCGCCAAACATACTGCCAAGGCCTACGGCACCTCCCAAACCTGCCATATCCAATTCCATATGAATGTTGGTTTTTAACAAAATTCCCTTGTTGTAGGTTTTATTGCCAACAGTAAAGGTGTTTTTATTGGATGTTCCGTCGTAGTAGCCGTCTACAACGCTGACAGCTCCGATCTGCTTACTGATATGAGAATTGTAAACGTCGTAGAAGCCGAAGGTGTCGATGAGATCGCAGGATTTACCGAAATCCTCGGGTTTTCTTTCGGGGAACAGAGCGGTTTTCGCATATCCTTCGGGATATGCAACAAGATTGGCAATACCGACTACGGGACGCTCCATAAGTTGGTTGGTAAGCTTTCCGGAAACAAGCTCAAGATGCTTACATCCCGTAACGTCAACGATATACTCTTGCGGAAGCATCGTAAACTTGACGTCGATGGTTTTGATGAGTTTTCCGTCTGCATAGATCTCGATCTGCTCGTTTTCGTAAACGTTGCTGTTGGAGATGTGCCCCGCAACGAAGGATATTGTATTATATTTTCCACCAAGATTAAAAGCAGCATAAGCGGGCTTAGAGGAAAGCACGTTGTGTGATGCGTGTAGCATAACTCCTTCGTTATATTTTACGCCACCCATAGAGAAGGTCTTGAACTGAGTTGAGCCGTCAAGAACTGCATCGTCTTGCATATTGCTCAACACACCGAACACACCAAGCTCCGAAATCATCTTTACAGGTCTATCGGGGAAATTCTGTGAAGAGCCTGCTATGCTATCAATAGCTTCTTGGGTAGTTGCCACGTAAGCATCGGCGATGCCGTAAAAAACGCCTGTTGCATTTCCGAAGTTTTCGTTTCCTTCGTCAGTCATCCAACCGAATTTAAGCTGACGGCAACCCGTTACGTCAAGAGTAATCTTTCTCGGTAACTCGTGTGTAGAATACTTTTCCTCGTGAATGACTTTGCCATCGGCATAGACCGTCAGCCATGCTGAGCCCTCATCGTGTGTGGTGGTTCTGTCCGCAGCGCCTGCGGTAAAGGTCAAATAATTGTACTTGCCTTCAAGGTTGAAATAAATATCTTCCTCGTCATCTGTCACCACTCCCATAGAAACATAGGTTGCAATGACATTCTCATATTTGGTGCCACCCATATTTATGTAGTTTCTACCCTCGGAGGATTCGCTGATATTGGGATAATACACAGCACCCGAGGTGCCGGGAATCAAATAGGGCTTAAGATCTTTGATAAGCTGAACAGGTTCACTACCCGCAGGCTGAGTAACGTGTCCCGTATCATGGGCTTCGCCCTCCCAAACGGTCAGCTCCAGCACGGGAATTCCATTCGGTGAAAGATCTCGACCGCCTGCCACCATCTTAAAGGTGAATTTCTGTGCGCCAGAAACATTGTATGTATATCTAACCGGAACCTGATAGTTGGAGAACAAAACCTCATCAACCATTTTATCATCTGCCCAGAATTGAAGACCGACCTTAACTTCCTTTGCCTGTCCCGGCAGAGTAGGCGGAGAACAGGAATACGAACTGCTATACGCCGGAACTTCGTTTCCGTTTTCATCGATCTTCATTTCAATTTTACCGCACTGACCACCAATTACAAAGCTGATATTCTCATAAAGCCCTTCAAGCGGCAGATCCACTTGGGCGTTCTCATCACCGCTCTGATTTGCGCGGAACACAAAGCCGCCGTGATAAGCGTGACCACCCATCCATAAGGTATCGGTGTCCTTTTCGTACTTGTATACTTCAATTCCGCCCACGACACTAACAGGATCGTGCTTATTCACATAGTAATTCTCAATATACGGGGGATTGAATTCATCCTCCGGCTCATCATCACTCGGAAACAGAAAGCTGCATCCGCACAACATAGGCATGAGCATCGCCACGCCGAGAACAACGGCCATCAATCTCAGTCCAAAATTCTTTTTCATTTGATCTCCTCCTTCATCTCTTTGAGCAGACCGTAAAGACGGTCTACATCGTATTTGTGTCTGCAGTCAAACTCCCAACAATCGGTCTGTTCGTCCTCAATGCCTGACATAAGCTTGCCCGCCATGTAATCGCAGTAGCCGGTATTCCACGCGCGCCAATGCGAATCATCCAAAGCCTTGAGCTTTTCGTCGATAGTCATACCAGGTCTTATGAGGAATGCAAGTTCCTCCTCCAATGCCGCTATCTCACGAATTTTTTCTTCATTCATTGCCGTCACTCTCCTTGTTTTGCAATTAGAATGTATCAATTACATTATAGCACAGTTTATTATAAATTTCAATATTATTTGAAAACTTTGACAATTTTATCAAATAAAAAACCACCGCCGAAGCGGTGATCTTAAATGTTATTTTTCAAAAGGTACGAGCTTCATAAGCGACTCGCCCTCGGCAATATAATGAGTCGCGGAGTTTTTCAGTCGCTCCTGCTCGAAGGCGTAGCGGTCGTAGATTCCGACTGTCTTAAAACCGGCAGCCGATGCAGTTTCGAGTGCAACGTACGAGTCCTCAAAAACAAACGTATCCTCCATATCCGTGCCGAGGATTTTGAGTGCCTCAAGGAAGATATCGGGATGCTCCTTGCCCTTTCCGATGTCGGAGCACGAGAGCACCGCCTTGAAATATTTCCACATATCATGCGTATCGAGAGCGATCTCAATAAATGTTTTCGCGGTCGCGGAAGCCAACACCATCGGAATTCCCTGCTCAAGACAATAGTCGAGGAACTCCCTCGCACCCGGCTTCATCATAAATTTCGTTGCGTAAAGTTCGGGAAGGATCTCGTCGAAGTGGTCAATGAGCTCCTGCGCATCGTGTCCGAGTCCGCAGTGCTGGTGGATATACTCCATCGCGTCGCTGAGCACCATCGTGCGCACAGCCTTGTCGATCGCCTCGTCGGGACGGTAATTTTCGATGCCGAGATACTTTTTGCCGCCCCACTCCCAGAGCTCGTCCCAGCCCCAAAGCGAATCAATGAGCGTGCCGTCCATATCAAAAATCGCGCCTTTTATCTTCATAAAGAACCTCCGAAAATCAAATCCGATTAATTATAGCACGAAAATCACATGATGTCAATTAAAAAATCAAGCGAATTAACAAAATAATGTAGACAAAATAAAAATTTCGTGGTATAATATATGGGTACGAAAAATCAATATCAAATCGAGGTGTGGCGCAATTGGTAGCGCGCGTGCTTTGGGAGCACGATGCTGCAGGTTCGAGTCCTGTCACTTCGACCAAGAAAGCACATACGGGTTCACCCGTATGTGCTTTCTTGCTCTAACGTAAAGACGAAGAACCTCTGTGTGTTGCACAGCAACACACAAAATTTGCGCGCTATCGCAGCATTTCACTTTCACACCCAATTATGCGCGCAAATATAGGTTCTGAGTCCTGTCACACCCGTATGTGCTTTCTTGCTCTAACGTAAAGACGAAGAACCTCTGTGTGTTGCACAGCAACACACAAAATTTGCGCGCTATCGCAGCATTTCACTTTCACACCCAATTATGCGCGCAAATAT
>JAGBYM010000020.1 GCA_017628755.1 Clostridia bacterium | reverse complement strand
GCCGAGGCTGTGTGCGGCAACTGCGACCTCGTTGAGGTCGAGTCGGCTTGGCGCGATAAAAACGAGCTCCTCGGTTACTATAACGAGTTCAGCCGAGTCTTCACACCCAAAAAGTTCACTCTCGCGCTCTACCGCGCACGTCTTTTCCCCGATAGACCCACCTTTATCGTTCTCGACGAGATGAACCTTTCGAGAATCGAATATTATTTCTCGGATTTCCTTTCGCTTATGGAGCATGAGGAGGACCGCCGCGAGATCAAGCTTCTCGGTGCGCCTCTTTACCGCAGACACGACGGCAGAAGATACCGTTACATGGGACTTTCCGAGGGTACAACCATCAAGATTCCCGCGAATATCTGGT
Organism: Clostridia bacterium; assembly: GCA_017628755.1. GTDB lineage: Bacteria > Bacillota > Clostridia > Oscillospirales > CAG-272 > CAG-390. The sequence goes on along the minus strand of JAGBYM010000020.1, from coordinate 18,739 downwards.
TCGTCGGAACCGCAAACCGCGACGAATCCACCTTTGAGATAAGCGACAAGGTCTATGACCGTGCACATACGATGAATTTCAACAAGCGCGCACCCAAGATCCGTTCGATGAGCGAGCCGATTTCGCAGAGATACGTCTCCGCGGGTGAGTTCCGCCGTCTCTTCGCAGAGGCGAAGGCGAACGTTTATTTCGATATCGAGTCCTATCCCGTGATCAGCGAGGTCGAGGCTCTGCTTGCGCCCTACAATATCTCGTTCGGTAACCGAATCGCAAATCAGATCGAGGATTTCGTCCGCATCTATGCCGCTTGCTTCGGCGGCACGGAAAAGGCGATTATGGACGGTCTTGAGCGAATTTTGCTCTCAAAGGTCGTTGCCAAGCTCGAGTTCAAGAGCGTTGATAATAAGGAAGAGCTTGCCGAGGAATTTGAAAGACTCGGATTCTTCCGTTGCCGCGATTTCGTCCTGAGCCTTAACGAGGACTGATAAAATGTCCGATAATCTCAGAAAACCCACGGAGGGTTACAGCCATCTTTATGCCTATGCGTCGTCTCCGCCCGCGCCATACGCGGATTTTGACCAAGCGGCGCAAACGGGATTGAATCTTTTCGCTCTGCGCGAGGATCTTGACCTCGTCGCGTTATCCGAGATACTTGACAGGATCATAGCGGTTCTGCCCGCGCTGAAGCGGATATTTTCCGCGCCGATTATCCGTCTGCGCGACTCGGGCGAGATTCTGCCCGTCGAGGCGGTAAGAGTTGTCAACTCGAAGACGCTTTCGCATATTTCGGTGCACAGCGAGCTCTGGAGCAATATCAAGGACGATAAGCTGATCCCGCGCAAGCTGATGAGCATCCGTCAGGAGGACGACTACGCGATCTACGAAAATATCGTTTTCGCGCGGACGGTCGATGTGATACTGCGCTTCACGTCGCGCAACCTCGCGGTTCTGCGCGATATGCTCTACGCGAACAGAGAGATGCATTTCAATCTGCTCGAGCGTGAAAACCATCCGCTCTATTTCCTCGCACTCGGAAAACTGCATACGGGTTATCTGCGCGACTACGACAAATATCTGTTCCCGATTGAAAAATGCTATGAAAAGCTCTCGCTGATCGAGCACGCGCTCATCCCAAGGCTTTCGATGCCGGTCTATAAAAAATGCCGCAAGAAGGGCGCGAAGCTCGGGCTCAAAAAGACCAATATCTTCCGCTCACACAAGGATTACAGAAAGCTCTATTCGCTCGCGAAATATTTTTCCGAGATCGGACTTGATTCTCTTTCTTCCGAGGACGGCGAGGTCGGTGTGGAAGAGTATTCGGCTTTCTGCGCGATGCTATGCGTTTTCGCCGCGGGTCACTTCAATTTTAAATTTGATAAGAATCGAAATATAGATTTCAAGAACATCAACATAGATGCTTCCTTCGGCGAATGGAAGCTCAATGTCCGCGCCGAAAAGGGCGGAACTTTGCTGACGGTTACGAAGGACAGAGATTACAGAATCCTTCTGTGCCCGCCGAATACCGAGCCTTGCGAGGCTGACGAGGTTGTCCCCGTCAGCGCGGACGGAGAGGAAGCGGTACGTCTCAGCATTTACGACATAGATTCCTTCCGCCGCATCCAGCAGATGCTTCTGCGCGCTATGATCTATGCCGACGCGGCGCACAAGATATGTCCCTTCTGCGGAAAAGAGCTTGCCGATGCCGAAGACGCGTGCGAATGCGGCGCGTGCAGAACTGTTATAACAAAAAAGACCTGCACTGAAACAGGTAAAGAATATTATTCAACCGATATCAAGCATTTCAGCAAGGCGAAAACGAAAAAGTTCGTTGCCTCGGATGCGGCATATCATTTCAGAAATATTACACCCGTGTCGGAGAGCGGAGCTTTGCTCTGTCCCGAATGCGGAAAGGAGCATTAAGATGAAGCTTTCAGAAGTAACCAGAAAATCTATCGCAGAGATGCCCTTTGAGGTCAAGTATAATTTCATCTGCGGTGATATCGTTGACGACGGCATGAGTGCACCGGTTGCGCTCCTTCTCGGAGGTAATCCGAATAACGCAATCCCCCGCGCAAAGGCTGCCGCAGAGCTCTACCTTGCGGGCAGAGTTTCCTATATCATTCCGAGTGGCGGAGTAGAATGGGATTTCTTCGGCGAGCAAGTCAGCGAGGCAAATTATATGAAACGCGTTCTTATCGAGTCGGGTGTGCCAGAGGAGGCTATCATCCTCGAAAATGAGGCGCGAACGACCAAGGAAAACATGATCTACGGCACTCTGCAGATCAACCGCAAGATCAAGTTTGAGAAGATCGACCACGTTATCATCGTCACCTCGCGCTCGCATATGAAGCGCAGTATCGCGCTTGCAAAGGCGTTTCTGCCGAGAAAGGTCAGCGTCTCCGCATATCCCGCAAATCACGAAGCCACCATTGCAGGTCTGAATGCCTCCACCGGCGAGTGGATCGCCAAGGAGCTCGATCTCATCAAAGGTCTTGTCGATAGCGGACTTGTTGAGGATATGGAGATATAATGAAAAATGAAGATTTTCGCTGAGGCGAAAATCTTCATTTTTTTATTTTGTATTTTGCCTTTTGCCCTTTGCATTAATAATATACCCCGGCAGATAAAAGAGTCCGGGCAGTATTGCGTAAAGCAGATAGGCAAGTAGGGTCGTCACGCTGTCGGAAAGTCCGCCGAAGATTGCGGGCAGGAAAAAGGAATTTGCCTTAAAGAACATGTAATCCGACCCGATGGGCGAGAAATTTAAGATATTCGCGGGGATGGAGACGATCAGCATCGGAAGCGCGGGGAGAATGAGCTCGCCCAAACGCGTTATGCTGTTGTATCGGTGATATCCCGAGAACAGCATAACGAGCATAGAAAAGAGCATAGTTCCGTGGAAGGAGAGCGTGTGGAAGCCCATAAAGGAGATGCAGGAGTAATTTGAGAGAACGTTTACGGGATAAACGAAGTTGATTGCCGCGCCGAGGAATCCCACCGTAAAGAGATAACCGCACGCCGCAAGCCTGGCCGCGCGTTTTTTTGAGAAGCAGAAGGGCATCGAATAGAGATAAACGCTGCAAGGGTAGAGCGGAAGGATTCCTGCGATTTCAAATCTCGGAACCGAGCCGCAAAGCGATTCGTAAGCTGTTTTGACAACTTCAAATACAACGAAAAATATCCACAACGCCATAAGTATCCGTCTGCGCGAGTCTTCCGATCTTTTTGAAACAATGACGGCAAGGATAATAACGGCGGCAAGCAAACATGCCGAAAAGATGATGTGGAGGGGCGAAAAGAGTCTGCCGGGCAGATCAAGTCCGCCGAGAAAGTCCTTGTGCGTAAAGAAATTTTCTATAAGTTTAATCATAATATCGTCCTTTGATTTTTATCCGCGATATTATAGCACAAACACGGAGCGCTTGTCAATAGAAAAATCTCCCGTTCCGCGCGGGAACGGGAGATTTAAGAAAATCTTAAGAATTATTTGTAGTAAATACTGTATTTAGTGACGTCCTTGATTACCTCGCCGTCGATCTGCAGAGGTGTGGGAGAATCGAATTCGACCGTGATCTTCTTGCCCGAGCGGACGTCGACCTTCTTTGTGTTCTTGACGTGCTCGCCCTTGAAGAGAGAGGGGAAGATCATGAGTGTCGCAAGCTTGCCCGTGTCGTGGAAAACGCAGGTTGAAACGATTCCCTTGCCATTGAGGCGATCCTGAGTGGGGCAGGGCATCATGCCGCCGCCGTAGTAGCGTCCGTTCATGCCCGAAGCGAGCCAGATCTTTTTGTATCTGCGGGTGTCGCTGTCAACCGTGATGCTTCCGCCGCAGGTCTTGTATTTTCCGAGAAGTCCCTTGATCGCAATGGCGGTGTAATTGATCTTTTCAACTTTTTTAGCCTTCATTTCGTCGCCGACCTGACAGCAGTAGCCGTCAATGCCGTAGCCGACGCCGTTGAGAACCTTGAATATCTTTCCGTTAACTTCGCAAACAGGGATGTTTTCTATGTACTTATCAATGCAGATCGGTTCGGTCTGATCGCTGATATCAAGATCGCGCAGAAAATCGTTGCCCGATCCCGAAGCCATATAGTAAACGCTTCCGAGCTTTACGTCTCCGATCTCGTTTAAGAAGCGGTTGAGAGTGCCGTCGCCGCCGCAGATGATGACGGAAGCACCTTCCTTGCCGGCGAAAAACTCGGCGTATGACTTGATATCGGTCATGGATACGATAGTCGAGGGCTCGTATTTGCCGCTGTTTTTGAGCGTGTTGGCAGCCGCCTCACTCATTCCGTTGCCCGCGTGGGGGTTATATAAAATGTAAAAGTTGTTTTTCATTGAAGTTCTCCCAAGTATTATTTACCAAGCTATATTATACACAAGGAACTTCAACTGTTTTTCACGCGAATATCAAGTTTTGTTGATAAAATAGATGAATCTCCCAATAAAATATAACGGCACACCGATCCCGGTGTGCCGTTTATGATCTTATCAGTCAATCGACTTATCAATATTATATCTTGTGATCTTTCTGGAGGTGTTCTTGATGAATTCTTCCTTACGGATCTTGACAAGGCCTACCTTCTTGTAGGGTGCCATATGGGTGTTGGCGATCTTGACGTGCTCGTCGAAGTATTCCTTGACGTCGATTACACCATCATTCTTGAGCTGCTCGTAGTCGGGGAATATCTCTGCAACGATAACCTCGCGCTCGGGGTTCGCCTTGCTTTCGCCCGCGTAAACAACAACCTCAAGAACGCCGCGGATACGGGAAATTTCGGTTTCGATCTCTTCGGGATATACGTTCTTACCGTTCGAGAAGATGATGAGGTTTTTCTTACGTCCGGTGATATAGAGCCATCCCTCGCTGTCAAGCTTACCGTAGTCGCCGGTGTGGAAGAAGCCGTCGGAGTCGATAACAGCCGCGGTAGCCTCGGGCTCTTCGTAGTATCCCATCATTACGTTGGGACCCTTGACGCAGATCTCACCCTCGCCCGCTTCGTCGGGCTCGAAAATGCGAACCTCTTCGCCGATGATGGGAAGACCTACGCTTCCGTTCTTCTGCCACTCGTTTCTGTTACAGCTTACGAGAGGAGCGCACTCGGTAATGCCGTAGCCGTTGAGGACGGTGATGCCGATTGCGTCGAAGAAGTCGATGATATCCTGATTGAGAGCCGCACCGCCGCAGATGATCATTTCGAGCTTGCCGCCAAAGGTCTCGTGAACCTGCGCGAAGAGAGAACGTCTCTTGTCGATACCGATCTTGCGGAGCATGTTCGAGATCTTCATACCCTTCTTGAGCTTCTTGTCGATACCGCTCTTTTCGGCTGTTGCCCAGATGCGGCGGTAAAGAGTCTCAACAAAGAGAGGAACGAGAACGAGGTGGGTGGGCTGCTGTTCCTTGAGCTCGTTGAGGAGGTACTTGATTCCCGAGGTGATGTAGATCTCGCATCCCTGAGAGTAGTGACCTACGTAGTTTACGGTCGAGCCGAAGGTGTGGTGGGGAGGAAGAACGTTTAAGGTCTTACGGGTGATGTCAAAGAGGTACATACCCTGGGTCATATCGGTAACGATATTGGTCTGCGAGAGCATAACGCCCTTGCCCTTGCCGGTGGTACCCGAGGTGAATACGATGGTTGCAAGGCGGTCGGGGTCGATCTCGTAATCATAGTAGGAATTGTCGCCGTCAGCGAACTTCTTTCCGCCAGCCTCGATGAGGTCAGCGAGAGCGAGGTCGCCCTCGTCGATGGGATCGCCGTTGATGCAAACGTAGAGCTCAGCCTTGGTGTTAGCCTTGAGGTGAGAAAGCTTGCCGCCGATCTCTGCGCCGTAGAAGATAGCGTAGGAGGAAGCGCGGTCGATGGTAGCGGCAAGGTCGGGCGCGGGCATTTCCTTATCAAGCGGAACGGTAATTGCGCCGATCGCCATCAGCGAAAAATAGGTATAGATCCATCCGATGCTTGCGCCGCCGACGATGGCAACCTTCTTATCGCGCAGACCGAGAGCGATCTCCTCGGTTCCGAGATTGCGGATATTGTCGCGCGACTCGGAATAGGTAACGCGGATGGTCTCGGCATCGCGGGGGGAATTCTTATAAGAGATTGCGGGCTTATCGGGGAAGTTCTCAGCCGACTGCTCGACCATTACTCTGAAATCGCGGAAAACCGTTGTTTCGTAAAGCGGATATGCTTTGTTTCTGTTCATTATCTTTAAAACCTCCGTAGGGCATATTATTATAGACTAATTATACAATTTTTATTGTCAATAGTCAAGATACTGTTTGTAAATTTGGTAAATTTTGCGTAGAGTGGGCTCTACCGGCAGTAGAATTGTCAGTTTAACACGCAAAAAAAGCAATTTAAAGCCAATATTGGCGAATTTACAATATAAATTAAATTTTTGGGCGACAATAATATCGGAGGTAGGGTATGGAATACATTTTACTTTTGCTCGGACTTTTTCTGCTGATAAAGGGAGCGGATATTTTCGTTGACGGCGCGTCTTCGGTTGCGGCTAAGTTCAAGGTGCCGTCGCTGATAATCGGTCTTACCGTAGTTTCATTCGGAACGAGCGCACCCGAAGCGGCTATCAGCATTTCCGCGAGTCTTTCGGGATCAAACTCGATCTCGCTCGGAAACGTGATCGGTTCGAACTTTTTCAACCTGCTGATGGTCATCGGAATCACCGCGCTCCTCATCCCGCTGACGGCGGATAGCGATGTCGTCCGCCGCGATATGCCGACGGTAATTCTGGCAACGGGCGGACTCGCAATAATCATTCTTGACGGCGTCATTATGTGGTACGAAGCTCTTATTTTGCTTGCTGCACTTGGATTTTATCTCTTCGCCGTAATCAAAAAAGCGCTCAGATCTCCTGCGGAAGATGCTGAACGTAAGCAGTATTCGTGGTTTCTGAGTATCGTTATGGTCGCGGGCGGACTTGCCGCTGTCGTTTTAGGCGGAGATATGGTAGTGGATAACGCAAAGATCATTGCCGCGGACTTCGGAATGAGCGAGATGCTGATCGGACTCACCGTCGTTGCCCTCGGCACCTCGCTTCCCGAGCTCGTAACCTCTCTCGTTGCGGCAAAGAAGGGCGAGAGTGGAATCGCGATAGGAAACGCGGTCGGCTCCTGCCTTTTCAATATACTTTTCATTCTCGGCTTGACGGGAATCATCAAGCCGATCAGCGTCGAAAGCGAGCTTATTGCCGACACATGTTTGCTCGCGTTGATTTCGGCAACTGTCTGCATTTTTATGGCAAAGGGCAAAAAGGTCGGAAGGCTTGAAGGGATCGAGTGTATTTTGCTTTACGCGGCTTATACGGTTTTTATTATTCTGCGGTGAAAATATTGCAAAAAGGGTCGTTTTGTGCTATAATTAGGTAAACAATTACCTTTGGAGGCGCAAAATGATCTTTTTTGCAAACTGCCATCTTCATTCGGATATTTCGGACAGCTTCCTGTCTCCCGAAAAGATTGTTGAGATAGGAAAAGAACTTGGACATAAAGCACTCATACTCACCGACCACGACACCGTCAAGGGCTCGCACCGCTTTGACGTTGCATGCCGAAAGGCGGGGATATACACGATGATCGGTATCGAGTTTATCACAAAGGGACTCGGAACTGGATTCCACCTTCTCGGCTACGATTTTGACCCCGAGAACGCCGCTATGCGCGAGCTGATCGAGCGTTGCTCATCGCGCCACCGCGAACGCTGTCATCTTCTTTTCGAGGAATCGCTCGCAAACGGCAGTCTGCGCCCTGGCGCGACCTGGCAGGAGGTGCTCGACGCCTTCCCCGGCAACGATTTTTACTATTACACGCAGGTTTTCACGGTTCTCGAGAAAAAGGGAATTTACCGCCACGACGAGCATCCGCAGTTCATCAAGGATGCGTTTACGGTCCCAAAGGAGCGCGAGCCCGAGCTTGAAGCCGCGATCGGCTATTTCACGCCCGACATTGAGGAATGCATCAAGGTCATTCTCGGCGCGGGCGGCGTACCCGTCATTGCGCATCCGCACAACAAGCAGGAATACATAGAAGACCTTATCAAAATGGGCATCAAGGGAATTGAAGTCTACCATCCTTCGATCACTGAGGAGGAGCGTGTCGCATACGATGCACTCTGCCGCGCACGCGGACTTTACGTAACCGGCGGCACCGACCACGCGGGAACTATCGGCGGTTTTGCCGACATCTTCCCGAAAAAAGACCGCCCCGACGATTGCGGCGGCATGACGGAAGAGGATTTCTTTAAGCTTTACAGAAGAGAATTGGAATGAGCTTTTGAGAAGCGGAAATTAGTGGACAGTGGTTAGTGGACAGTGGACAGAAAGATGCGAGTGATAATTTAATAATTATTATCGATCTATTATTAAGCAGATAATTTAATAAGCAAAAAGATCTCGGATATTGGGAGTTTGCTCCCAATATCCGAGATTTTCTATTAGTATAAGTTAATTGTATTGTTTATAGCCTTATTTAATTATAAAAGCACCAAACATAATTATAAATCAAACGCGTCTTTCTGTCCACTGTCCACTAACCACTGTCCACTTTTTTATAAGCGCGTGAATCAGAATCCCGCTTTTTTGGAAAGCGATGAAACGTCGATATCGGAAATCGAGCCGTCACGGTCGGGATTGCGGACGCCGAGGCGGTAGAGTCCCTGATAGATTCCGCCTTCGATCTGCATCAGCTCCTCGTGGCTACCTTCCTCGGCAATGTTGCCACCCGAGATGACGGCGATCTTGTCCGCGCCGCGGACGGTGGAAAGTCTGTGTGCAACGACGATGGTGGTTCGTCCCTTGCAAAGCTCGTCAAGAGCCTGCTGGATGAGGATCTCGGTGGTGTTGTCAAGCGCACTTGTTGCCTCGTCAAGAATGAGGATCGAGGGGTCCTTGAGGAATACGCGCGCGATAGAGAGGCGCTGCTTCTGACCGCCCGAAAGCTTTACTCCGCGTTCACCGATCTCGGTGTCGTAGCCGTGCTCAAGGGTGGATACCCAGTCGTGGATGTTCGCGAGCTTTGCGGCTTCGATGACCTCCTCCTCGGTCGCGTCGAGGCGTCCGTAGAGGATGTTGTCGCGGATCGAGCCGTTGAAGAGGAATACGTCCTGCTGAACGATACCGATATTGCGGCGGAGCGAATTCATCGTAAGAGAATTAATGCTCTTGCCGTCGATCTTGATGTCACCGCCCGCGATCTTGTAGAATCTCGGAATGAGGTGGCAGATCGTGGTCTTGCCTCCGCCGGATGGGCCGACGAGTGCGAGCTTCTGTCCTTTTTCGATCTTCAGCGAAATGCCGTGGAGAACCTCTGCGGAATCCTTGTAGGAGAATTCCACGTTTTCAAATTCGATCTTGCCCTTAACGTCCGTCAGCTCGATGGCGTCGGGCTCGTCGCTCTCGGGCTCGGTATCGATGATCTCAAGGAAACGCTCAAAGCCGGTTACACCGTTCTGATACTGCTCCATAAAGCCGATGAGGGTGTTGATGGGTGAGATAAAGAGGTTGATAGCCACCATAAACGCCGAGTATTCGGGGATCGAGATTCTGCCCGCGTTGATGAAAAGACCGCCCGCAATGAGGATGATTACGTTGAAAACGTCGGTGATGAAGGATGTTCCCGAGTGGAACTTACCCATTGCGTCGTAAGCTTTTTTACAAGCGTTGATGAATGCGTTATTGCCGACCTCAAATTTTTCGGTCTCCTTATCCTGATTGGTGTAAGCCTTGGTAACGCGGATGCCGGAGATCGAGCTTTCAAGAGAGGCGTTGATCACGGCGTTGGAGGCGCGGCGCTCTGTGAACGCTGCGCGCATCTTCTTGCGGAAATATGCGGCAACGATGATGAGTATCGGCACGCATACGAATATGATGAGCGTAAGTGCCCAGTCTTTGATACAAAGGTAGATGAATGCGGCGATGAAGGTCACCGAGCTGATGAGAAGGTTTTCGGGACCGTGGTGTGCAAGCTCACTGATCTCGAAAAGGTCGGAGGTCATGCGGGTCATGATCTTACCCGTCTCGTTCTCGTCATAGAAGGAGAAGGGAAGCTTCTGGATGTGCGCGAAGAGGTCGCGGCGCATCTGCGCCTGCATACCGACGCCGACAAGGTGTCCGTAATACTGCACAAAATAGCGCAGGAAGAGGCGGATGATGTAGAGCGCAAGGACGATTGCGCTGGCTGTGATTATCTTTTTTGCGGTCTGTGTTCCGCTTAGGAATGCGTCGAGCATTTCCTCTGTGATGATCGGGTAGATCATACCGACCAGCGCGATAACGAGCGAGGCAAGCATATCGAGGGTCAGCATAGTCCTGTGCGGTTTGTAGTAGGCGATAAATCGTTTGAGCATGATTTTTCTCCGGTTTCGATTGGATAAAATTTATTGTTTATATTATAATACATTTTTTTCGAAATGTCAACCTTAAAATTCGACAAATAGAGTCACATCGGAAGGAATATCGACATATTATACTATCGAGGAGATAAAATCCTCAAAAAAATTTCTTGGAGGTACACCATGAATAACAACTGCCTTTGCGGACTTTTCAATAACAACGAGTGCCTGATCTGGGTCATCATCGCTATCCTCGTTGTCCTCGCTCTCACCTGCAACAACAACGGTTGCGGAAACGTAGCAAGCTATAACAACGGCTGCGGCTGTGGCTGCGGCTGCTAAATAACATTTCCCCGGGAGCTCGTCTCCCGGGGTTTTGCAAATAATGCTCCGTGTATAAAAATTTAAAACAACTTGATTCAAAATTATTCAATATTTTGCTATATTTTTTTAAAAAACTGTAGACTTTTTTCCGCATTAGTGATATAATATACATAATAGTCTAAACATTTAAAAGATTGGAGAGCAAATATGTCAAGCAATAACGCTTTTGAAGTGATCAGCTGTGTTACCGATAATAACACGCTTGTTAAAAAAAGCCATATCGAAAACTTTAACACTCAATCGCAATTGATCGTCAACGAATCGCAGGAAGCTTTGTTTTATAAAGAGGGACAGGCACTTGATCTTTTCGGTCCCGGAAGACATGCTCTTGTTACCGAAAATCTGCCGTTCTTCAGAAAATTCTTCAACCATCTTTTCGGCAACGACACGCCCTTCCCTTGTGAGGTGTTCTTCATCAACAAGGTCAGCGTTCTTGACGTTCTTTGGGGAACTCCGTCGCCGATCGTTCTTGAAGATCCGCAGTATCATCTGATCGTAAACGTCAAATCGAGCGGACAGTGCGGAATCGTAGTCAAGGATTCAAGAAAGTTTGTTGTCAAGGTCGTCGGTCAGCTTCCTCAGTTTGACGTGGAAAACGTACGCCGCGCGATCAAGGGCATGATGATGACCTCGCTTACGAATATCATTGCCAATACGATAATTAACGAAAAGATCGGAATTCTTGAGATCGCAACCAAGCTTGAGGAGCTTTCTCTCAGCGTACAGCGCAAGCTCAACGAAAAGCTTGACGATATCGGTCTTGAAACGGTGCATTTCAATATCGGTACGATCTTTACGAACGACGATGACATTTCATTGCTCAAGCAGGCAAAGGCAAGAGCCGCAGCACGCGCTACGGAAGGCTATACATACCAGGAAGAGCAGAAGTTCGACGTTCTCAGAACTGCTGCGGGAAATACTTCAACCGCAGGCGGAATGGTCGGTATGGGAGTCGGCATCGGCGCCGGACTCGGCTTTATGGGAGAAATGCGCGAGCAGACAGGCAGCGCAATGAATCCCGCACCGCAGCAGCCCGCGGCAAATGCTCAGACAAAGACCTGCGCTAAGTGCGGCGCCGCCAATGACTCTGGCGCTAAATTCTGCCAGGAGTGCGGAAACGCTCTGGCTCCCGCCAAGAAGTTCTGCACCGAGTGCGGAACTCAATGCGAAGGTACGGCAAAGTTCTGTTCGGTTTGCGGACATAAATTCTGATAAAGAAAGTGAGAGCTTGATATGAAAAAGAAGTTGACGTTTTTCAGTTTTATTCCCAGCATCATTATATGTGTCATTCTGAACGTTATACTGTTCTTAACTGTTCCGTCGCTCAGACTGGCAAGCCCCGTATTCTGGATCGCCTGGACCTTCACCTTCCCGATCAACATTACCATTGCAGTTCTCATATGGATATACATCCATACGAAAAAGATGACGAGAAACGAAGATACCATTACCTATCTTCCCCTTGTTACGTACATAATCCTGATCGCTACCGGAGTATATCTCGTTTCGGGAATCGCGCTTATGTATCCTCCCGTTAAGTTCCCGATAGTAGCCGTTCTCGTTGACGGTATTATTACCTGCATTTACGGCTTGGCTTTGTATTATGCGTTTTTCATTGCCAACCGCATATCCGATACGCAGAAAGAGACAAAGCAGGAGATCCTCTATATCCGTCTGCTTCAGTCAGATCTTGAAAGCTGTTTTTATAACGTAAAGGACGAGGCTCTTCTTTCCAAGCTCCGCAAGCTTTCGGAGCAGATCAGATTCAGCGATCCGATCAGCCATCCCTCTCTTGACGACTGTGAAGCTGAGATCTCGAAAGCCGTGAAGATCATTGTCAGAAAAGCGTGCGCTTCCGAGTTTTCCGATATCGAAGAAGATATAACCAAGGCTTCGTCGCTGCTTGAGTACAGAAACAGCCGTTGTAAACTGCTGAAATGAAATTGATTCGCGAAGTTGCCGTCATACATCTGTTTACCTACGCTCTTTTTCCGCCTTTTCTGATCGCGGGTTTGATCTACGGTATCTGCCGCTTCCATCCCATCCTTGAAGGTTGGGTGAAATATGCGGTGCTTGCCGTTGCCGCCGTCATAGGTTATTATCTGCTCAAACGCTTTGCAGTCGGTCTGGTCCTTGTATATAAGGCCTTTGCACCGATGGCGCTCAGGCAGTCCTGCAGATTTACGCCCACGTGTTCCACCTATATGATACTGGCGATCAATAAATACGGTCTTTTTATCGGCGTTATCAAGGGCATTGGCAGACTGTTGCGTTGCAAGCCTCCTTACGGAGGAGAAGACTACCCCTGATCCACTTTGAAATTAAAATATTATTTATAAATTTTCCGGAGGAAAAATTATGGCCATTTTAGACACTATTAAAAATCAGATTCTTACAAAAGATGATGATTCTGCCGGCAAGCAGAGCAAAAAAGCACCTTTCAGCAAGCTTTGTCCTCATTGCCACGGTTGTATGCTTGAGTTCTATGAAAACGAGACCTCGGTAACATGCCATGCATGCGATCAGTCTACTTCCGTTGCTGAATTGCTTGCAACTCCTACTTCCGCAAATGCACCTGCGGCAATGGCTCCCGGCGCAGCGGTGGTTCCCGCAAGCTTTATCACTGTTGAAAATCCCGAGTCCGGTCTGATCTATCTTGAAAACCGTTTTCTTAATTACGACTGGAAGAGCTTTGGTAAGACCACCACTATCCTTCTTCCCGATATCGAGTCCATGGTTCGCAGCAACAGCATCAAGCAGGGCGCGCATCCCTACTCCTGGCTGCTTGATTTCAAGAGCGTAAGCGTACCGCTTGCCAAGAAGCTCGAAGCTCTCGAAGAGCTTTCCAAGGAGATCTCGGATTCCTACACAGACGTAGATACCGCAAACGTACTTGCGCTCTTTGACAGATCCAAGAATATTGCATATACTCTCGTTGCGCAGAAGGACGAACTTCTCAAGAGACTCGAAAATGATATTCACTTTGCTGAAAAGCTCGGTCTTGAGGCTGATAAGCTCGAGGAAATGAAGAGTGAGTATAAGGCTCTTGCAGAGGCTCTTGAAAACGTACAGCCTCTCAAGAAGCTTACCGATATTCCCGCAGTAGCGCAGAAGCAGGAAGAGATCAATCAGCAGATGATCGAGTCCTTCAGAGCGAGAGGCATTGACGTTGTAGCGGAATATGAAAAGGCTATTTACTACTATAACAGAGATGCGCACGATAAGCGCGATGCTTTGAGAATCTTTGAATCTATCCGCGGATACGCAGATTCGATCGAGTACATCAACAAGATCAACAATTATTACAGCTACTACGGCGAATTCTTCAATTTCTTTGGCAAGATCTACGTTTATAAGGTACACAAAGGCAACGTGCTTGCGCTTGATCCCAAGTCCAAGGACGGTAAGCCCGGTTGCTTCGGAAAGAAGAAGGGTACTCAGCTTTCCGAAGAAGACGCATTTACAAAGGACACCTATGAGCTTTACGAGGTTGTAAACAATGAGCCGGCGGATGAACCCATCCTTAAGAGCATCACTCAGTTTATCACCTATTACGGAAGCGTTTTCTATTACGTAAAGCTTGATAAATACGTTTGCGCATACGATATGGCAAGCGGAAAGAATGAAGTTCTCCTCAAGGTTGAAAAGGCAGAGGATCTTAAGATCTTCTTTGACGGCAAGGCTTGCGTTTCCTTGGACGGCAAGTCCATGTATATCTGCAAGCGTCTTGATCTTGTTATTGAAAAGATCGGTTGTAAGGACAAGATCCTCGGTAAGAAGGATAAGGTCCTTCAGCGCAGAAACAACTACGAGGTTTATGAGCTTAATTTCGATAAATGCGCTTGCGAAAAGGTAGTTGACAGAATAGTTGATATCGTCAAGTTTGGCGGAGAATACTTCTTCTACACCGTTGCCGAAGAGCTTGCCCCCGGTCAGGAGGAGACCGAAGAGACCAAGAAGCAGCTTGTAAAGCTTCCCATCACCGCATTCAACACCACTACCCGCGAGAAGCAGGTTATTCTTGCCGAGAACTGCGATATTTGTGAAATTTGCGGCAATAAGATCATTTATACTATCAATACTCCCAATTCTCTTAACAAGGATCTCCATGTCTTTGATATTCCCACAATGAGCGATACGCTTATCGAGACGAACATTTATAGATTCCTTGCAGAGAGCGACGGAAAAATATTCTATTACGTCGGAAACAAGAACTACGCACCGCTCTTCTCGAATAACTTTGAGGGAACAGACCGTATTGAAGTAATGACAAATATCGAAAGCGTTGTATTGGTACTTGCAGGATGGATGTACGTTGTAAAGGGCTCATCCAGAAACGCTCTGCTTATGAAGATAAGCACCGACGGCAAGCAGCGATTCGTTATCTGCTCGCAGTTTGAAAAGGCTGTAAAGGTTACAGATACATACATCTACTACATTACCACCGGCAACGATCTCCGCGTTGTCCGTACCGACGGTAAGGAAAACACTCTCATTGCTGAGAATATTGATCCCAAGACCATCCAGATCGACCAGAGTCGCATTTACTACATCCGCCGCGAGTCTGTCGGTAAGTCCATGGGCGCATCTCTCTACGTTATGGATATCGAAGGTCACAACGTACGCAAGGTACTCTTCGACGTTCGCAGCATGAAGAACTTTGATGAAAATACTCTCTACGTTGAGAGAGACGATAAGATCCGCTTCCATATCGTATTCCCCGCACCTCGTAAGAAGGATCAGAAGGAATATGACGAGACCTTTGATCTTACCAGATACTACAGATTTGATAAGAACACTCTGGAGATGGAAAACGTTCTTACAGTCGGTATTCCTCATCCCAGCAAGTACCAGCTTAAGGGTTGTATCATCGGCAAGAAGAAGGATCTCGAAAGCATCTTCACCGAAATTCCGATTGAAGATGAGTTTGAGGAGCAGGGCGAGCGCGCAGGCGCAGCTCTTAATGCACAGGTTGCTGAGCAGCAGGTTGAGCAGAGCAAGCCTGAGATCGGCGCTAAGTCGAAGGGATGCGGCAATGGTTGCAGCAGCGGTAAAGGCTGCGGCTCGAACTCTTCCGGATGCCTTGGCTACCTTATGAGCAAGTAATAAGGTTTAAGTGATTGGCTTATAACAAAAGAAATCCCCCGCATGTGCGGGGGATTTCTTTTGTATTCTTTTTACTTCTTGGGAACGTAAATGCGGAGGTGAACTGCGTCCTCGGGGAGCATCTTACGCGCTACGGTTGCGGAGAGGTTGAAGGCACGGATGGTCCAATTGCCCCACCAATCTTCGGTTACCTGAACTATGGGAGTAGCAACGTTGCCGGGACGTGAAGAGCTCGAGTTCTTGGTGTTTTCATCGATCCAACCCTCGGGGCGATACTGATATCCCTCGTCAACTATAATAACTGTGCCGACGGGAAGATCTTCCTTTGTCATAAGGGGAGATGCGATAAAGTTGGGAACGTTAGATGCGGTGCTTGTGGTGTGGTTGTAGATCTCGATGGTGTTTCTGGAGTTGTAGTAAGCCTCGACCTCAAGTACCCAGTCGATAGCGGTGTAGTTAGCGATATCAAGACCGAGGGACCTGAATGCTGCAGCGTCGTCAGCGGATCCGGAAACAGAAGGCTGTTCGGGAATGGTATCACCGATGCTGGGCATGCCGGGCTCCTTTGTGGGAGGAACGGGGTTTGCCGACTTAGGCAGGTAGATTCGGAGATGGCTGATGTCGCTTTCGCTCATAGCTCTTGCGGATGATGCGGAGAGGTTGAAGGCGCGGATGGTGAAGTTACCCCACCATGCATCGCTGGTTTCGGTGTAACGAGCAGAGGTGTTGCCGGGACGGGTGGAGCTTGTGTTCTTGGTGGTTTCGTTGATCCAGCCCTCGGGACGGTACTTGTAACCCTCGTCAACAATGATGATTGAGCCGTTGGGGAGATTTTCCTTGGTCAGCTGAACCGAGGAGATGAAGTTCGGAATATTTGATGCCGAGCTGTTTGCCTTGCTGGTAAGACCAAAGCCCTTGGTCGAGTCATAGTAGGACTGAACCTCGCGCGGCCAGTCAAGGAGGGTGTAGTCAGCCATGTTCTTGCCAAGCGACTTGAAGATATCCTCATCGCTATTCAGCTCAACGCTGCCGGCGGGCTTTGCAGCCTTGACCTCGGTTACCTCATAGGGCTTTGCGATCGCGCCCTTTACAGCCTCACGCATTGCGGGAAGATGGGGCTCAAGAACAGACTTGTAGCTTGCGGGAAGCCAGGTTACCTTGTCAACGTCACCGCCGGTGAGGTATGCAAACCAGGTGAGAGCTACGGTGTATCTGCCGTAGTCATAGCTCATATGGTAGCCGTCACGGGTGATGGTGTCGCCGATGTAGGAAGAACGGAGGTTCTGAACAGCGGTACCCGAGGGGATGATGCCAACGATGCTCGGCTGGGTCTTGACCTTGGAGTCAAGAGCCTTGAGGATCATTTCGTACATCTTCATCTGGTTGCTTCCGTAGGTGGGGAAGGAGGAATGGGTGCTGTTACCCTGATATGCCCAGGTCAGATGCCAATAGATATCTGCATTGGGTTCCTTTTCAGCAACGTACGCAAGGATCTTGGAGAGAGGTGCGTAGGTGGATTCAACTCCGCTGCTTCCGCTCGCCTGCTGAACGGTGACGATATCCCACTCCTCACCCTTCAAAGCGTTTTCAACCGTGTAGCTAGCGGTGCTGGTCCACTTACCGTTTGTGTTCTTGTAGTATGTGTATGCGCCCTTGTTGCCGTTAATGTTTGTCCAATGTGTGGCAAGAGTACATCCGCCGATGTAGAGGTTACCGATGATGATCTTTTCAACTCCGCCAGACTTGGCGATATCCCAAAGATACTCGGTAGCATCGGAAGAGAAGCTGTTACCGATTGCAAGGACCTTGAGGGTCTTGGTTGCGGGGATGACCTCGGTAGTGATATTGCCGCAAGCAGAGCAGGTGAGGGTCTTCTGACCGTCGCTGAGAGCCTTTGCCTTGACGGTGATCTCTTCAGTGTAGGTGTGAGCGCAATCGGTCACGGGAGGCTCGGTAACGGGCTCTGTTACGGGATCTGTGATCGGATCGGTAGCGGGAGCTTCGGTTGTGATTGCGGGTTCTTCAGTGCCTGTGCATGATGCAAAAGGAATGATCATCATGAGCGCAAGAATGAGCGCAAGAATTCTTTTCATTGTGAGTTCCTCCAATTGTTTTTATTTACTGTAAGCGATTTTACCGTTTACAATGGTGACATAGGATTCAGCACCGACCGATGTGATCGGGTCTGCGGTCCAGATAACGACGTCTCCGTCCTTGCCTGCTTCAAGGCTTCCGACTCTGTCATCGACCTCGAGCGCGCGCGCGGGATTGATCGTTATAGCGTGCCAAGCGTCCTCGTAG
Organism: Clostridia bacterium; assembly: GCA_017628755.1. Lineage (GTDB taxonomy): Bacteria > Bacillota > Clostridia > Oscillospirales > CAG-272 > CAG-390. The sequence goes on along the minus strand of JAGBYM010000020.1, from coordinate 602 downwards.
GCAAGTCCTGCGTTCGACGCGAGACCCGCGCACATGGGAAGATGCTGGAGAGGGATTACGGGAGCGTCGGTAATGATGCTGACGTTAACGCCCGCGCGTGCGAGGTCGCCGGGGGTGGTGAACGCCTTGTTGATGAGCTCAACCTTGCTCTTGCCGCCAAGAGAGGGACCGACAAAAGCAGGATAGCCTTCCTTTGCCAGCTCTTCTGCGATTATCGAGCCGTCGGTGCAGTGGTCGAGAGTGAGCTTGACGCCGAATTCCTTTGCAATACGGATCGAGGTGAGGATGTCGTCCGCGCGGTGAGCGTGTGCTTTAAGCGGGATCTCGCCCTTCATAACGGGGATCATGGCTTCGAGCTTCATATCAAAGGGATCCTTACCCGCTTCCTTGTCCGCAAGATATCTTCTCGACTTGAAGAGAAGCTCACGGAGGAGTGCGGCTGTTGCCATTCTGGTAACTGGGCTCTTTTTTCCGCCCTGACCGTAAACGCGCTTGGGATTTTCACCGAAGGCGCATTTCATAGCCGCGGGGTGCTTGACTATCATATTGTCGATTCTGTTGCCGACAAGCTTGATGACGGCGAAAGTTCCGCCAACTACGTT
>JAGBYM010000019.1 GCA_017628755.1 Clostridia bacterium | reverse complement strand
TAAGGTCCGCTTTCAGCGGAGTTAAGATCGGCTGCGCCGAGTTAAGATCGCGCTTCGCGCGAGTTAATGTTCGCCTTGCGGCGAAGATCAATAGGTATTTGAATTTAACAAAGACGGAAAGTTTTTGAAGATTCTAAAGAAACTTTTTTCAAAAAGTTTCTTTAGTCGCCCTCCGCAGAGGGCGAAACTTTCTGTGTGCTTCGAAATGACGGCGCCCCGCCGGCATTTCGGAAGGAGTAAAACCTTTCTTTAGAAAGGTTTTCGCTCCTTCAATCTATTATACCTATAGGAAAGGAGTATTTTATGTTAAAAATAGTTTTCAACAATTTTGACAACGTAAATCTTTTCCTTGATGATGAGCAGATTGAAGTTAAGGATGATATCGCCGTGCTTGACATTGATTCAAATCTGCATAAAATTCGTGTGTATAATTCAGGTGTAGATGATATCGACAGTATTGCCGCAATCGGTTATAAACCCAAGATAAGTATTTTTTCAAGCTCTGCAGAGAAGAACATAGTCAACCATATCATCGCTTGGAGAGAGAATTATTCTCTTTGCGTTTGGGAAGGAACAGTACGCGCGCATCGGGATTCGGAAATATCTTTCTTTTGCTCCGACACGGAATATAAGAGTTTCCTTATGATACGCTCTATGCGAAAAAGGATTCTTGCAAAGCCTGTAAGTAACATCCGTCTTTCATATGTTTCGGATGACGGATATGTCAGATTTAACGGAAAACAATCGGCGTTTTGGCTGATAGCTAATTTGCTGCCGCTTATAGCAGTATGCGCCGTGTATTCGCTTTTTGGTATATTGGGATTCTGCGAAGCATTGACAAATGCGGAAATGATTCGTAGAAGTGTATTCTTGGTGTTGAGCCCTTGCTTAAGTATATACGGAATAGGAAAATTTATTTTCTTTTTTACACGTTTGATTTATGAAGTGAAAAATATATCAACATAGTAGTTTATAGTAAAACATCATTTCAGATCAGAAAGGAACATTTATAATGAAAATCCTCCACGACGTACACAACCACAACATTTTCTCCAACTGCTGTAACGATAATTCGGCTTCGACCGATGCTTTCGTCAAGAAAGAGGTCGAGCTCGGAAACAAGATTTTCGGTCTTTCCAACCATATCTGGGACGAGAGCGTAAAGGGCGCGTCCTATTGGTACAGCAAGCAGACTATCACAAAGGCTGAGGAGGCAAAGGCTTCGCTCGCTAAAGCACCCGCGTCTCTCAAGTGCCTTTTCGGTGCGGAGAGCGAGTATTTCCATTGCCACGACAGAGTCGGAATGTCTGTTGAGGGCGCAAAGCGCTTTGATTATATGCTCATTCCTCATTCTCATCAGCATATGAGAAACCAGGTTCTCTGGGATCTTCCCGAGATTCAGGAGATGCGCGCGAAGATAGCGGCTGACGTACAGGCGGCTCTGCCCTACCTTGCAGAGGACACTGTAAAGGTCATGGCAAACGCACTCCAGGAGGCGCATCTCAAGAAGTACATAGAAGAGCAGAAGACCGATCTCGGCAAGTATATGGCTGATGCGGCTGTAAAGAGCTTCTATGACCTTTGCGCAAACGAAACGTTTATCAAGATATGCGCAACCGTTCCCACCTCGATCGCGCATCCCTTCGCATTCTGCGGAATTCCGAACGAGATCAAAAATTCCTTCCTCATCAATATTCCCGATGAGGTTCTTTACGATTGCTTTGCCAAGGCAAAGGCTATCGGCGCATACTGCGAGATCAACTGCGCGGCTGTGACCGAGCACGGTATGGACCTTGAAGCAAATCAGCTTATGCGCGTATTCGCAAACGCAAAGAAGGCGGGCTGTCAGTTCACCTTCGGTACCGACTCGCACTCTGTCAAGAGCCTTGAGATCATCCGCGTAGGCGATCAGGTCTGTGACTACCTTGGTCTCACCAAGTCTGATATCGCGGAATATCTGCAGGACGGCGTAGAAGAGTAATCTGAGAATAATATCCGCTACCCCTCATCCACCACTTGCGTGGTCCCCCTTCTCCCACGATCAGGGAGAAGGCAAAAGGATGAGTGCGAAGCCGTTGGCTTTTGCAACGGATTTTATTTACTGCTGTAATTTTGTTGGTTAAATCGGAACATTTTATCAAATAAAATCAGCTTTGTTTAGGATCGGTTGATTTTTAATAAAAATTCTTTTTTGATCAACAGTATTATACCGCCAAAACATTGTTCGCTGAATTGCTAAAGAGAACGCTTTCAACCCTTTGCCTTCCCCCGGATCTTGGGGGAAGGGGGACCGCGAGAGCGGTGGATGAGGGGTGGCGAAGTCTGAAATTTTTTAAAATGTTATTGAAACATTATAAATTATAAAACGGAGGTGAAGATATGAAGCCCATATCTACGGGTACGGGACTTAAAGACAGGCTCAAGCAATTTGATATCTGTCTGCTTATCTGCACCTCCGTTTTGTCGGTTATGAGCCTTCTTCTGATGTATTCGATCTCCGACAAAGAGGGAATGGGTCTGCTCAAGATGCAGGCGGCGGCGACCTTTGCGGGCGTTTGCGTAATGATCTTCCTTTCGATGGTCGATTATCAGGAGGTTGTAAACAAGCTCTGGATCCCCTTCCTGATCGCGGAGATCGGACTTCTCGGCATTACGTTTCTTTACGGAGTTGCCGAGGGAGATAACACAAGCTGGCTTTACATAGGTAATTTGAGTATTCAGCCATCCGAATTTGTAAAAGGTACTTTTATAGTTACCTTTTCGAAGCATCTCGACATGGTGAAGCACAGGATAAACCATCCGCTCTCGCTTCTCGGACTCGGTGTGCATGCGGGAGCTATTATCGGTATGATCCTGATTTCAGGCGACCTTGGAGTTGCGCTTGTTTATTGCGGAATCGTCGCGCTGATGCTTTTTTGCGCGGGATTGAGTCTCTTTTACTTCCTTGGCGCAGGAGTTGCGGTCTTTGTTGCGATACCCTACGCGTGGGATTTTCTTAAGGATTATCAGCGCTACCGCATAATTTACGGTTTTAATCCCGAGGGAGACGCCGAGGGATACGGTTATCAGGCGATATTGGGGCGCAATGCCCTCGCAAACGGTGGATTTTTCGGTCAGGGACTGAAGGGCGGTTCTTATTACCATGACCTTTTCGCCTGCGAGAACGACTTTGCTTTCTCGACTCTTTGCGAGAAATTCGGAATGCTCGGCGGAGTGATTGTGCTTGTCTGCCTTGCAATCGTTGTTATCCGCGTGTTTATGATTGCGCGGACGTCAAGAAAGGACAGCGGAGCATTCATCTGCATCGGAGTTGCGGCGGCAGTTGTTGTACAGACCGCGGAGAACGTCGGCATGTGCCTTGCGATGCTTCCCGTTATCGGAATCACGCTCCCGTTTATCAGCTACGGCGGATCGTCAACACTCGCCATGTATCTGCTTCTCGGCATGGTGCACTCTGTCAAAACTCACCGAGTTAAGTATAATTTTGAGCGCGAACACGCATAAAATACAATCCTCCCGAATAAAAACTATTGATACAGTTTATTCGGGAGGATATTTTTATGTTTATTTATTCATTCAGAGCGAGCACTCTGCGCTTTTTTGCCTTGCTGATCCTTGCCGCGGGCGCACTTGCGGCGCTGATCATCTTTGTTCCTGCTTACGAGGGTGAGAGCTACAGCGACACGGCGGCGAAGATAAGCTACGATAAGATCGAGACGAACGAAGACCGCATCGCGTTTCTTTCGCAGTTTGGTTACAAGGTCTCGGGCGAGCCGATCGAGAGCGTCGAGCTGACTCTGCCCGATAACTTCGACCGCGTTTTTTCGGGTTACAACGAGCTCCAGAAGGCGCAGGGACTTGATCTTGCAAAGTACAAGGGCAAGACCGTGACGCGCTATACATACGAGGTTACCGATTACCCCGGACACGAGGGAGAGAAGATCTACGCAAATCTCATCGTCCGCAAAAACCGCATCATCGCGGGTGATATCTGTTCCGCCGAGGCAAGCGGGTTTATTCATGGGTTTGAGAGGGAAAATCAAGAGTAATGCAAAATGCAGAATGCAAAAGGCAAAATTAAAAAGATAATTTTGTTTGTTGTTTCTGAATATCAAAGGGGCTGAAACCTTTCGGATTCAGTCCCTTCTTTGTATAGAACGAAAATGTTAAATTATCAGTGCAGTTTTGCATTTTGCATTTATCATTTTGCATTCATTTCCTCACCCTTAGTAACACCGTCATCAGCGCCTTGAAGTTGAACGGGATCAGCGGGTAGAGATACTTACACTCCCCGTTGATGGTTTTATTGGTTGCAAGAAGGACGATGATGAGCGCGATGCCGATGAGGAATCCCCAGATGCCGATGAGTCCCGAGAGGATCAGGAGCATAATGCGCAGGAATTTGAAGGCGTAGCCCAGCTCATAGGAGCGTTGCGAGAAGTTCGCGATGGCTACAAAGGCGGTGAGGATTATGACTTCTGGAATGAGCCAGCCGAGGTTGACGGCAAAGTCGCCGAGGATAAGTCCTCCGACTACGGATAGTGAGTTTGAGAGCATATCGGGGGTGTTCATCGACGCCATTTTCAGTCCGTCAACGACAAATTCGACGATGAGAAGCTGTGCGAGAATCGGCACGAGTCCCGTCTCCTTCGGCAGGGCAAAGGTAAGCCACTGCGGCACGGCTTCGGGATATTTCGTCATCAGGTACCAGACGGGGATGAGAAATAGCGTCAGCCAGAAGATGATATGCCGAACCGCGCGGACGTATGATCCCGTGAGTGGTGGAAAATAGAAATCGTTGGTCTCCTGAAGAAAATCGAAGATCGAGGTCGGCAGTATCATTACCTGCGGCGAGGTGTCGATAAGCAGAATGATACTGCCCTCGTAGATCTGTGCCGCCGCGACGTCGGGGCGTTCTGTGATTCGGATCTTGGGGAAGGGGTTGTACCAGCGTGTTTTTATCAGCGATTCGGCAAGCGACTGATGCCCCATCGTGAGTGCCGAGACGTCGAGCGACGATAGCCTTTCCTTGAGTTTCTTTACGTAAGCCTCGTCTGCGCGGTCTGACATGTAGCATAGAACAACGTCGGTCTTCGACTCGCTTCCAACCGAAACGTACCGCATAGTAAGGCTCGTGTCGCGGATACGGCGGCGGATGAGAGCTGTGTTGGATATTAAGGTTTCGACAAAACCGTCTCGCGGACCGCGCATTACTCGGTCATTCTGCGGCTCGGTGGTCTCGCGTGCGGGATATGAGCGCGAGTCAACTATGATCGCGTAGCTTCCGAATCGGCTTCCGAGCATCAGCGTACCGCCCGACATGACGGCTGTGATCATCGCGTCGAGCGATTCGGTGACGTCGGTCTCAACGTAAACGACGTACGAGCGCATAAATTCGTATACAGCCGCCTCGCCCGCGCTCTTTTCGGGGCAGATACCGTTCTGACCCGAAAGCGAGAGCATCAGCTTTTGCATTACGGTGTCCTTGACGAATCCGTCAAGATAATAAAAGGTAAGCTCGTCCTCGCCGACTCGGACTAGCTTTTTGAGCATATCAAAGTTTTCGTCGACCCGAAGCAGACGGTCGATCTGCATTACGTTCTCGGAATATGAATTCGATAATTTCCGCATTTTAATCTCCGTATAAGGTATTTGTTATTTATTTTTCCTTATTAGAGAAAATAATAGTCTTATTTCAAAAAAATTAATAAATATGTTGACTTTTTATAATATTTGTTATATAATTAATACAATACGATTCCCCATCCCAAAAATATGAAAGAAGGATCGAACAATGAAAAATTTTGAACCCAAAAGGTTGATCGCGCTGATTCTTGCGCTGATCACGCTTACCTGTATGTTTGCTTCATGCGCAAACACACCTGATGACCCCTCTGAAAATGACGGAACTACCGCTACTCCCGCTACAGATCCCTCCGGCTTAGTTGACACTGCGCCTACCGGAACCGAAGCACAGACCGACGAATGGGGCAGACCCTATGTCGAATCCCCCACTGCGGCTGATACAAAGCTTCCGGACGACACAGTTATCACTGTTCTTATGCGTGATTCCGCTACCTGGAACCGCGAGCTTTATTCCGAGAGCGAGACCGGTGACATGCTCAACGATGAGATTTACAATCGAAATCTTAAGCTTGAAGAAGATCTCAATTTCAAGTTTGAGTTCATCAAGAGCCCCACTAAAGAAGATTCTCAGCGTACTATTATAGCTGAATACGAATCCGGCGGAACCTCCGATCTTGACCTTGTAATGAATTATGCATACTATTCCACCGGCGCGGCTCTCCGTAATTGCTACGAAAACCTTCATAATATCGGAACTATGAATGTTAACCATCCTTGGTGGAACCAGACCTATGTTGAGGCTGCAACGATTCAGGATCAGCTTTACTTCATCATTGGTGACCTTAACCTTTCTGTTGTTGACCGTTCTCTTGCTATTTACTACAACGCGACCCTTGCAAACGACTATCAGCTCGGCAATCTTTACGACGTAGTTCTTAACGGCGAATGGACCATTGATAAGCTCCTTGAGTACACCAAGGATACTTGGGTAGACACCAACCAGTCGGGCACCATCGACCTTCCTGACCAGATAGGTATCATTTCTATCCTTGGTTCCGAGGCATACGACGGCTTCCTTACCGCATTTGGTGTTGACATTCTTGCTAAGAATGCTGACGGCGGTCTCGATATTATCTGGGATTCCGAGAAGGTTTCTAGCGCTATCGACCAGCAGATCACCCTGTTCAGCGATAACAACGGTGCTTTCCTGCACTCCAACCACACAGAGCTTTGTAACAAGTTCGTAAACAACGAGTCTCTCTTCTGGCTCTACACCATTTACGCAAGCTCCTCCACCAACCAGTCTCTCAGAAGTATGGCTTCCAACTACGGTCTGCTTCCTATTCCTAAGTACAACCTTGACCAGGATAATTATTACACCACCGCACAGGATGCTTACGGCATTATGTCGGTAATGGCAACAAGCAGACAGCTTGATGCAGTAGGAACCGTATTTGAGGAATGGAACTATCGTTCCTACATGGATATCCTCCCCGTATACTGTGAGGTTATCATGAAGACCAGATACCTCAACGACGTTGAGTCGGGTATGATCTTCGACCTTATCCTTGACAGTATCAAGTTTGATACCGGTATGGTTTACGGAAGCGAGATCGAGTCGATCGCAACCTCCACCCGTGCAATAGTAAAGAGTGGAAACAATACCTTTGCCAAGGAATTCAAGGCAAAGCAGAGAGTATACCAGAGTAAGATCAAAAAGCTTATTGAAGATTTTGAGTCCAGAAATAAGTGATCACTGAATAAAAAGAATCCCCGCTGAGTAATCAGCGGGGATTCTTTTTATTCTTCTGGTTCATCCTGCGGGATGAGACCGTAGATTCTCTTGTCGCCGCGGGCGATAAGCTCAGCGAGCTGAGGTGCGGTCAGAAGTACCTGACGCGGCTTGGTTCCGTCCTGGGGAGTGACGAATCCGAGCTTTGCCATACGGTCAATGATTCGAGCACCGCGTCCGAAGCCTACCTGAATGTTTCTCTGCAGGAAGGATGTTGCGATCGTGCCGCTTTCAACGGCAAGCTTGAGTGCGTCGAAGAAGAGCTCGTCGAAGCATTCGGAGGATCCGCCCCCTGCTCCGCCACCGCCGCCCATTCCCGCGGTCGGCTTCTTGCCTCCGGGAGTGACGGTGACGATCTGTTCGGATTCCTTTTCAATGTTCTTGAGGAATTCTTCGTCATACTGTGCGCCCGATGAATTTTCCTTGACGAAATTGGTGACGGCAACTACCTCGTCGTCGGTGACGAAGGTGCCCTGTGCACGGATGGGATTCTGTGATCCGATGGGGGCGAAGAGCATATCACCGCGTCCAAGAAGCTTTTCAGCGCCGACAGTGTCGATGATGGTACGTGAGTCGATACCCGAAGCTACCGCGAATGCGATACGCGAGGGGATGTTTGCCTTGATAAGACCGGTGATGACGTCAACAGACGGACGCTGTGTACCGACTATCAGGTGGATACCTGCGGCACGCGCCTTCTGTGCCAGACGGACGATCGAGGTTTCAATCTCGGAGGGTGCGCTCATCATAAGGTCAGCAAGCTCGTCGATAACGATGACGAGTCTGGGAAGAGGGATGAAGTCGGGATCCTCCGCCTTCATCATTTTGTTGTATCCGTCGATATCGCGGGCGAGGTTGTTCTCGAAGAGCTCGTAGCGGTGTTCCATTTCGGTTACAGCGGCGTTGAGCGTGCCTGCCGCCTTCTTGACGTTGGTGACAACGGGAACGCGGAGGTGGGGGAGATTGTTGTACATCGACATCTCAACCTTTTTGGGGTCGATCATGATGAACTGTACCTCGTCGGGACGCGCCTTGTAAAGGAGCGACATTATGATGCTGTTGATGCATACCGACTTACCCGAACCGGTAGTACCCGCAATCAGAAGATGGGGCATCTTGCCGATGTCGATAAAGATCGGCTCGCCGGTGATATCCTTACCGAGGCAGGCAAAGAGCTTGCTCGATGCGTTTTTGAACTGATCGGATTCAAGAAGCTCGCGGATCGCAACGGTAGAGGAGGATTTGTTGGGTACCTCAACACCAACTGCGCTCTTGCCGGGAATGGGGGCTTCAATTCTGATCTTAGCCTGAAGCGCCATCGCGATGTCGGTCTGGAGATTCTTGATCGAATTTGCCTTGACACCGGGAGCGGGATAGAGTTCGTAGCGGGTCAGTGTGGGACCGCGGGAGTACTCGATCTTAGCAAGCTTGACGTTGAAGGATTCAAGCTTTTCAATAAGAGTCTGTGCATTCGCGCGGAGCTCGGCGTTGATGGCGTCGCGTCCGGGCGAGGTGGACTCGCGGAGGAGTGTAAGAGGCGGGAAGATATATGCGGCAAGCTGTTCGTAAGCCTGCTTCTTCTTTGCGTTTTCGGGAAGGACTATGCCGTCGTCCTCGTGAGGTGTTTCGGGCTCGGGATCCGCAGCTACGTCGGGGACCTCAGCTTCGGTGATCTCGAGGACGGGAGGGACGGGATTCTTGGGTGCTTCGCCGAAAATGGTGTCGACGAGTCCTACGAAGTTTTCGGAATTTTCAGCCTCGTTTACGGGACGGATAGTTTCGACCGTCTTTTTCTTTTCCTTCTGAGCATGCTCGGTTTCAATTGTTCCCATAACTTCCACAGCATCGGGATCAAAGGAATCCTCTCCTGCGGGCTTGAGCTCAATGCCGCTTACTGCGGGAGTCGCGGCTTCCTCCTCAGGCTCGGAAAGCTCGTCCTCTGCTTCAGCGGGAATGGGCTTTCTCGGTTTGCGCGAACGTGAGGGCTTGGGAAGTGCTTCTTCATCTTCTTCCTCTTCGTCATCGGGCTCGATAACCTCGGGCTCGAAGGGTTCTTTACGTGCCGAAACCTTTTTGCCGATCTTCTTGAAGAGCGAGGTGAGCATTTCTATAAAGTGTCTGGGAGAAAGTCCGACGAAGAATATGATAGCTGTTGCGAGAACGGCAATGATAACGATAACGGAACCGACGTAGCCAACGAGGCAACGCATGAATCCTCCGATAAATCCGCCGAAGAATCCGCCGCCGTGAAGCTCAACGCCATAAGTCCAGTTGGAGGTTACGTTTTCACCGAAGCCGAAGATGCTCTTGCCCCATTCAGCCCATTTGTATGCGATACCCTTGTAGATCTTGGCGATCGCGATAGAATGGATGAGAGAGGAGAAGAGAACGGGAATGGAGAATCCGAAGATTATTTTACGGTTCAAAACGCCAAGGTCGACGTAACGTCTCCAATATATAATAAGGTTGATCAGTATCAGCGGAATGAAATACGCGGGCCAGCCGAACAGACCGAAGAAAAGATCGCGCAGGATGACTCCAAGGTCTCCCATTGCGCCGTCAATCGCGGCAAGCAGGAAGCAAGCAACGATAAAGACGGTTATAACGCCGAGAAGCCAGGGCATCAGGCGGTGAATAACCTGAGTTGATGCGGGCGGAAGCTCTTTTTCCGGCTCTTCCTCTTCGATTACGGGTTCGGGACGGCGGGATTTCTTTTTATTCTTTTTCTCATAAAGATCGTCGTAATATGCGTATTCGTCGCGCTCTTCTTCCTGAACGATCTTCTGTTTGCTTTTCGCTTTGCTATCGTAATGATCGTTGTAGTTTGAGCTAGGGGCAATTCCGGGAGTCTTTTTGGATGTAGTTTTTTTGCTCGCAGATGTGTTTTTCTCACCTGTCGGCTTTTTTGTGCTGTTTGCCACGGCAGTCTCCTTTCGGTATGAAATAAAGATATTTGTATATACTATCAGTAACTAAAATTATACCAAATATAATTATATCACGAAATCTCACCGATTACAAGGGTAAATTTGATTTTTTTGAAAAAACATGGGAGAAGATTTGATGAAAAATAAAGGCGTGCGCGCGATACTGTTAGGATTTTTTGCGGGACTTCTGAACGGACTTCTCGGCGCGGGAGGAGGTATCATTTTGGTGCGCGGTGCCGAGAAGGTGCTCGGTCGTGAATATCACGACGGACGCGATATTTTTGCAAACGTGCTTTGCGTAATGCTTCCGCTTTCCGCGGTTTCCGCGATTGCATACGTACTCCGCGGAAGCGTGAGCGGAGTGGATTTTACACCGTTTATTCTCCCCGCCGTCATCGGTGGTGTCGGGGGCGGAATGCTCCTTGCGGTAATAGACACAAGACTTTTGAGGTTGATTTTTTCTACGCTTGTTGTCTGGTCGGGATTTTCGATGATATTCTGAGGCGGGTAATATGATAGATTTTTTTGTAAGCGCGTCTGTTGCGCTCCTTTCGGGACTCGGTGTGGGAAGCGGAGGACTTTTGGTGGTTTTTCTGACCGAATACAGAAGCGTCGGTCAGCTATTTGCGCAGGGGATAAACCTTTTGTTTTTCATCTTCTCATCGGGCGCGGCAACAGCGGTCAATCTCCGCAAGAGAAAGATATGCTACGGCGGTGTGCTTCTGATGTCGATAGGCGGCGTTTTCGGCGCGATTGCGGGTGCTGTAGGTGCTTCCTTTATAGATCCCGCATACCTGCGAATCGGCTTCGGCGCAATGCTGCTCATAGGAGGAATACCGTCGTTTCTGAGGTCGGGGAGAGAAGTGTTAAGAATGGTTTTGCGTTCTGAAAAAGCAAGTTAAGCGCATAGTTACGGTAAATTTAAAAGCCTTGGATGTTATCCAAGGCTTTTTATTATTGCTCAGTACAAAATCTTGTCAGCACGGTACAAGATTTTTGTTTGAATTTTCGCATATGCGAAAATTTACCTTAACTCTGCGCTCTGCATTCAGTTCTGTTCTTTCTCCGAGTATACCTCAACGCAGAACCCCTTCTGTCCGCACTCGGGGCAACGGAGCTTGCGTGTTGTGGGCGTATGGTTTGCCCAGAGGACTTCCTTGAATTTCGGCTTGAATACTTTATTGCATTTCGGGCAGATGTAGTCCACGCGCTTGTAATAGAGTGCGCTGAACCAGATAGAGAACGCTATTACAACCGGCAGACCGATGGCAAAAAAGGGCCACCATATTCCTTCAAGTATGCCGAGCATCGCACTTCCGATCTCGATGGCTTCAGTAATGATTGCGGCAACTATCATAGTGACGCGGAAGCGTTTGAGTTTCTTTTTGTTTTCCATTTGATTCCCAATGTCTCCAATTGATTCGAGAGAGAATTTCGGATTGATCTTCAGCGCACGGCGAAGGTCATCTACCATATTGAGCTTCTTTTGAAGCGCATTTGATTCTACGCGAAGCTCGGCTTCATGCTGATCGAGAATCAGCGAGATAACCGCACCGGGATCTTCCTCACGCAGAAGCTCTGATATCGTGTTGATCGAGAGCCCCATCTCTCGGAGAAAACATATCGTTTTCATTCTGTCGAGATCGGATTCCGAATAAAGACGGCGTCCGCCCTCGGAAAGCTCACTCGGTATGAGTATCCCGCGCGAATCGTAGTACTGAACCGTTCTGACCGAAACTCCGCAAAGCTTTGCAATCTCTCCCGTTGTGTATTTTGACACGGCTTTCACCTCCTTGCCACCATTATAGCATATTACGCCGCGTTATGAGCAATACCTTACGTAAAAATATTTTTGGAAAATTAATTAAAAAGCCCGAAGACCTCAGTAGGTCTTCGGGCATATGAGGTATGTCAAATACAATTAGTTGATAGCCTTGAAGCTGTCTGTGATAGTCTGGATCTGCTTTGAAAGAGTTCTGTTTAAAGCCTTGCTCTTAACTGCCCAGCTACCGCCTTCTACTGCACAGTTATCCCACTGGTCGCTCATTGCGCCGAGGCTGGAGTTGAAGAGACGACCGATATCGAAGGTGATACCTGCACGGATAAGGTCATACATCTGGGACTCGGTAGAGGTATCGGAATATCTGAGCTTAAAGGTGGTCTCGAAGAGTGCGGGGGAGGTGAGACGGTAAGCCTCGCTTGCCCAGCATTCAAGAACTGCTGCAGCGCGGTTAACATCCTCGGAGAGGGTGTAGATAGCGTAGAAGGATACGGGGTTACCTACACAGGTAATGTAGTTTTCCTGCTCAGTATTGTACTTCGGGATAGGAGCGATACCGAACTTGAAATCGCCGTCAACAAGCTTGTTTGCGATATCGTGGTGACGTGCCATGGTCATAAGAGAGTTGCCTGCGTGGAATACGTCATCAAAGTAGGTGCTGTTGATGTAAACGTCGCCCTGCTTGATCCATGCGCCAAGGTTGTCACAAAGAGCGATAGCCTTTTCGCCAAAGTAATCATCAGAAATCTTGAAAAGATCTTCGGGATCCTTTTCTGCCTGTCTCAGACCTGCACCGTAGTAGAAAGCGTCAAAATGCCAGTTAAGGGAAGTGAAGCCGTAGAGGTCGCCTTCATTAGCCGAGTTCGAGCCGTCAAGGTCCTGATAAATATCCTTGGTAAGGATCTGTAAGGTTTCGAAGGTCCAGTTGTCTTCAAGAACGTAATCAGCGGGCTCAACAAGAGAAGTGTAGTTGGAGAAGAGATCCTTGTTGTAGAAGATGGTGTACATCTGGTGGATGGAGTTGGTCGAAACGTCACCGGTAACAAAGTACATCTTGTCACCAATAGTTGCGGTCTCGGTCATAATAGTCGGCCACCAGGGCTTTTCAAAGTCAATGTATTCAGCCTGCATAAGGTCTGCGCAGTAGCCGTTCATAGCGGTGAGAGCGATGGTACGGGAGTGTGCGGACATAAGGTCATAGGTCTTGTCGCCGGAAGCATACATGTTACCTACGTGATCGGAGTATTCCTTACCGACGTTGTTGTTATACTGACCCTTGATGCCTATCCAGTCAAAGGTAATGCCCAGCTGGCTTTCAACCTTAGCGTTACGCTCGAAGATAGCGTCGTTTACGATTTCGCCGTTGGTGTCTTCAACGAAGAACTCGGGGTTCTCAACGTCTGTCCACCAAAGAACGGTAATTGTGTCGCCGCCGAAGTCAAGCTCTTCGGGAAGATCGCTCTTGAGGAAGCCATTTTCATCGTAAAGATTTTCGGTAACTTCAGCTTGCGAGCCGTCGGGAGCGTTGGTAATCGAGGGAGCAGGAGTCGTTTCTGCAGGGTCATTAGGTGTCTCAGCGCAGGCAACGAGAGTGCCGAGCAGCATAAGAATTGTAAGTGCAAATGCAAGATATCTGCGTGCATTCATGAGAGTTTCCTCCTTATAATTTTATATTAATATAATAATACCACAAAAACATAAATTTGTCAATACAAAATTTGTGCAATTTACAAAAATCCCCGAAAGCTTTTGGCTTTCGGGGATAGATTAAATACGATTATTAATTATCGATTTTATTGAAGCTGTCTGCTACACTCTGAAGCAGTGCGGGTACAGACTTCATAAGAGATTCGCTCTTGGAAGCCCAGCTACCGGCGGTGGTTGCACACTTGTACCATTCACTACCCATGCTGCTGAGCTGTCTGTTGAAGAAGCGGCAGAGGTCGAAGGTAACGCTTTCGCGGATGAGGTCGTACATACGGGATTCGGTAGAGGTCTCGGAGAGTCTGAGCTTGAAGGTGTTCTCAAAGATTGCGGGAGTGGTGGTGCGGTAAGCTTCGCTTGCCCAGCACTCAAGAACTGCAGCCGCACGGTTTGCATCCTTGGAGAGAGCGTAAATGGAGTAGAGGGAAACGGGGTTACCTACGCAGGTGTAGTATTCAGCCTGATCCTTGTTGTACTTAGGCATAGGAACGATACCGTATTTGAATCCCGCCTTGTCGATTATAGAAGCGATGTCGTGGTGACGAGCCATAACAAGGAGAGCGTTGCCGTTAACGAAAATGTTAGCATAATTGTTGGTGTCTAAGTATGCATCGCCCTTCTTTATCCACTCGCCAACATCCGCGCCGAGGTTGATAGCCTTTTCAGAGGTCCAGTCATCAGCGACCTTAAGGAGCTTTGCAGGATCAGCGTCCTTTTCAAGCATAGTCATGCCACAACCGTAGTAGATAGCGTCGAAGTGCCAGTTAAGGGAAGTGAAGCCGAAGAAATCGTCTTTGTCAGCTTTCTGGTTACCGTTCTTATCGTTGTAGACGCCGCTTGTCATCTCAAAGAGGGTCTCCATAGTCCAGTTGTTATCATCTACAAGCTGAGCGGGCTCAACAAGTCCGGTATGATTCTTAACCTGATCCTTATTGTAGAAGATCGCGTACATCTGATGGATGGAGTTGGTAGATGCGTCACCGGTTACAAAGTAGAGCTTTTCGTTGATGGTAGCGGTATCAAGCATAACCTTAGGCCACCAGGGCTTTTCGAAATCAAGATGATCGAGCTTGGTCATCTCTGTGCAGTAACCGGACATTGCGGTGAGCGCAATAGTTCTGGAGTGTGCGGATATAATGTCGTAGGTGGTGTCGCCGGAAGAGTACATATTGCCAACGTGGTTTGCGTAGTTCTGACCGTCGCTGTTGTACTGACCCTTGATGTCGACCCATTTGAGGGTTACGCCCATCTTTGCTTCAACGTTTGCGTTACGCTTGAAGATAGCGTCGTTGATAAGCTCGCCGTTGGTGTTTTCAACGAAGAATTCGGGCTGCTCAACGTCATTCCACCAAAGAATGGTAACGTCTGCGCCGCCGAAATCAAGCTCCTCGGGGAGAGAGCTCTTGAGGAAGCCTTCCTCGTCATAAGGATTTTCTGTGGTTTCCTCAACGGTTGTGTCGGGAGCATTGGTGCCTGCGGGAACTGCAGGAGCGGGAGTGCTTTCCGCGGGATCATCGGGAGTCTGTGCGCAAGCAACAAGTGTGCCAAGCAGCATCAGAACTGTAAGTGCAAATGCGATTAGTCTGCGTGCGTTCATAAGAGTGTCCTCCTGGAAAAAGTTGATAACATAATGATAGCACATAATTCACAAAATGTCAACAATATTTTGCGCAAATTTACAATTGAAATGTAAAAATCCTCGGGCAATGCCGAGGATTTAAATTTTTATTTATTCAAATACTTTTCAAGGAGTCCTGATGCCATAAAGGCTTCAGCAACTGCCTTGCAGCCGGTAGCGTTGGGATGTCCGCCGTAAGCGGGTGTTGCGGGATTGGAGGAGGTGCCGAGGATAGCGGCGAAGTCGAAGAAATCATAGCCGCTCTGTTCTGCGAGAGTCTTGAGCTTTCCGGTGAGCTCCTGCCATACGCCGATCTTGGTCGAGCTGGAATAGGTGTAGGGAGGAGTGGAGAAGATGATGACCTCGCATCCCGCTTCCTTGCAGGTGGTTGCGATGGTGTTTATGTCAGCCGCGATCTGATCTGCGGAGCGCTGACCCGAGAACTGATAGGGGCCGCTGTTGATATCGTTAACGCCGAAGCAGATCACGATAACGTCGTTGTTCTTTGCCTTTTCGAGCCATGCGGGGCTGTTTGCGGCATCGTCTGCTCTTGCGTATCCGAGACCGAGATTCCAGAAGCTGATATCTGTACCCGCAAGCTCGGTGATCTGAGCCGCCCAGAATTTGTGATCTCTCGATCCCGCGCCGATACCCATGGTGATCGAGTCGCCGATGAAGGCTACGCGAAGAGCGTTTTCACGCTTCGCGCCGATAAGAGCGGGCATGGGAGCCGACGTTGTGATCATCATACGGTTCTTTTTCTCTTCATACAGGAAGCAAACAGAGTCTTCGGAGTTTGTTGCCGCAATGACGGTGTATTCAACGGTCCATTCGAAAATGAGATATTCTCCTTCGGGAACGTTGAGAGTAATGGGATCGCTCCAGAACATTTCCTGTGCCGCTACGTCTCTGCCTTCGTTTCCGCCAAAGGTGAGAGTCTTGGGATTGGATATATCGCCCGCGCCGGTCATTTTGGAAGACGTACCGACTTTCGCGGAGATGATCTTATAGCCTTCTGTGGGCATATTTCTGTAGGAATGGCTGCCGTTCGAGAAGGTGCTGTCTACGTTGTTGGAAAAATAGAACTTGTACTCAAGCTCGCCGAACTCTTGGATCTTGTAAACGCCTCTGAACGCCGCGCGCACGGGAGTGCCGTCGGCGGATTTGAGCGCGTAGTTGCAGGCGGAGGGAGTGATAGAGTTTGACTGATAGATCTCAAAGTCGGACTTGACCTCTTCGATTACCTCGGCGGTAGTCTCCTCCACGGGAGCCGAGGTGTCGGCTTCGGGAGCGAGTGTGGTATCATCCTTGCTTGATTCCTCGGGAGCCTCATCGGGAGAGCATGCCCAAAGCATCGGCATAATGAAACAACTCAGAACGAGAAGTGCGAATAATCTGAAAGTGATTCTTTTCATGACAGATCCTTCCTTTTGTTTGATATATACATTATACTATCAAAAAGGTAGGAAGTCAAGCACTTTGAGGAATTAATGAAGCTTTTGATTGCATTTTTCACAAGTCAACAAAAGGTGCCGCGTGATGCGGCACTTCAGTCTAGCCACAAACCCACATTCAAAAAAGCAATAAGTCAAAATGCGCAAAACAGTCAAATAGCTGTGTTCGCACCCCGTTTAGCAAGTGCGAACATAGCTTTCTGCTTTTTGCGCAAATTTCCAAATACCTGATTTGAAGGTGCTTTGTCAGTAGGTTTAGGTAATATCCGAACAGATACTACCAAAACGACAGCAGGTATTAATACTTATTTATCTGTTCGCATCTCAACTTCCCACAGTTCGTCAACCGATTTGAAATTGTCGGGAAACCAATATACAGACGTATCGTTATAAATGTCTATACACACCATAACGCCATCATCGTTGTATACCGAGACCATTCTGTTCCATTTCACGATTTTATAGGTCAAGGCGGTGTATACACGAGTTCCGCCGTCATCATATGAACCGTGCGGGATCGGTAAGAACAAGATCAAAACCAATGCAACTGCAGCGATTATGGAAATTATCGTGATTTTCTTTTTCATAATTAACTCCTTTTGGCGGTCAGGTGAGTTTTTTATATTATAGCATATTTTTGAGAAAAATACAAATAAAGAGTGAGTAAAAACACTCGCTATTATCTATATTTTATATCTCAATATATCTCAATCTTAGGATAATCACTGTATTTTCCGTATTCGTTATACTCACCGGTATAGATATACGTCGTTTCATAGTCTCCTAACAATTGGAGCAACGCATCCCGATCAATCGCCTTGCACTCATCAGAACCGTATTCTATGATGTAATAAGCATCATCATAGTAATTCCGATATTTTTCGGTATAGAAACACCATGTCACTCTGACTACTCCAATAATACCGTTCTCCGTCTTAGCATACCAACCGAAAACTCCGCTTGTTGTTTTTCTCAGCTTTTCTTGATTATTAAAATGCGGTGGTGTTATCGATTTGCTATTCAAAGCTCCTTTGACCGACTCAAAGGCAGAAGATAAATCGGGCAAGCGACTCATATCTTCTTCGCTAAAACGAGCCTTTGTATAGGCATAGGTGTCTTGATCGCCCCCCGTCCATTCCTTGTACCACCATACGCTGACTTTTTCATTTGTTGCAAAACCGTTGATATATTTCGTTGCGTGGAACTGAACTTCGGGAGAATGCCATAGAATCCATGTGGAAAAACTGGGCACAAAAACTCCGTTATCAAATGTTTTTATCTGATCCAATATATTTCCTGCCTCCCCGGAAATATCTTTGAGCAAGTGAACAAACAGATCTTGCCGCCACTCATCATCTTGTATGGTTTTTTCTGCTTGAACAATTGTATCCACAATCTGCGATTTTTTTGTTGCGTTTACCCAAGCATCATTTGCTTTCCATAATCGTTCATCGAAATTCCCATTAGCATCAAATGCCATTATATTTTCTCCCATGACGGTGTAACCATATATACGATAACCAAAAACGACGAGGTTGAGTTGCTCGGCTGTACCTTGCGTTTTATTATACATAACGGAATAGTCATAAAAGAATTGCGCCATGTTATTAATAACAAAGCTATCAAAAATAGAGAAATCGGTATAAAATTCAACGGGAATCAGATAATAAAATTCTTCTACCATTTCTTGGCCTCTCAAGAGTTTTACTGTCTGCATACGCAAAAGTCTGAATTCGTCTTGATTCCAATCGTCAAAGAAAGTATATACATCCGGCAATGCTTCTACTAATTTGGCAGTTACCGATATGCCGGTTGGATCGACTTCCATTTCCCCACCCTCGGACATTCCGCTACTGCTCTCATTTCCATAATACTGCGGCGCAGACGAAGGAACTTGAACATTCACAATCGGTATATTGGGTCTGTTATTATCACCCGTGGTAACAACTCCGGAATCATCCTCTCTATACATCGGCACAGCGATGATTATACTCACAATCAGCACGAAGCAAGCCGCGATTGCTCCAAATCGAAACCATATTCCTTTTGGCTTTTTGTTTTTCTGTCTGAGCCTATCCTTTTGCTCAACGTATTTTTCAACAAGGTCGGGATCAAGGTGATTCAGACCCTCATTCCATTCTTTCTTTTTCATATCGAATAACCCTCACTTTCAAGTTTTTCTTTCAAGGCACTTCTGATGGCGGCAAGCTCCTTGTTTACCATTGAACGGCTCAAGCTCAGATCGCTTGCAATCGTATCAATGGGATCGGCTACGTAGTACCTACTCATAAATATGAATTGTCTGCGCTCGGAGAGCGAGCGAACAAAGTCGCTGATGACGCGTCCAAGTCTTTCGGCATCGAAATCAGTACCGATATCCTCATCATCTGCTACGAAATCTTCTAGCTCGGACAAGGATACCGTCATTTCGGAAGGTATCACGTTCTGTCGCAAATTGTTGTGATAGCGTTTGATTGCAATTCTCCTTGCGATAGTCGTTAAAAATGCTTTAAGTACACTTGGTTTTGTCGGCGGCATCGCATTCCACGCACCAAGATATGTATCATTCAAGCATTCCTCGCAGTCAAGCCGATCGTGAACTACATTGTAAGCAATGGAAAACAGATATTTCTTGTATTTGAAATCGGTTTCCTCAATCGCTTTTTCATCGCGTTCCCAATAAAGCTCAACGATTTTGTCGTCTTCAATAGGCGTTCTCGCCTTTTGTTTACTTTGAAGTTCCATAACTTGCCTCCTTCCTTGCGTTTTTGAAAGGCCCTTCATAAATAGTAGTACCAAAAAATATGAAAGTGTGTAATGATTTTTTAAAGTTTTTTAGATTTTTTTATATTATAACATATTTTTTCAAAAAATGTGTGAACTGAGATAAAAATATGGGTGCCGCGAGATGCGGCACCTAAAGTATGATCAGTATCGCCACGGCGAAGAATCATCGGGGATATCAAAAGAACCTGTTCCCCAATCAGAGATGTCCTCAATTCCTTCCACCTTGAAGCCCTCTCCGTCCAAAGTGAACCAAACGTGGGTCGAGCTGTCATAATAGTGCAAAAATGTGTCGGTTTTATCGCATTTGGATATAAATGCGCTGTAGTCGATCTTTACTTCATATTTGCCGGGCGCAATCGGGATGCTCGGGGCACTTTCGCCGTTTACGGTGAAGATCAAATCCTCATCTACGCTGAATACCGCTTGCAACTCTCCGTGATTGAAGCCTCGGAAGTAAAGCTGAAGCGGGGCATCGTTCTTCTTTTCAATATAAAGAGTAATGGAAGTTTCGTCAAAGCCATTGTGCGTGATATTGGTATTTTTGCCATTGTATACGTCTCCCACAAGGCAGACTTTCTCCCACGCCACAAACATATGTGAATCGTTATCTGAAGTATCGCTTTCAAGTAAGCCGACAGTATCTATACCCGGATTGTCGGTGACGTCATTTTTAAGAAATCCGACTATTCCGACGGCGGCTATCAAGCAGAAGGCTGCCGCAAGTGATGTCCATTTTATCCAAGTATTGCTTGCGGACTTTTTTACGACGGCGTCGGGTGCCGCGTCTGTTATCAGTTTAGGGTCGATGTGCCCCATAGCTTGCAGTAAATTCGTATTTGTCATAGGTCAAAACCCTCCTTTTTCAAAAATTGCTCCAGTTTCTTTCGGGTGCGGAGCAGGTGCATGGTTACGTTGCTTTCTTTCATTGAAAAATCTTTTGCGATCTCTGCGACGGAACTCATATAGAAATATCGACGGACGAAAATTTTTCGCGTCTTCTCGGGCAAAGAACGGATAAAGCGGGTCAGCACATCGGAAAGTGCAACACTTTCGCCGATATCCTCACCGTTGTCGGTATCCGGAATGCACTCGGATAATTCGTCAAGTGCAAGAGTCATTTGCCCGCCGCGTTTCTGTGCGTTTTGCGATTTGTAAGCGTCAAGCGCAAGCTGACGGCAGAGTGTGCCGACGTATGGTTTGAGCGGATCGGGACGATGTGGAGGAATCGTATTCCACAACTTCAGATACGTGTCGTTGACAACTTCTTTTGCGTCCTCGTCGTTTCCGAGAATCCCATACGCAATATAGTGGCAGTAACGCCCGTATTTCTTTTCGGTTTCCGATATAGCAGCTTCGGAGCGCGCCCAATATAATTCGACGATCTGCTTATCTTCCATTTCTTCACACTCCTTTCAAGTGGTTTGAAGGCCTTTCACCCTAATAAACGAAAAAATTGGTACTTGCACCACTCATTAAGGAAAACTTTTTTATATTATATCATATTTTTTCTAAAAAAGTTTGAATACAAAGAAAAAGGTGCCGCGAGGTGCGGCACCCATATTGTTTATTATGAAAAATTTATTTCAATTGCACGATAATTGCGCATTAGTTGTTTTTTGTTTTTTCTTCGATCTCACGCCATTTTTCTTTAATGATCTTATCAATTAAAACAATGGCAACAAGACCTTCTGATTTTAAAGCTGCGGACTGGTTGGCATCTCCATCGCATTTTGCAAGAGCCAAACAAATTATACCCATTGTCTCTGTCAGTACCTCGCAGTAATCCTTGGGAAGAACAGAATCGATCATAGCAAAGGGGGTAACAAAGCCTTCAGCTAACTCTGTTAACAGCACAACCATTTTTAAAGAAATATCTTTTCTCTGTTCATCCGACATTTGGTTAAACAGATCCCAAGAAATCGGTATGCCTTTGTTATTGAAATAAGACATAATATCGGCATAATCGGTGATCTTTTCGATAAACTGGCGTTCTTCATCAAGGAAATATCCATCTTCAACTGCAGTCCTGAGCAGTATGCCTTGCAGGATTAAATCAAACTGGCTCATTGCAATATCAAATGAAAAATTAGGAGCCGCCAGTTGAACGACGGTGGTCAATTCTTTGACAGTTTCCTTTGCGTCTAAATAAGCTCTGTAAGCTAAATCGAAATGCTTTTGTGCGAGTTCTTTGTTAATCATTTTAAACCTCCAAAAGTAATATAAATTATATTTATAATTTATTATATTATCAAATTATGGATTTGTCAATACTTGGACGATCGGATACGTTTCCGGCGAACCGTTTTTGGAAATTTACAAAAAGCGGATTGGAATAAGGCTTCCAATCCGCTTAAAACCTTATTGGATTATTCCCACTCGATTGTACCGGTAGGCTTCGGTGTGATATCGTAGAGAACTCTGTTGATACCTTCGACCTCGGCGGTGATACGGGCGCAGATCTTATGGAGGACTGCGTAGGGGATCTCCTCGACGGTGGCGGTCATTGCGTCCTTGGTGTTTACGGCGCGGATGATCGCGGGCCAGCCCTCATAGCGGCTGTCGTCCTTTACGCCTACCGACTTAATGTCGGGGATGACTACGAAATACTGCCATACCTTCTCTGCAAGTCCGCAGATGTCGAATTCCTCGCGGAGGATCGCGTCTGCCTCGCGGAGGGCGTGGAGACGGTCACGGGTGATCGCGCCGAGACAGCGTACGCCGAGTCCGGGGCCGGGGAAGGGCTGACGGTAAACCATTGCGTGGGGAAGTCCGAGAGCCTCACCGACGACTCTGACTTCGTCCTTGAAGAGGAGTTTGATGGGCTCAACGAGCTCAAACTTGAGGTCCTCGGGAAGTCCGCCGACGTTGTGGTGAGACTTAACTGCCTTCTTACCCTCTGCTGCTTTGATGCTCTCGAGAATATCGGGATAAATGGTTCCCTGACCGAGGAAGGAGATGCCCTCAAGCTTTCTTGCTTCCTCTGCGAAAATTTCAATAAATTCCTTACCGATTATCTTTCGCTTGGTCTCGGGATCGGAAACGCCCGCAAGAAGATCGAGATAGCGGTCGGTAGCGTCTATGTAAACGAGGTTTGCTTCAAGAGCTTTGCCGAACATTTCGATAACGGCTTCGCTTTCGCCCTTACGCATAAGTCCGTGGTTTACGTGAACGCAGACGAGCTGCTTGCCGATCGCCTTGATAAGGAGCGCGGCAACGACCGAGCTGTCAACACCGCCCGAAAGTGCAAGGAGGACCTTCTTGTCCCCAACCTGTTCTCTGACGAGAGCGACCTGCTCGTCAATAAATTTGTTTGCGAGTTCGAAATTTGTGATTCTTTCCATAGAATCGGGTCTTACGTTGGGATTCATCAAAGACACCTCCGAGTTAAAATATAATAAAATATTATATAACTTTTTTTAGACGATTGCAATAGTTTGCGCGAAAAAAATTGGGGAATCAGTCAAAAAATATTGTTTTTCCGCTCTTTGCCGACTCATATGCGGCGCAAATGACGCGGAGAGGGAGCAAACCTTCCTCGGCGCTCACAGCGGGATCGCGGTCCTCGAGAATCGCGGAGCAGAAATCGTCGATGACTCTCTTATGTCCGAAGAGTCTGCCGCGACAGAGCTTCTGTGCCTTGCGGTTGCCGACCGAGTAGCGCGCGAGCTTTTCGGCTTCTTCCTCGGGAGTTGCTCCGCGGAGCTTCCAGAGTGTGAGCTTGTCGGTGTCAAGGGCAACGTAACCGTTCTCGCAGGTAAGCGAGATCTCGGTGCAGATGCCGGGGTATGCGCAGGTTGTGCTTGTGAAGGTTGCAACTGCGCCCGATTCGAATGTGAGGGTCGAGACGGTGAGGTCCTCGCTCTCGATATCGTGTCCGCAGAGGCGCATCTGCGAGGTGATCGACTTCGGCTTGCCCATAAGTTGGAGCATGAGGTCGACGGTATGTATCGACTGATTCATTAAGGATCCGCCGCCGTCCATCTCCCATGTGCCGCGCCAGCCGCCGTTTGCGGCGTAATAAGCCGCGTCGCGGTGCCACTTGACGGCAAAGGTGCCGAGGAAGATCTTGCCGAGTGTTCCGTCGGAAAGAGCCTCATAGACGGGATCAAGACCGAAATTATATCTGTTCTGGAATACGACACCGCATTTTTTGCCTGTCTTTTTTGCCGCTTCGATGACGGGAAGAGCCTTTTCAACTGTTACGTCGATAGGCTTTTCAACGAGGACGTGAACGCCTGCTTCCATTGCGCGGACAGCGTAATCGGCGTGCATACCCGTGGGCAGGCAGATGCTGACAGCATCGAGGTTTTCTGCCGCGAGCATTTCTTCGAGGGTGTTGTAAGCGGGGACGTCGGGGTATTCGGCGTTAAAATTCGCACGACGGGTTTCGTCGAGGTCGGCAACTGCGCAGAGAACGCATTTGTTGCAAACCGCCGCGGCACCTACGTGTGCCATTCCGATTCCGAGTCCGAGAATTCCGTAGCGGACGAGACCGCTCTGATCTACTTCCTTTGAATAAAGCATCTTTTTTACTCCTTATTATTTGTTATAAGCAAGTTTGACGAGAAGCTCGCAGAGTGCATCGTAGTCAATTCCGATTGCGGCGGCTTCCTGGGGGAGAAGAGAGGTGGGGGTCATGCCGGGGAGAGCGTTGACCTCAAGACAGTAGAATTCGCCGTCCGCGCCGAGGATGAAATCGGCTCTGCCGTACATCTCCATTCGGAGTGCCGAGAATGCGGCAAGCGCAGCATCCGCGAGGCGTGCGTTTTCTTCATCTGTAAGATGCGCGGGACAGATCTCTTCGGTCAGTCCGCTCTGGTATTTGTTCTTGTAATCGTAAAATCCGCATTTCGGGATGATCTCGACGGGAGGAAGAGCCTTGCCGTCAATGACGCCGATGGTAAACTCGCGTCCCTTTATCATTTCCTCCGCGAGGAGGTAGCGCTCGTATTTCGCTCCCGCTTTAATTGCGGCTTCGATCTCGTCTACGTTATTGATGATCGAAACTCCCACGCTCGAGCCGCAGGATGCGGGCTTGATGACGCAGGGCAGACCGACCGTCGCGGCGATCTCCTTGGCGTTCGGATGAGTGGTGTCAACGTAGGTCCAGCGGGGAGTTTTGACGCCCGCTTCGACCATGAGTCGCTTTGAAATGTCCTTATCCATCGAGAGAAGCGCGCCGATGTAGCCCGTGCCCGTGTATCTCTTGATTCCGTGGCAGTCGAGGGTTGCCTGAAGCTGACCGTTTTCGCCGATCGAGCCGTGGAGCGCGAGGAATACGACGTCCGCCGCGCGGCAGATATCGAGAACTCCTTCGCCGATAGGCGCACGCTTGCCGCCGTTTGAGGCGATAAGAGCTTCAAGGTCGGGTTCGGCGGTCTCTACCTTATAGGTGTAGCTGCCGCCCTTGACGAAAAGCTCGGCGGGGTTGGCGGGAATGTTTTTGATTCCGAGATAGAGATCAACGAGAGCAACCTCGTGACCCGATCTTGAAAGCGAGGTCGCGATAAGCGATCCCGAGGTGAGCGAGACGTCTCTTTCGGGTGAGAGACCGCCTGCAAGTACTGCGATTTTCATGAATTTATATACCTTTCGAGTTATATGCCTTTCTTAATAATACTGCGCGGTCAATTCCGCCGAGGTCGGGGAATATTTCCGCGGTGAAGCCGTGCTCGGCTCCGATGGCGGCAACGTCATGTGCCTGACCGATTCCTACTTCATATAATATGAATCCGCCGTCAAGGAGGACACTTTTCGCCTTTTTTGTGATAGCGCGGTAGAAGTCGAGACCGTCCTCTCCTCCGTCAAGTGCGCGGTGAGGTTCGAGAAGGACTTCGGGGTCAAGCGTGGGAACGACCGACGCGGGGATGTAGGGAGGATTCGATATGACGGCGTCGTATTTTCTTCCGTCAAGGAAATCCTCGGCAAGGGCATCGGCTATTTCAAATTTTATTCTGTCAGAAACGCCGTTCAGCTTTGCGTTCTCTGCGGCAGCAGAGAGGGCGTTTTCATTTATGTCAAATGCTTCTGCTGTTGTGTCGGGTCTTGAGTGGAGCACCGAGACTGCGATCGCACCGCTTCCGGTTCCGATATCGCAAAAATGCGCGCGGGGCGGAAGATTCTTTATAGCGGTTTCAACGGTCAGTTCGGTATCGGGACGAGGGCAGAGGCAATCGGCGTTGAGAGTGAAACGGAGTCCGTAAAAATACCATTCGCCGATGATGTATTGCAAAGGCTCGCGCGCGATACGTCTTTTTATCGCGTCTTCGAGCTCGGGCGAATCGACTTCCTCGTTTTTCATAAAGGGAAGAGAGTGGGAGGCGATGCCGCCGAAATGCTCAAAAAGTATGGCGGCGTCGATTTCCGCGTTTTCAATTCCCGCTTCGCGAAGAAGAACGGTGGCTTTATTGTACGTCATTTCGACCTCCGAAATTTTCCTATTATATATTTTATCATAAATTTTAGAAAAAATAAATAGTTTTGGCGCAAAAAGATTAGAGGAATTTGAATGATTGAAAAATAATTATAAAAATATCGCATAAAAGTGTTGCATTTTCAAAAAAATATGATATAATATACTTGTAAAATATTTTTTGGAGGTATTCACTATGTTTCTGTTTCAGAAGAAGGAAGAGAAGACTAACTATTGGAAGATAGTTGGCATTACCCTTGGCATTATCGCTGCTATCGGCGCTGCAGGCGTTGCAGTTTACGCGCTCCTCAAGAGAGCGGGTTATTTCTGCTGCTGTGACGAGTGCTGCGATTGCTGTGACTGTGATGACTACTGCCTCGACGACGAGCTCTGCGAAGAGATCGAGATTGAAGAAGTTGAGGAAGAGGAAGCAGCAGCTGACGCTGAGTAATTCTCACAAAACCTTTCGAAAACTAAAACTTTGCCCTGTCACCACATGACAGGGCTTTGTTTTTTATACGATAGTTTATTAGGCAAATCAACTACCGACAACTGCACCGAGAAGCGTGCTTCTCACTTCATTCTTTTCGTCAAAATACATATTGATTTATTAATACATTTTTTGTATAATATATAATACGATAAATTTTGCCAAACGGGCAGAAAGGAAAATACTCATGATAAAAAGACTTATGGGCTGTGTCAGGGAATATAAGCTTCCTTCGATACTGACTCTTATCTTCATTATCGGCGAGGTCATAATTGAGGTTTTCATCCCCTTTATAACCGCAGACCTCGTTAACAAGATCAAGGACGGCGCCGAGATGCGCGAGCTTCTTCTTACAGGTGCTCTTCTCGTTGTGATGGCTATGGTTTCGCTTTGCTGCGGAGGAATCGCGGGATTCACCTGCGCCAAGGCCAGCGCGGGATTTGCAAAGAATCTCCGTGGCGATCTTTTCAGAAAGATCCAGACCTATTCCTTTGAGAACATCGACAATTTCTCGACAGCATCGCTTGTAACCCGTCTTACAACAGACATCGGAAACGTACAGATGTCCTATATGATGCTCATCCGTACCGCTATCCGCTCGCCTTTGATGTTCATCTTCTCGATCGTCATGGCTTATATCATGGGCGGAGCACTCGCAACGACCTTTGTGGTTGTTGTTCCCGTTCTGATCACGGGTCTGCTTCTTGTTGCACGTAACGCAATGCCCGCATTCCGCCGTGTATTCAAAAAGTATGACCGCCTCAACGAGTCGATCGAGGAAAACGTACGCGGTATGCGCGTTGTAAAGGGATTTTCCCGCGAGGATTACGAGCGCGAGCGCTTCGGTGAGGCGAGCGAGGATATTCGCCGCGACTTCACCAAGGCTGAGCGTATCGTTGCCTGCAACTCACCCATTATGCAGGTCTGCCTCTATTTTAATATGGTATTCGTTCTGACCTTCGGTTCATACCTTATCATTTCGGGTACTGGCTCGAATATCGACGTCGGACAGCTTTCTGCAATGCTCACCTACGGTATGCAGATACTCATGTCGCTTATGATGCTTTCGATGATCTACGTAATGCTGACTATGTCTGCAGAGTCGATCAAGCGTATAGGCGAGGTTCTCGGCGAGGAGCCCACTCTCACAAGCCCCGAAAATGGCAATACCGTGGTAAAGGACGGCTCTATCGACTTTGATTCGGTCAGCTTCAAATATTCCAAAAAGGCAAAGAAAAACGCGCTTTCTGATATTGATATTCATATCAAATCGGGCATGACCGTCGGTATCATCGGCGGTACGGGATCATCCAAGACCACTCTCGTTCAGCTCATTCCGCGTCTTTACGACGTAAGCGAGGGTGCTGTAAAGGTCGGCGGTGTTGACGTCCGCGAATATGACCTGCGTACTCTTCGTGACTCTGTTTCGATGGTGCTCCAGAAGAATCTTCTTTTCTCTGGAACCATCAAGGAAAACCTCCGCTGGGGCAATCCCGATGCTACCGATGAGGAAATGATCGAGGCTTGCAAGCTTGCTCAGGCACACGATTTCGTTTCTTCCTTCCCGGACGGCTACGACACCTTCATCGAGCAGGGCGGAACCAACGTTTCGGGCGGTCAGAAGCAGCGTCTCTGTATCGCGCGCGCACTCTTAAAGAAGCCGAAGATTCTTATCCTCGACGACTCTACAAGCGCAGTTGATACCCGCACAGACGCTCTCATCCGCGAGGGCTTCAAGAGATTCATCCCCGAGACTACAAAGATTATTATTGCACAGCGTATCGCGTCGGTTCAGGATGCAGATATGGTAATCGTCCTTGACAAGGGCGAAATTTCGGCTATCGGTAAGCATGACGAGCTGCTTAATACCAGCATTATTTACCGCGAGGTTTACGAACAGCAGACAGGAGGTAAGGATAATGAGTAAGAAACAGACTCCCGAAATGCCTCCCCGCGGCTTTGACGGTAAGCAGATGAAGAGAAAGATCAACTGGGGAACGCTCGGCAGAACAGTGAAGATGCTCTTCGGCTTCTATCCGGTTCTTATGTCGGTAACAGTTGCATGCATCCTCTTTTCCGCCGCATGCGCAACTCTCCCCGGAATTTTCATTCAGAAGATTATCGAGATAATCGATAATGCTCAGAAGACCGGACTTTCCTGGGAAGAAGCAAGCAAGGAAGTCATTCCGCTTATGACCCTTCTTGCCACACTATATTTCCTTTCGCTCAGTTCGATCACCGCGCATACTCAGCTTATGGCGTATATCACTCAGGGATTCCTTTGCAAGATGCGCCGCGCGATGTTCGATAAGATGCAGAATCTCCCCATCAAGTATTTTGATACCCATAAGCACGGCGATATCATGTCGCATTACACCAACGACATCGATACCCTCCGTCAGCTCATATCGCATGCGCTTCCTTCGATCATTCAGGCGGGATCGATAGTTATCTTCGTTGTTGGAATCATGCTTTACTACAGCGTGTGGATGACGCTTGTCGTTCTGGTCGGTGTCTTCTTTATGATCATGGTATCAAAGAAGGTCGGCGGCGGATCGGCAAAATACTTCATCCGTCAGCAGAAGGCAATGGGAAGAACCGAAGGCTATATTCAGGAAATGATGAACGGACAGAAGGTTGTCAAAGTCTTCTGCCACGAGGATGCTGTTATCAAGGATTTTGACAAGGTCAATGAG
>JAGBYM010000018.1 GCA_017628755.1 Clostridia bacterium | reverse complement strand
GGGGCGGGGGAGGTGTCCCAATTTGCAGATACAAAATTATAGGATATCGTCGAAATCAATGTAGCTGAACAAAATTCTAGCAATCACAAGGCTCCCCGCCCCGGTTTACGGGGCGGGGGTGGGGGTGGGGTCCCTATTAAAGGGCGCGGAATTTTTCAATTTTTAAAGGTGAAGGAGCAAAAATCTCCCACAAGGAAGATTTTACTCCTTCCAAACCGCCTGCGGGGCGCAGTCGGTTTGAAGCGCAGGGAATATTTCGAGCTCTGCGGAGCTCGACTTAAGGCTCTGCCTTAAGAATCTGCAAACTTTGAAAAGTTTGATCAAACTTTCCTCCTCTTTCTGTCCACTGTCCACTAACCACTAATCACTAAAAAACTCTTGACTTTTCTTCAATTTTGTAGTATTATATATTATGTATATTTATATTTACCCATAATAGGAGCAAAACCATGGAATATCGCATTTCAAACAAGCTTGCGGCGCTCAAGCCGTCGGCTATCAGAGAAATATTCAAATCGCTTTCCGACCCCTCGATCATAGCTTTCGCGGCGGGCAATCCCGCGGCGGAGTCCTTCCCCGTTGAGGCTCTTGCCGAGATCACGGCAGACATTTTCGCAAACGAGCCCGTCAAGGCTCTCCAGTACGGTCAGACCGAGGGCTATCCCCCTCTTCGCGAGGCTGTAAACAAGAGACTCTCGGAAAAGTTCTCTATCGGCGCATCTGTCGAAAAGGGAGATAAATACAACGACACCACCCTCATCGTCAGCGGCGGCAATCAGGGCATCGAGCTTTCCTGCAAGGTTCTCTGCAACGAGGGCGACATCGTCCTTTGTGAGGATCCTTCCTTCATCGGCGCGCTCAACGCTTTCCGCTCAAACGGCGCGATCACAAAGGGCATCCCGCTTCGCGATGACGGCATCGACACCGACATTCTCGAGTCGCTTCTTGCCGCCGACCGCGCGGGAGAGAACCACATCAAGATGCTCTATCTCATCCCCACCTTCCACAACCCCGCGGGAATCACGACCTCGCTTGAAGTCAGGGAGAAGATCTACGAGATCGCAGTAAAATACAGCCTCGTCATCCTCGAGGACAACCCCTACGGCGAGCTCCGCTTCGCGGGCGAAGAGATCCCCACCATCAAGAGCATGGACACAGAAGGACTCGTTCTCTACTGCTCTTCCTTCTCAAAAGTCCTCTCGGCGGGCATGCGCGTCGGATTCATCACAGGCCCCGAGAAGCTGATGCAGAAGCTCGTAGTAGCAAAGCAGGTTGAGGACGTTCACACCAACCAGCTCTTCCAGATGCTCTGCCACCGCTTCGTCACCGAGCGCGATCTTGACGGACACATCGATATGATCCGCGCGATCTACCGCCGCAAGTGCGCGATCATGATGAAGGGACTCGACGAAAATCTGCCGAAGTCCTTCAAGTTCACACGCCCCGAGGGCGGCCTCTTCGTCTGGTGCACTCTCCCCGATGGCATCGACATGACCGAATTCGTTGCTCGCTGTCTCAAGAACAAGCTCGCTATCGTCCCCGGAACCGCATTCTGCCCCGACGAAAACGGCACTTCAAATTCGGTACGCTTCAACTATTCCACCCCCACAGACGAGCAGATCGAGCGCGGATGCGTCATTCTCGGCGAAGTCGCACGCGAGATGCTCAAAGAGAATAGCCAATTGTAAAACTACGTTTTACAATTGAAGACCCGCGCGGCGGGAGAACGCGCGCTTATCGCCGCCGTCAAAATCTTAGATCTTGACGGCTCCCCTCGGCGCGCGGGCTCGCATAGCTCGCCTGAGCGGTGTTTTTTCGGAGGCGAAGCCCCCCAAAAAACGGATCTTATTATAATTGCGAAAAATTACAATCACCCATTCAGAGATAAAACAAGAAGAGGTAAAGAAAAATGACAGACAACAGACCCGTTTCCTTCTCGGGCGTTCAGCCGAGCGGAAACCTTACTATAGGAAACTACCTCGGAGCTATCAAGAACTTCCCCGTTTACTCCGAGCAGTACAAGTGCTTTTACTGCGTAGTCGACCAGCACGCGATCACGGTACGTCAGGTGCCCGCTGAGCTGCGCCGCCGCACCTACGAGACCCTCGCGCTCTACATCGCTTGCGGTCTTGATCCCGAAAAGAACACCCTTTACGTTCAGTCCCACGTTCCCGCGCACACCGAAATGGCTTGGATGCTCAACTGCTTCACCATGTTCGGCGAGCTCTCTCGCATGACGCAGTTCAAGGACAAGAGCGCAAAGCACGCAGACAACATCAACGCGGGACTCTTCACCTATCCCGTTCTCATGGCGGCTGATATTCTTCTTTATCAGACAAACGTCGTTCCGATCGGCGCAGACCAGAAGCAGCATCTCGAGCTCGCGCGCAACATCGTTGACCGCTTCAATCAGCTCTACCCCGACACCTTCACCATGCCCGAACCGATCATCCCCAAATCGGGCGCAAAGATCATGTCGCTTGCAGAGCCGACACAGAAGATGAGCAAGTCGGATGAAAACGAAAACGCCGTTGTCCGCATTCTTGACACTCCCGACGCCATCATGCGCAAGTTCAAGAGAGCCGTCACCGACTCGGATAGCGAGGTCCGCTTCGATCCCGAAAATAAGCCGGGCGTCTCCAACCTTCTTACCATCTATTCCTGCTTCTCGGGCAAGTCGATCGAGGAAGCAGAGCGCGAGTTTGACGGCAAGGGTTACGGCGACTTCAAGACCGCTGTAGGTCAGGTCTGCTGTGACAAGCTCATCCCCGTTCAGGAGGAATACCGCCGCATTCTTGCCGATAAGGCATATCTCGAGGAAGTTATGAAGAAGGGCGCCGACGAGGCATCCTACTACGCGCGCAAGACCTTATCCAAGGTCCGCAGAAAGCTTGGGTTCGTTAACTTATGAAAATAGGATTTGTTTCACTCGGCTGTCCGAAAAATCAGCTCGACACCGAGGTTATGCTTCATCACCTTCTCGACGCGGGCTACGAGATCACGCCCGACGAGACCGAGGCTGATATCATCGTCATCAACACCTGCGCCTTCATCGAGGCGGCAAAAAAGGAAGCTATCGACAATATTCTCGATATTGCCTGGTTCAAGGAGCACAAAAGCCTCAAGGGCATCATCGTCACGGGCTGCATGACCGAGCGCTACCGCGAGGCGGTTCTCGAGGAATTTCCCGAGGTCGATGCCGTTCTCGGCGTCGGCTCGATCCACAAGATCGTCGAGGCTGTCAAGTACGTTGAAGAAAAGGGACGCGGATACTCCTCCTTCCTCGACAAGAACGAAGTCGAGCTCGGCGGCGACCGCGTGCTGACCACTCCCGCGCATTGGACATATCTCAAGATCGCGGAGGGATGCGACAACCGCTGTACCTACTGCGCGATCCCCGATATCCGCGGCAAGTTCCGCAGCCGTCCTATGGAGGATATCGTCAAGGAAGCCGTCGGACTCGAAGAGCTCGGCGCGAAGGAGATCATCGTCGTCGCGCAGGACACAACCCGCTACGGACTCGATCTCTACGGCGAATATTCGCTCTCAAAGCTCCTCGAAGAGCTTCTTAAAGCAACCAAGACCGCACGTTTCCGTCTGCTTTACTGCTATCCCGACAAGATCACCGATGAGCTCTGCGACGTTATTGCGCAGAATGAGCGCATCATAAAGTATATCGACATTCCCATTCAGCACGTCAACAACGACATTCTCCGCAGAATGAACCGCCACGGCGGTGAGGAGGCTGTTCGCTCGGCTGTCGCGAAGCTTCGCGAGCGCATCCCCGGCATCACACTCCGCTCGACCGTTATCGTCGGCTTCCCCGGCGAAACCGAGGAGGCTTTTGAGGAGCTTTGTCAGTTCATAAAGGACACCGAATTCGACCGCCTCGGCGCATTCCCCTACTCTCCCGAGGAGGGCACTCCCGCGGCAACCTTCCCGGATCAGATCGACGAACAGGTCAAGCTCGACCGCGCCGACATCATCATGCAGACGCAGTATTCGATCATGGAAAAGAATAACGACGCGATGATCGGCAAGACAGTACGCGTTCTCGTTGAGGACTTCGACCCCGTTTCCGAGATGCATTTCGGACGCGGTGATGCAGATGCTCCCGAGATCGACGGCAAGGTCTACTTCTCGGCACGCCGCCGCGTAGCTCCCGGCAGTATCGTAAGCGTCAAGATCGAGGACGTACTTGATTACGACCTCTGCGGAAAGGCTCTGCTTTTCCCCGAAGCGTGAGGCGAAAAATGGCAAAGTCAAAAATGAATCTTCCGAACAAGCTGACCGTGATGAGAATGTTCATGGTTCCCGTCTGCATCGCCGCCATCCTCATTCCCGAGGCTTGGCTTGACGCCGACCTGACCGCCATCATCGCGCTCGTCATCTTCGCCGCCGCGTCGATAACCGACGCCATCGACGGCAAGCTTGCAAGAAAATACAATCTCATAACCGATTTCGGCAAGTTCATGGACCCTCTCGCCGATAAATTCCTCGTTCTCGGCAGCCTTCTTGCCATCCTTTACCGCTACGAGCATCTCAAGACCTGGCTTTTCTGGGCGGTTCTCGTGGTCATCTTCCGCGAATTTGCGGTAACCTCGATAAGACTCGTCGCAAGCTCGTCTTCGGGCGTTGTCATCGCGGCGAACTGGCTCGGCAAGGTCAAGACCGTCACACAGATGTCTGCGATCATCGTGCTTCTTCTTGAACCCGTGATCTATCACACCATCGAAAAAAGCGGAACCGACCTCCCCGATTTTCTCAATACCTATCCCCCCGCGACCCTCATCCTCTGCGCACTCATGACCGTCTTCACCGTCTGGTCGGGAGTCAATTATCTCGCGGCGTATTGGGGATATCTGGACCCGGAGAAATAAGTGGTCAGTGATTAGTGGACAGTGGACAGAAAGATGCGAGCACAATATAATTTTGCTTTACAATGAAAGTTTTGATCGAACTTTTTCAAAAGTTCGCGGAGCACGAGGCAGAGCCTCGTACTACTGCGAAGGCTTCAGCCTTCGCTACTGTGCTTCAAGCGGGCGGCGCCCCTGCCGACCGCTTGGACAGAGTCAATCCTTCCCGACGGTAGGGAAGGATTGCGCTCTGTCACCCCCTTATACATGATCAAATCCTCTAAACAACCGTAAGTTGAGCAAAAATCTACTTACGGTTGTTTAATTTCCAAGCAAAATAAGCGCTCGTGGACATTGAGAAAAAAGTGAAAATATCATTATAAACAGAAAAATCCGAAGATTTCATTTGAAATCTTCGGATTTATTAATTGTAATTTCCGAGCAACTCGAGGAAATTTATGCCTCAGGCTTTCACTGCCCCCTTCGGCTCTCTCTTAACCCTTGCGCTTCCATACCTCGCTGCTTTGCCGAGCGAGGTTTCGATTGCAAACAGGCGGTTATATTTCGCAAGTCTCTCGCTTCTGCACGGTGCGCCAGATTTGATGAAGGGCGAGGATAGCGCGACAGCGAGGTCGGCAAGTGTCGAGTCCTCGGTCTCGCCCGAACGGTGCGACATGATCGTATTATATCCCGATGCCGCCGCGGTTTCGCAGACCTGCATGGTCTCGGAAAGACTGCCGATCTGATTCGGCTTGACGAGCACGGCGTTTGCCGCGCCCTCCGCGATGCCTTTCTTGACTCTTTCGGGATTGGTTACGAAAAAGTCGTCGCCCACAAGCATAATATTCTTGCCGATTCGCTCGGTCATCTTCGACCAGCCGATAAAGTCGCGCTGATCAAGTCCGTCCTCGATCGAACAGATCGGATAGCGTGCCGAAAGCGACTCCCAAAGCGCGATCAGCTCCTCTGTATCGTAGCTCTTGCCGCTCTTGGGGCATCGGTAAAGTCCCTCGGACTCGGAATACCACTCGCTTGCCGCAACGTCAAGCGCGATACGGACGCTGTCGAGGCTGTAGCCTGCATCGGTGACGGCACGGCAGATGAGATCGAGTGCCGCGGTGTCGCTGTCAAGATTCGGCGCGTATCCACCCTCGTCGCCGACGGCGGTGGAAAGTCCTTCCTTCTTAAGGATCGAGCCGAGCTTGTGATAGATCTCGCATCCCGCGCGCAAAGCCTCGGAAAAGCTCGGCGCACCAATAGGCATTATCATAAATTCCTGAATATCCACGTTGTTCGACGCATGCGCACCGCCGTTGAGGATATTGAACATCGGCACGGGCAATCTGCACGCGCGCGCACCGCCGAGATACTGCCAAACGGGCTGACCGTAAAACGCCGCCGCGGCACGGCAGGTTGCAAGCGAGACGGCAAGGATAGCGTTGGCTCCAAGTCTCTTTTTCTCGGCGGTTCCGTCAAGCTCGCGCATAACTCTGTCGATCTCGTACTGTTTCGATGCGTTCATGCCCACAAGTGCGGGCGAGATCTCGCTTCCGATGCCTCCGACAGCCTCAAGCACGCCTTTACCACCGTAACGCCCAATATCACCGTCGCGCTTCTCGTGCGCCTCGTAGATACCCGTTGACGCTCCCGAAGGCACGCTTGCCTTACCCACGCTTCCGTCGGTCAGAATTACGGTCGCCTCGACCGTCGGATTCCCGCGCGAATCGATCACCTCGCGCCCGCTCACCTTTTCGATTATAGGTTTGTTTTGTAACATTAATTTTCACTCCTGATTTTTTTAATTAGTATTCACCCGAGCGCATTTTTATATTCAAAAACCCGCGTCTTTCTGTCCACTGTCCACTAACCACTGTCCACTAAAAAATGAGATGTCCTAAGACATCTCATTTTTATATTTACTTTTTCTTCTGCTGCTTGCACCAGATATTCATAACTGCCTTATGGGGCAGGAGTTTGACTCCAAATACCTGCGCACGTACGGGGAAGCCGCAGATAGATACGTCCTTTCCCTTCTTCATATCGCGAAGAGCGCGGGTGATGACCTGCTCGGAGGTATAATATCTGTTATAATAGCTGATGGTATCGTCGTGAACGGCGGTATCGAAGAATTCGGTAAGAACCCAGCCGGGGCAGACCGCCATAACGCGAATCTTTCTTCCCGCGCTCTTGAGCTCACGGTTCAGCGCACGGCTGAAGGAGAGCACGAACGCCTTTGTCGCACCGTAAACGTTGATAAAGGGTACGGGCTGGAAGGACGAGAGCGAGCCGAGCTGATAGATTCTGCCGCCGTCACCCATATAAGCAAGGGTGTGGTAGGTCATTGCGATCAAAGCCTTATCGTTGAGGTCGATCATGGCAAGCTGACGCTCAAGATCCATATCGAGGAATCCCTTGAAGTGACCGAATCCCGCGGCGTTGACAAGCACGGCAACGTCTGCGTTCTCACGCTCGAGCATCGACTTGTATTCGTCCCAAGCCTCCGCCTTTGTGAGATCCATCGGGATAGCGCGGGCAGGATTCTTGCAAGCCTTTGCGATATCCTCAAGTCTCTCGGCGCGGCGGGCGATGAGCCAGATCTCGTCGAAACGTTCCTCACCGTCGATGCGGAGAGCAAATTCGCGTCCCATACCGGAGGACGCGCCGGTTATTACGGCAATTCTCTTCTTATTTTCCATTATAAAGCCTCTTTTGCAAGTTCAGTGTTGATAGCGCGGTATTTTTCTACGACCTCAGCGGCAACCTCGCGAGCAGCGCGTGCGGCAACGTCACTTACTTCAACGTCAAAATCACAGAAGCTGTTAGCACTGATATCTCTGCCCGAAAGGGTAGCGTACGCCGTCAGACCAAGCAGATATCTGCCAACGCCGAGATTGGCGTGGAAGCCATCGCGATGTACCGCCTCGATACCGTAGTCTGCGCGTCTCTGCCAGAGAGTATACATAGCCTCGCCGTTAGGAATAATTCCCCAGGCGCGGGTGTTCTTTGCCATCTTATCGTAGCAATCCTTGATAGCCACGATCATATCGTCGGGGTTGGTAAAGGAGGTCATCTTGAAGCGGGGAGCATCGGTCTCAAAGGTCCAGGTCTGCATAACGTAGAACTTCGCCTTGGGCGCGTGGATGCGAACGAACTCCGCGATCGCGGTAGCAAAGGGCTCGTAGCTCTCCTCGTCGCCGCTCTTGGGGCTGCACTGCTGAGTGATGACGACGTCCCACTCGTCGGAAAGGAGCGCCTCGGTAAGCGATACGAAGATTCCGCTCTTGACGTGACCG
Source organism: Clostridia bacterium (assembly GCA_017628755.1). Taxonomy (GTDB): domain Bacteria; phylum Bacillota; class Clostridia; order Oscillospirales; family CAG-272; genus CAG-390. Next base: position 518 of record JAGBYM010000018.1, on the reverse strand, counting down.
TTCATCTCGAACTCATAAGCCTTCTCGCCCGAGAGCATATTGCGATAGTGGCGGTAGAGAGAGCAACCGCCGATATAAAGGTTCACGACCTTCCATTTCTTGCCGTCAGAGCGCGCGATATCGTAAAGATAGCGGGAGCAATCCTGACCAAAGCTGTTAGCAATAAATAATACTTTCATTTTAAATCACCACGTAATCGGGAATACCCTTGATAAATTTGGGGCTCGCTTCGCCTGCAATAAGGGGAAGGAGGTAGCGGCAGCAATCGTCGGTAACGTCGTTTCCTGCCTCGTTGATAAATTTGTCGTCAACGGTTTTGATTTTGTTTGCGATCTCGGAAACGTCGGAGTGACCGATGGTGAAGGAATATTCCTCGCCCTCGCCGCGAAGAATAAGCATCATCTCGCGGGAAAGACCCTCGGCTGCTGCCTTTACTGCCGCGCGACCGACGGCAACGGACTCGGTAAGATCCTGAACCGACGCGATATGAGCCGCGCAACGCTGGGGAAGATTAAGCT
>JAGBYM010000017.1 GCA_017628755.1 Clostridia bacterium | reverse complement strand
GGACGGTCGTTGGGAATCTCGCGTTGTAGTCAGCTACGATGAAAAGGGCATGCCCAAGACCAAAAATGTGACTGCCGTATCAAAGGCAAAATGCCTTGAAAAGCTCGAAAAGCTCAAAGCTGAGCTCGGTGCGGTGACCAGGAAATGCTCACCGACCATGCCCTTTGGTGAGTGGATGGATTTCTGGTATCAGACCTACTGCACGAACACGCTGAAGGAATCAACCCAAGCCACCTACGAGCAACGAATCTACAAGCAGATCATTCCCAAGCTTGGACATATTCCTCTAAATCAGCTCAACGCAGGTACGCTTGAAAAATTCTATGCCCAACTCAAATCAAACGGCAGACTTGTCAGGCGAGATATCTACGGCCCCGGACTTGCTAACTCGGTCATTCGAAGCATCCATGCCCATTGCAGAGCCGCTCTTGAAAAGGCGGTGACGGAAAAGCTCATCCGTCAGAATCCTGCCATCGGATGTAAGTTGCCATCTAAGAAAACTCCCGAAGTCAAGATACTCACACCCGAAGCGATGCAAAAGCTCCTGTACCAAGCTCAGATTGAGGATTTCTATGAGATGTTCATGCTCGATCTTGCTACAGGCTTGCGTCGTGGCGAGGTAGTTGGTCTGCAATGGAAAGATATCGACTTCGAAACCGGAACGCTTTCGGTCACAAGACAAGTACGATATGTGAAGGGCGAATTAAAGATTGAGCCACCCAAGACTAAGGCTTCGGAACGAAGCATCATCCTCTCTCCGCCTGTGCTCGAAATGCTCACGGAGTATAGGAAGACGGTAGATTCTATATGGCTGTTCCCATCGCCAGTGAAGAAAGAGGATGTGCCGCGAGATCCATCTGCATGCAGAAAGGCTCTCGCCAGGATTCTTAAACGAGCCGAGTGCGAGCACGTGCCGTTCCACGCTATGCGTCATACCTTCGCATCCAACGCCTTCCACTACGGCATGGATGTCAAAACATTGGCGAGCACAATAGGGCACGAAAGTGTTGAGACCACACTAAACGTGTATGCGCATAGTTCCGAGCAGATGAAACGAGATGCAGCCAAGAAGATTGACGAGGCTATCGGTACAGTCATCGGCGCAGATGTGACCGCTTCTGACGCCTCGTGTGACGATGAAAACGGTAAAGCAAAAGAACCCACGAACTGCGCGGACAAGCCAAAAACAGTGGAATTTAAACCCTACCAGCCCAAGTATCGCAAGCGCGGTACAGGCTCAGTCCACCAGATCAGCAAAAACGTGTGGGAAGGGAGATATACGCCGACGGTCAACGGAAAACGCATCGCACGGAATATCTATGCAGATAGCGAGGAAGAGTGCGAGATAAAACTTGAAGCGCTGATCAAGGAAATGAAAGCGGAGTTTGGGATCAGGTAATAAATAAGATACTTAGATATCTACAGTTAATTTAGGTTGTTTATAATCAATATTTTATATTTACAATTCTTCTCTTGAAAAAACGACAAAATTCTGGTATAATATTATATCAACAATGATTTGCCGAGGGGAGGGTTTGATATAAATATAAAGTTCCATAAGCATAAACTTTGGCTTGTCAAGCGCAATAAAAAGAACCTTGTTTTAAGAACCAAGCAAAAAAAGTTTATAAAGAGTCGCCGAACTCGAGAGCACGAGTATAATAGATCATTGAAAATAGTAAATGACTATAACCCTCGAAATAATTCTTTTGTTTTTTCGGCCCCCTTAGTATTTAGTTTTATCAGAAATGCAAGTGAAACATCGGACTTTTTCAATAAACTTTTAAGATTCATTGTGGATACGAGAAATTTTGGAAGATCAATATATATTGATATTTCAAAAATTTCCGATTTGACAATTGATGCGTTGATGTATTTGTTGTCAATAATCAATAATCTTAATAATATGTATATGGGCAAGTACTCATTTGAAGGAAATTCTCCCGTTAATGCTGAAGTAAGGAAACGCTTCAATGACTCGGGATTCTTTAGATATGTTAAAAGAAAAGGTTCGGCGCCTTTACAGCAGAATAAAGATAACTTGCAAATTATCACAGGAATTGATAGTGATCCTTTAGTGGCAAAAAGCATGTCCGAGTATGTATGTAGGATTGCAAATGTAGATAAGATAGCTTGTCGTTTCTTATATGTAATGATGATTGAATTGATGTCAAATACAAAAAAACACGCATACGATGTTTATGAAACAATTTTGGATCCTCATTGGTACTGCTTTGCCGAATACGATAACGATGACACCATAGCATTTACATTTATGGATACTGGCGAGGGAATTCCATCAACTGTGCAGAAAAATTTTCCGGAAAAAATTGACTTGCTGGGAATAAAGGGAGATGACAAGTATGTTATTTCTGCATTAGATGGAGATTTTAGAACAGCTACTAAAGAGTCTTTCCGTGGAAAGGGCTTGCCCAAGTTGAGATCATTCTGCTCTGAAGGGAAGATTCATAATATGCGCATAGTTACAAATAAAGCTAATGTAACTGTAGAAAAAAACAGTTTTTCATCAACAAACATAGTCCCGGCATTAAAGGGAACACTTTATTATTGGGAAATTAAGTTGAGCGATTTGAAAGGAGAATAGTATGATAGTAATAAATATTTCTAAGGATTTCACAGATACTCCTGGTGCAAGATATAAAAGCGAGGGGGAATATTCAGGTGAATTGTTTAGGGAAACGATTTTGATTCCCAAATATGTAGAGGCAATAGCCTCAAAAAGTCAATTAAAAGTAGAACTGGATGGTGGATATGGATATGCCACATCCTTTCTTGAAGAATCATTTGGTGGCTTGGCAAGAGAATATGATATCCAAGAAGTTCTTCGCACCTTGGTTTTTGAATCTAATGATGAACCTGGACTGATTAATGAAATAACAGAATATATCAAAATGGCAAGACGGGAGCGCAAATAAATTATGAAGACATGGACAATAAAACTTATAGTAGGTGGGTGCTTCATACTTGCTCTTGTCGTAACAGTTACAAGCTTTTTCTGTAACGATGACTTTTGGAAGGTAAATGCAGCACAAGCGCTTACATTAATATTGACAATCTGTATAGCTTTTTGGGCTACGCAGTTAAAAAACGATGTAAGAAAAAAGAAAGAGCATGCCGAGCAAATTCTTAAAAAAATTCAAGCAATAGTTAACAACGATGGCTTTTATTATGTATCTGCCGAAAGCGATGCTATAGAAACCCAAAAAAGAATGACTATGACTTTTCGTTCTTTGAACAATTCGATTGATTTGTTAAAAAAGTATGGTCAAGAACTTGGATTTAAGGTTAACGCAGAATACATAGAAAAAGAGTTTAAGGATTATAGAGATTTTGTTTCTGAGCACATTACTGATGTTGATTATTTGAGCAGATCAGAAAGCACCCTCCGTAAGCATTCCGAAAATATCGATAATAAGTGCGATATCATTATTTGGGGATTGTATTAATCAAAGTTTGATACGCAGTAATCAAAGAAAAGGCGGTAATCGCAGCTCGCGGTTACCGCCTTAAACATATAAAAAATCATCCGAATTTGCCCCTAAAATCAACATCTATGGTCTAACTTGTGGTCGTAGCGAAAAAGTAGGCACATTCTACCCGATAAAAAGGGGAGAATGTGCCTGTAATCATTATCACGAAAACGCGAGATTTCAAGAGATTTAGCGAGGAAATAAAAGAAAATCGGAGGTTCGATTGAACCTCCGATTTTGGTCTGAGTGACAAGACTTGAACTTGCGGCCTCTACCACCCCAAGGTAGCGCGCTACCAGCTGCGCCACACCCAGATCTGACGCTCGGCGTACCTTCTGCGAACTATTGCTCACAGCGTGCGCCTTGCGACTTGAATATTATACCACAAAAAAAGTGCTTTGTCAATAGTTTTTTTAACTTTTTTCGATTTTTTGATAAAAATTATTTTGGTTTTTTCCTTAAATATTAATGGGTGCTAGTGGAGGGCGTCTTTTGTTAATTCTGTCTACTCACATTGATTTATCAATAGCTGTATCGTTTGGTGATCATAGAAGAGAGTCCCCGAATCCCTCGGGCAGGAATGCCCGAGGGATTCGGGGATTTTGGTGTTGTTTTAATACGCGTTTTGTTATGAAATACTATTCGTCCTTGTCAACTATGGTCAGCGTTCCGATGTTATCGGATACTATAGAGTAATTATTTGTAACGTCCTCGCCTTTATTGTTGACAATTAAAATATTAGAATAGATTTCATTATCGACTGTTCCGACGTAGTCAATGAAACCGATTGCATAGGCTTCCATCGTATCTCCGGGAACGAGAGAGCCGTGCGAGATGAAGACATTGTCATTGGACAGCGGCTTGTCGTCATCGACTTTAACCTCGGTTGCACTCGATATTCCCACTCCTCTGGGATCTACCCTCAAAGGAACATAATAATTGGGGGTGTGTTCAAATGTATCGAAAACCAAAGCGCATTTGTTTGTGATATTGACGCCGTCCTTGCGAACGGTATAGGTTGCATATGAACCGATATCTTTATTAATATCCGAAAGCGTAAGGACCCCGGCGTTGATGCGACTGATATTCAGCGACAGATCAAGATTTGCTCCGGATTCAATATCGATTATTGCGTAATCGTCATTGTTGAACGTAAGCGGAGTGGAGTCGTATACTTTTTGAAGTTCAAAAAGATAAACTTTAACGATCTTTGTTGACGAGTCGAAGATGTCGATAATACCGTCCTCACGGGAATAATTAAATTGGTCGGTGATATCATTGCCATTCGGATCGAAGAGCTTGAAGTCTTTTACGGTGCTTGTGCTTCTGCCAACATCTTGCAATGAACCCGACACCTTCGCTTCATAAGTGTATCCTTTGCGCAGAAGGTCGGCAAGAGTTGCATCGGGTTCGATTATGTTCTTTGCAAAAAGCGTTCTACCGTTATATACGCCGTAAGTGTATTTAGGAGTGAGCGTGATTGTCTGCTTTGTGCCGCTTCCTCCTCCGCCGCCTGTCGCATTGGGATCACTTCCGGTAACCTCTACCTGTACCCATCCCAAATCGTCGATATAAACTTCAACCCAGGCGTGTCCCGGATTTGCAATATCCACGAATTGATCCTTTACCGTTTCGATCATCCAACCTTCGACGTATCTTGCGGGGATACCGAGAGTACGGTAGAGCAGAGTAGCAGCAGATGCATAATGCACGCATTTACCTTCCTTGTATTGATCAAGGAATGCGATAACCACATTTTCCTCAACATCAAGGAGTGGATCATATTCCAAAGAATACGTAGCGGCATTTTGGATATAGGATGCAATTTTGAGGATAACGTTGGGATCTGACAGCTTGAAGTTGTTTTGGGATATCAAGGTATTCATATACTTGGCTGTTTCATCATCGACAGTCAAATAGTTTTGATAAACGAACTTCCTGTATTCCTTTTCATACTGCGCGTATTCACCCAGATTTCCCTTCCATTCCTCATAACTGTTCAAAGCGGATATCGGGAAATAATATTCCATAGAATAATCGGAATCCCTGCTTACGTATGAGGTATCGGATTTTTGAATATCATAATTTCCGCCGAATCCGAGATAATACGGAAGCATAAAGAGTGAACAGTCTTTTATTTCCGCCATTGCCGGTTCTGTTCCTTTGTTACGGATTGCGATCGAGGTAAGATAGTTGTAACTGTATCCGCCCGGGAGTGTTTTACCGTAATCGACAGCTCCCAACCACAACTGACCGCTATAGTTTCCGAAGCTTCTCATATAGAGATAAACCGTTCCGCCCTTATCGGTTTTGATTTGTCCGAATACGGCGTTATTGCTTTCATTATGATCGGCTTCTTTTACTTCTAGCGTACCGGGCGAGATGCTTATCTCGTAGCCTGAGGTAACGTTCTTGCCCTTGGAATCCAGCATTATAGCAGTTGCATCGTTGGGGCTGGTTCCGGGCTCTGTTTGGCTGCCAAAAACATCGACAACTAGTTTATGACCGCTTTGAAGCTTTCCGCGGACGACGACGTATTCGTAACCGTCGTTGGTCAGAGGCTTGCCGTCGTATAGCTTTATATCGCTGTTGGTCAGAATCGTAATCACGGCATAGGGATTTACCTTTAACGTTCCGAGTTCGTATTGTATAATATAATTCTTGGTTACGTCTTTGTTTTGTGCCGTAATCTTTGTTTTGGATTCATCACATGTGTTGGAGCTTTCTCCGATTTGGGTTTGTGATCCCGTATTCTTTATTGTGATCTTGTGTCCGACAACAAGCTGATATTGGGAGTGCGAGGGAACTGAAAATTTACTGCTTGTCAACGGTTTGCCGTCATAGTCCTTTTCGGCACTTCCGGTTAGAATGGTGATCGGACGAGGATATATGATTATGGTTCCTTCGATAGTTGTGACACTGTAGTTTTTGGTTACATCGCGTTCGCCATCTTTGATGACAATGCTTGCAAGACCGGATTTTGACGTTCCCGCATCGGTTCTGCTTCCGGAAGCTTTGGCGGTCATTGTGTGTCCGGCGACGAGTTGATATTCAGAACTTTCGTGAAGCTTGATTTCTCCGCCGTAAAGAGATGTTGCGTCATAGACTTTGAAAGTATCTTCGGGTTTTACCGTAATCGGACGTTTTTTGATCTCCAATGCGCCGCTTTGGAAGGTGACGGTATAACAGAAAGTTTTGTCGTTTCCTTTGGCATCGGTGATTTTATAGGTGCTGAAAACGTTGGATTTTTTTCCCACATCTGTTATTGCCGTCATTGCGAGCGGCTCTAATTTATGACCTGAAACGAGATTGAGTTGGGATATTGTTACACATCCGGGGGATGTATGTTCCTTTCCGTCATAAATCCATTCGGCGTTTGATGTTTGGACTGTAATAGGGCGCGGTTTGACGGTTAGAGTTCCGTATTTGTAAGAAATATCATAATTTCCGGATACATCTTTTTCGTTAGTATCGGTTATAGAAACCGAAAAAATATTTTCCGAACTTCCGACGTCAGTGATGGTATCTTGCGTTAACAAAAAACCATTGGCTCTATGACCTTCAATGAGTCCTTCTGCGGTGATTTCAAATTTGGGGTGTGTAAGTCCGTCATAAATCCATTCGTTGTCATGTGTGGTGATAAATAGGGGCTTTTGAGTGATCGTAATGGTGCCCTCGAGATAATAAACGGCATAGTTCGATGTTTTGTCAACGCCGTTTTTATCGGTGATGCGTATTACCTGCCTATTTTTATGTGTTCCGCAATCGGTATAACCTTCCGCCGTAACAAGCGTTACCGAGTGACCTTCCAGCGGGGTTGTCTCGGGATCTATTTCAAACTCTTCGCAGGAAATCTTATTGCCGTTATACATTTCCTCAAGGCTTCCGGTATTGATCTTCAGTACTCGGGTTGTGACTGTCAAGGTTCCTTTGAGGGTTGTGATGTCGTAAAGTTCTGTGACGTCAACGGCATTTCCTTCGCTGTTTTGCAGAATTTGAAAAACGGGAATGTTGTCAACGGTTCCGACATCGGTTATCGATGTGTTGAATACTGCGCCCAGAGAATCCGAAAAAGCCAGCGATCCTCCGGTTAACGCGTAAGCATCGAGAGAAAGAGGCGTGTCATCGTATTCCTTGGATGCGGATTCGATCGTTACGGTTATGCTGCGTTTTTCAAATGTTATGCCGGATTCAACTATGTTTATGGAATATGCGTCAGTAACATCATTTCCGTTTAAATCGAAGAATTTAACGGCTGTGATATCGGGTTTGACTTTAGTGCTTGCATGCACTGTACTTTCGAATATGACGTTATCGCAAATAAATGTATCCGCATAAACAGTCTGGGCTGTTACAGTGGGAATTTCTCCGTATATAACGCTGCCGTCTTTGACCTTGACGTCTACCGGGAAGGGAAGTATCGAAAATTCTGTTGCTTCACCGAATCTGTCTTTATCGAAAACAGATATACCAACCGCCCGGGTCAGATAATTTCCCGGCATTTGCGGCTTTTCTTCTGTCCACTCTTCTGAGTCTTTTGCGCAGAATTCAATGCGAACGTCGCTCAGGAAAGCTTTTGCTTCGCATGTGTATTCATCGCCGTAAATAACTTCCGAAGCACAGCTTACGCTGCCTGGCAAGCCTTTGCAGGCTAACAGGGCTACAGTTGCAAGAACTATTGCCGATACGATCGAAATTATCAGCGGCATAAGCTTAAGAAGCGCGGAAAGGAAGGCTGCGATTTTTTGTATTCTTTTTTGATAAACCTCGTATAACATATTGGTTTGACCTTCAAAAATTTTTAACCTGTAATTTTCAGGCTGCCTATGGTGTACTTGATGATATAGTTGTGAGTGACGTCTATTCCGTAAGCGTTGAGAACGGAAATATCTGTGATGACGTTATCACAACGGCCTATCTGTGTTTGAGAGCCGATGAAAGCGGGCATGGCGAGTCTGTGACCTTCCGCGAGGGAGCCGCTTTCAAGGCTGAACTCGTGGCATGTGAGAGGGGTACCGTCGAATGCTTTTTCCGCGTTTCCTGCTTTAACGGTTATTTCGGCGGGGCGGATTGTAAGTGAGCCGTAATTCTTTTTAACGTAATAAAGTGCGGTCACATCCTGGCCGTTTTTATCCGAGATCTTTACGTTAAATGTATTAAGGCGAATTCCGACGTCTGTATTGGCGGTGGATTCAACGGTGAAGCTGTGATCGGGTTCGAACGTTCCGCCTGTATGTGTCGGAGGTTCGGCGGGCTTGCCGTCATAAATGATATCGGCAGAGGGACTTGTGAATTCAACGGTATAAAGATATACGTGAACGACTCCGGTTTTGAGAGTAAGATCAAAAGATGAGGTTACGTCTTTTTTGTTCTTATCATAAATGGTTATGCTTTTGATTGTACTGTCTGTAATTCCGGCATCAAGGCGCTCTCCCTCAACGACAGCTTTATATGTATATCCTAGTTTTTCGAAGGCTTCAAAGCCTTTGAGTTTATTTGTAGCATTGAGCGTTTTTCCGTTATATTTGCGTCTTACTGTTTCGGGCGTAAGAGTGGCTTCGAGCTGAGGCTCATTTGTCATTTCGCCACCCGATCCGGAACCCGAGCCGGAACCGGAATCGGAACCGGAACCCGAACCCAAACCCGAACCGCAACCCGAACCCGAACCCGAACCCGAATCTCCTTCGCATTGGCTGCAGTCACAGCTTTCTGCGTGTTCCTGAGTATCCGAACCTGATTGCGGTCTTCCGCCGGTTACTTCAACGTAGACCCATCCGGTTCCGTCGATATAAACCTCTACCCAAGCATGCGCCTGTTTTGCCAGAACGTTTGTCCATTTCCCTGCTTGTAGCGGGGCGTATACTCCGACGGTGTATCTTGCGGGAATGCCGAGAGCACGGTAGAGAAGTGTAGCGGCGGAAGCATAATGTCTGCATAGTCCTTCTTTATATTTACTTAAAAAAGCAATGGCGATATTACTTTCCTGTTCGAGCTGCGGATTGTAATTTGTGTTGTATTTAGCTGATTTTTGGATATATTTTGCAACTACGTCTATAATGTCTTTATCCTTGGATGAAAAACCCTCTTTTTTGATGATGTCTTCCATAAATTCGCGGGAGGTCTCATCTATATCGAGATAATTTGCGTAAACGAAGTTTCTGTAGTCGGATTCGTACTGACTGTACTTTTTATCTGCTTGGGGATAATTATTTCCGGGATCGGTATAACCTACTGTATACGATGTGGTAATTCCACCCGAATATGCAATGTCACTTGTTTGTATTTGAGCGTTGCCTTCGCCCGGAACCATATAATATGGGAGCGCATAAGGCTGATAGTTGGATTTTATCTCTATTGTGTTTATAGATTTTTTATCGTTAACAGATGATAAACCCAAGAGGTATGATGCACTGTATTTCTCATCGATCAGGGCAGGATATTCGGGAGCGTCCATCCAGGACTGTCCGTTGTATTTTCCGTAGCTTACTATCTTCAGATATACCTGGTCACTGATGTTTGAATAAATGCTGTAAAGCACTGCGTTCTTAAATTCATCGCTGGCTTCAAGATTCGATTCACTGTCAAACTCCGGCATACCTGAAGCGCCGTAAGGAGAAGTGATCTGCAGAACGCCTTCGCGGATAAAGAGGTGATAATTGCTTGTAACGTCCGCACCGAGTTTGTCGTAAATAAAGACGGATTCAATGGTGTTGGGCGTTTCACCTACATTTGTTATGGATCCGGTGATATTCACAACCGCGCTGTGGCCTGTGACCAATCCGCGGTGCTCCGAGGTGATCTCATAATTCGGATTTTGCAATGCAAATCCATCAAAAAGCTTGGAGTCACTTGCCGATGTGATAACAATGCTTCTCGGATTGACTTTCAGTATGCCGAGGTCATATGTAATGTCGTAATCACTTGTAACGTCGGCGCCGAGTTCATCGGTTATTATTACTTCAATAGCGTTTTCGCTTTCTCCGACATTCGTTTGCGATCCGCGGAATCGAACCGAGATAGTGTGTCCGCTTTTGAGCGCTCCGCGGGTGATCTTCCAGTTGTGATTGGTAAGCGGAGTGGAGTCGTAGAGAGCCTCAATGCTTTCGGTGGCTATTGTGATCTTTGTCCGTTCAAGGTTGAAAACACCGCACAGAATCAAAACCGCAGTTACAGCAAAAAGGAACAGAATGCCGATCATCATTGAGCACAATAATTGAATTAATTTGTTTCGCTTCAACATGGTTGCTTTAACGCGTTTATTCCTGTCCGTGAAAAGACGGAACGCTTCCTTTCTGTAAATTATTACGCATTTCTTTGAAGCCTGTGGATAAGATCCTTGCAAAGGGACATGTTATCGGCACCGAAGAGCTCATCAATAAAGGCGATGAGTCCCTCGGAAGAATTGCGAAGGTAGATTGGGTTCTGAGTTTCGAGCTTTCTTAT
>JAGBYM010000016.1 GCA_017628755.1 Clostridia bacterium | reverse complement strand
GATACCGCAATTCTCAATGAAAAAGAGCTCTATATCTTTGATATGGACGGCACAATTTACCTCGGCTACAACGTTTTCCCCTTTGCTATCCGCTTTATCAATAATCTTCGTGCGGCAGGCAAGCGCGTACTTTTCTTTACAAACAACGCATCCCACACCTCTGATTTCTACGTACAGAAGCTCTCGAAGCTCGGTTTCTCTCCCACACGTGAGGAGATCATGACCTCGGGCGACGTAACCATCGAGTTCCTCCGCCGCCACCGCGACGGCAAGAGCGTATATCTCGTAGGTACCGACGAGCTTGTAGAAAGCTTCAAGGATGCGGGCATCAATATGCTCACCGGCGACGAAGAGAAGGCTGATATCGTAGTTACCAGCTTTGACACCACCATGACCTACAAGAAGATGGACGATGCATGCCGTCTTGTTCGCGGCGGTGCAGAGTATCTTTCCACTCACCCCGATTTCAACTGCCCCACCGAAACCGGCTTCATCCCCGACAGCGGTGCTATCGCAGCTTTCGTAACCGCATCCACCGGCAAGACCCCCACCTACTTCGGCAAGCCCTATAAGGAGACCGTTGAGATGATCAGCGAGGCTACCGGCGTTTCCGTGGACAAGATGTGTATCTTCGGCGACAGACTCTACACAGATATCGCACTCGGCAAGAAGCACGGCGTTACCGCAGTACTCGTTTACTCCGGTGAGACCACTCCCGAGGACGTTGAGGCTGCTACCGTAGCAGAGAAGCCCGACTACGCATTCCCCTCGCTCGACGAAGTCGATCAGGTTATGTTCGGTTAATTTCAAATGTCTATACAAATTTCGGCAGAGATATTGTTTCTCTGCCGATTTTGTGGTATAATAAGACGATATTTTTTCAGAGGTCGTGACAAATGTTACTTTTACTTCCCACAGGCTTGCTTCTTGCGGTATCTTTCGTTTTTAACGTAGCGACGGCTGTAGTCCAAAAATTTTATAATAGGACCGCGCCCGCGGGTAGGGAGAGCAATTGGTTTTACAATACCTGTATGAGCGTAGCCTGCCTTGTCTTTATTCTGATCTTTTCGATAGATCCTTCGGCAGCAGATCCTTTTGGGACAATAACCGACTTTTCATTTGTTTCCGCGGGACTCGGAATCCTTTTCGGCATACTCGTTTTAGCGCAGAGTTATACCTATATGTGGGCGCTTGAGGTCGGTCCGTTCTCTTATACTAGCGTTATTGTGTCGCTCGCAAGCCTTATTTCTGCACTCAGCGGCATCTTTTTCGGCGAAAATATTGATATATATCAGTATTTCGGAATGGGCATTATGGTGCTATGCATCGTATTTTCTACCGATAAGAACAACGGTGGAAGGAAGTCTTCGCTCAAATGGCTTCTTATTGCGCTGACTTCGTGTATAACGAACGGCTTTGTCGGCGTTATGCAGAAGATACATCAGAGCACGGAATATCAGGCACAAAGCACGGCTTTTCTTGTCTCGGCGTTTGCGTTTATGACAGTTGCTTCGGCTCTTATCTGGCTTTACGAACGCAAAAAAGCAGGTACGGAGAGATTCGAGCCGAACAAAAAGCAGACTCTGTTTGCGCTTATCAGCGGTGCGACTTTTGCCGTTCCGCACGTTGCAAATCTCTACCTTGCGGGGGCTTTGCCCTCTGCGGTATTCTTCCCGATAATCAATACGGGCGGACTCATTCTCACTCTCTTTGCGGCTACTCTGCTTTTCAAGGAAAAGCTGACGCGCCTGCAGTGGTTGGGTATTGCGCTCGGTTTGATTTCAAGTTTGTTTGTAAGCGGAACTGTATCCGCTTGGATAGGATAAAAAATGGCATTTGATGCAGGTTTTCTCTCGGCTGTACTTGCCGAGATCAGAACTTCCGCTGTCGGCGGAAGAATAGAAAAGGTATATCAGCCGCGCGCGGATGAGATAATCCTCCAGATGCGCGGAAGAGAGGGCGGAAAGAAGCTGCTTTTCCGTTGCGGAGCATCCGACCCGCGTATCTCGTTTACCGAAAATATGCGCGATAACCCAGCAGTGCCGCCCTCGCTCTGTATGCTCCTGCGCAAGCATCTCGGTGGCGCGTTCCTCACCGACGTGCGTCAGGAGGGATTCGAGCGCGTTGCGGTATTTGAGTTCGGAACTCGCGACGAGATGGGATTTGATTGCAAAAAGCTCCTGATCGCAGAGATTATGGGCAAAAACTCGAATCTCATATTCGCAAACGAGGACGGCAGAATAATCACCGCGCTCCGTACAGTTGACTTCACAACCTCCCGTCTCCGTCAGATCCTTCCGGGTATGCGTTACGAAATGCCGCCCGCGCAGGAAGGGAAGAGCGATCCGCTCGCCGAGACTATGGAAGGTTTTATTGCTCGTCTCACATCCGCGCCGTGGGATCAGAACGCGGCTAAATTTATCAATCAAAGCTATTTCGGTGTTGCACCCGTAGTTGCGCGTGAAATTGTTTTCCGCGCCGTAGGCGACATTTCTGCCGATTGCGGAAGCATTGATCCCTACCGTCTCTGGCAGATCTTCTCGAGCGTTTTCGCCGACGTCAGAGAGGGAAGATTCGTTCCGTCCGCTGTTTACGACGGCAACCGTCCCGCGGAATACTCATTCCTTCCGCTGACGCATTATCCAACCGAGTCGCAGAGAACTTATGAGAGCTTCGCCAAGCTCCTCGACACCTATTTCGGCGAGCGTGACCGTGCCGCACTCGTCACAGACCGCGCATCCGACCTCAAGCATACCGTCTCATCCGCAATCTCGCGCGTTCTCCGTAAGATCGAGGCGCAGAATGCCGAGCTTGCCGAGTGTGCCGAAGGAGAACTTTTCAAGCGCGACGCCGATCTGATAGTCGCCAATATCTACCGCCTTAAAAAGGGCGACGGCGAGGTCAGACTTACAGATTATTCCGAAATGAACGAGGACGGCGAATTTGCCGAAAGAGTTATCAAGCTCGACACCCGTCTCTCGCCTTCTGAAAACGCCCAGAAGCTTTATAAGAAGTATAACAAGTGCAATACCGCGCGCCGTGAGCTCAGCCGTCAGCTCGAGCTTGCAAACGCCGAGGCTGATTACCTTTTCAGCGTCCGCGATGCACTCTCGCGCGCTGAAAGCGGTGCCGATCTCGCGGGCATACGCCACGAGCTTGAAGTCGGCGGTTATCTGAAGCAGAAGAAGGGCGCGGCACCCGCAAAGTCGGTCAAAAGCACGCCTCTCAAGTATATCACAACGAACGGCTACGAGGTCCTCTGCGGCAGAAACAATCTGCAAAATGAGGAGATCACCTTCAAGACCGCGGCGAAGGACGACTATTGGTTCCATGCCAAGGGAGTGCCGGGTTCGCACGTGCTTATGAAGACCGACGGCGAAGAACCGCCCGCACTCGATATGACCGAGGCGGCTGAGATCGCGGCGTTCAATTCGACCGCCGAGGGCAACAATATCCCCGTCGATTACGCATTTGCAAAGCATATCAAGAAGCCGTCGGGAGGTAAACCCGGTCTTGTAATTTATCACACGAATTACACCGCTTACGTCACGCCTGACCCCGAGCGCATCGTGGCAATGCGAGTGAAGTAAATTTCACAAAAAATCTTGAAAAAAGTCAAAAAAATTTCCTGAAAGCTATTGCAATTCGGGAAGTTTTATGGTATAATATTCAACTGTGAAGTATTCGTAGCGTAACCTCTCAGGCGTAACGAATACACAAAAATAGGGAGGTGAATCTGATGGCAAACATTAAGTCCGCAAAGAAGCGTATTCTTGTTATCGAGAAGAAGACTCTTAAGAACAAGATTGCGAACACCAAGATGAAGACAATCATCAAGAAGTTCTATGCTGCTGTTGAGTCCGGTGATAAGGCTGCTGCTACTGAGGCATACAAGGTTGCAGTTAAGTGTGTTGACCAGGCTGCTGCTC
>JAGBYM010000015.1 GCA_017628755.1 Clostridia bacterium | reverse complement strand
GAATGCTACGGGACGTTCGCGACCGCTTAAATTGTCGTTGAGACCCGAAGCGGCGTCACCGAAAAGGGGCGCGGAAACTCGGCGCAGAGTCAGTTGGTTTGCAAGATTGGACTGGAAAAAGTCTTTTATCTTCTTTATCGCTATCTGTGTCTGTCTTGCTGTCAGATGCGAGGAATATCCCTCGGGAACCTGGATGGGCATGGGTCTGCACCTCGTTTCAAAAATAATTTAACCAATTGTAAAACTGCGTTTTACAATTGAAGGCGCGCGCTTATCGCCGCCTGCCAAAATTGGGGATTTTGACGGCTCCCCTCGGCGCGCGGACTCGCCTAGCTCGTCTGGGGTGGTGTTTTTTCGGTCGGCAAAGCCGCCTAAAAAACGGATTTTTATTGTATTTTATAGATTTTTAAAATCTGCTACAAATAATAATTAATTATATCACAATAATACGGAATTGTCAAGGATTAAATGTCGGCAAGCATATAGGGCTTGAGCTGACCGTTGGTTTCCGCCGCAACCGCGCCGAAGACCTTAACCGATTCGCTGAGCTCTTCCATTGTTCCGATCGTCCAAATACCGATATTGCCGTACTTGCGCACCTCCGCGCAGAACTCGGGATCGGCAAATCTACCCTTGAACCAAGCTGTTGACTTATTCTCGTAAGGAATCCAATACGTTACTCTTCCCTCGGCGACCGCGCGGGTGTGCTCGAGTGCTTCCTTCGTCATAAGACCGTCATAGTGCATATGAGCGCGCGGGAACTTCTTTGCCAGCCAATCGAAATAGGGCAGAGTCTTGCAGGTAAAGCCAACCTTTTCCTCCATATCGGCAGCCTTGACGGTCTCACAAAAGATCTCAAACTGCTCCTCATTGAAGCTCTGGAAAACGTTGTCGAGCTTAATATCTGCATCGGCATTACGGAGAGTTTCAAGAGTTTCGGCAAGAGTGGGGATGCGGACTCCGCGGAACTGCTCGCCCTTGAAAAGTCCCGCGTCGAGCGCCTTGATCTCGGCAAGAGTGAGGGCAGTTGACGCGATCTTTTCCTCAAAAGCGGATCCGTCATCGCGGCGACAGGTGCGGTTTATTGTGCCGTCGTGAAGCATGATGCAGACGTTGTCTTTGGTAAATTTGCAGTCCATCTCAACTATTTTATAGCCCTGCTCAACTGCGGCAAGGTAGGAAACGAGTGTATTTTCGGGGTAAGAGACGCTGTCGCCTCTGTGCGCCTGGAATTTGAATTCGGACATAATGTACCTCCGGAATTTTTTATTACTATGATTATACAATCATTTAATATAAATGTCAAGAGGAAAACGATATTTAGAACGCAAAACGATATAGTCTGCGCACTTTTGCTCCCCTTCCCGGTTTACGGGAAGGGGGTGGGGGATGGGTCCCGATTTACAAATGCAAAATTATAGGATATCGACAAAAACTCTGTGGCTGAACGAAAATTGAGCACTTGTGAAGCTTCCCCCTCCCGGTTCACGGGAGGGGGAGCGAGGGGGTGGGCCCCTATTAAAGGCGCGCGAAATTTCACCACCCAAATAAAAAGCAGAACAACGGCTGAGCCGAAAAGCGGCTCAACCGTTATTGCTTGAATAATTAATCAGTCATAATAGAACTCATAATCGGGCAGAGCTTGCCATTCCTCGGTTGAGGTAAGAATTTCGCTGATCGCTCTGCAGGTATCAATATACCTTTTGCCCTTGATCGACCAAGTTTCATAGGAAAGCGAGACCTCTGTTGCCGTTATGGTCTTGACGCTGTCACCCGCTCGGACTGTCAATATCAGATCCGCCGAAGGGTCGCTCGACCTGTACGGATCGGGATCATACTCATCGGGATACGAATCGGGTTTCAGCTTGCGGATCATTTCGTAAATATCTTCAAGAGTTTCTTCTGGAAGCTCCAGATAGGTCACGTAATCCTCCGGATTCGTCGCATCTTTGGTTTTTACAAGCTTACCCGTCTTGCTGTCATACGAGCTGATACCGTAGACACCCCAGGTCAGCGCGAAAGAGAAATCCTCGGGAATCTCTTTCTGTAGCGGGCTCTCGGCGCAGCCGCCCAGGCTGACGAGAAGCACCGCACCCGCGAGGATGAGATAAAACAACCTTTTCATATCGTCAATTATACAGTTTAACTACCTTAAAATGTTTGTTCTCCATGATGTAGAAATAATCATCAGCAAGGGTCGCGCGGGCTGCGGAGGGGTCTCCATAGTCATTCATGCACTCGTCGAGAACCTCAGTGAGCTTGTAGCCGTCAAACGCAAGGAGAATGTATCTGTCACCCGTCTCGCCGTCCTTACCGTTCCAATCCGTTATCATAAGACCGACAAGTCCGCGTTCACGGTCGATGAAATATGACTTATAATCCTGGGAGAAGTTCACGGCTTCTCTCTCATAGGAAGCGATCGACTCGACCTTATCGCCGTTCTCGTAATAAACCTCGATCTTGAGAGTATCGCGGTTTGCGCCGAAACCGATGCCGAGCAGGAAGCCGTCACCGAAGTTGACAAGCGAGGAAGAATAACCCTCGATCACGCCCGTGTCGGTGTAGGTAATGTTGCTCATATCCGAAAGATCGAAGAAGTAAACGGGGTCGGTAAAGGTGATAACGACTGCGGTGCAGACGTATGCGTTCGTACCGTCAAAGCGAACCGATTCGACCGTCTCACCGTCGGGAGCGAAGTCGCGTACCTCGCCCACGATCTGCCATGTGGAAAGATCTATGCAGTAAAGTGCAGCGTTCGATGCCTTCGAGGTAGCGTAAGAGTCGCCGATGCCGTACTTGATCTTACCGTTGCTTACGAAAGCGGATCCGTAAACCTTGGTGCCTCCCGTAGTGGTAACAACACGGAGGATTCCCTCGTATTCGTCAAGGCTGTACTGGTTCTTTACAGTACCCTCAACACCGATCGAGCCGAGCTTGCGGAAACCATCCGCACCGTAGCCGAGCGCGTAAATCTCGGTCATTCTCGCCTCTTCGATATACTTTTCGCCGTCATTGCGCTCAAAAGCCTCAAAATAGGATCTTGTGAGGAATATTTTATCCGCAGATACGTAATGCTCATTTGAATAGCAGAGGCATCCCGCCGCGCCTTCAAGAGTAAGCGTTTCCATATCGACCTGAGTTACGACGGTGTAATACTTCGAGGTAAGCGTTTCAGGAAAGATGATATCCTCTGCCGCCATAACCTCAAAGCCATTGCCGCTATCTATCATAGGAAGAAAGGTTGTCGGATCGGCGTAATCGACCTTGCCGACGTAATACTTGCTCATAAGAAGGATCTTGCCATCAACGAGACGCGCGGAGAGATAATCGCCCGCAATCGCGAAATGCGCTTTCTGCACGATGACCTCGGGATTCGAGACATCAAAAGCAAGAAGAATTGTAGTTGAAAGCTTTTCCTTGCCCGATCCGGTCTCTCTTTGACCGATACCGTTTCCGAGAACGGTCAGAGTCTTGCCGTCCGCAGAAAGGAATATCTGTGCCGAATAGAGCTCGAGGAAAAGATCGTCATAGCCGTGGCGGATAGCAACCTGATTTACAAGCTTGCTTTCCTCGCCCGCGATCGAATAAACGTAAAGGTCCATATTTTGTCTGTTGAGGTAAAAGATATGAGTCTTTGTGCGCTTGAAAAGATCGGCTTCGATAACGCCCGCGACCTGGTTATCCGTTGTCTCAACGTAACCGTTCTCTGCCTTGACCTCTTCATCTGAAGTGGACATATTTCCATCCCATTCAGGTGCTGCGGTTGGAGCCTCGGGAACAGGAGACATAGCATCTTCCGCTACCACTCCGCCATTCAAAGCGAAATCAAACAGCCCATCAAGATAAGTTTCAAAATTATTTTTTCCACCTTTGCGGTTTGCCTTGTCATACTTATAAAAAGCGTACATCAGATCGAGATATTCGCTGTCCTCATAATCGCGGAGGGCGGCGGGCAGATTGTTTACGTCAGCCTCCTCGGGCAGATCCTCGCCTCTGTCATATGGCAGGAAGAGCCAGAGGCAGAGCGAAGTCGCAATGATCGAAACGCACGCCGCGATAAGCGTGAATTTGCGCCAAAATCTTGCCTTCGGATTCGCCTTAGGCGCAGCTTCGGCAACGTATTTTTCGTCCGCGAGGCCTATAGCCTTTGCAATTTCTATCTTTTTCATATTATTATCCCCTCTTTCTCAAGATGTTCCTTGAACTGCTTGCGTGTTCTGTGTAGTATTGTCTTGACCGTCGCCTCTCCGAGTCCCGAAAGCTTTGCCACCTTCGCGACAGGCAACATGTACCAGTAACGGCGCATGAAAATTATGCGGTTCTGTTCGGTAAGCGATCCGAGAAATGAATTGACTGCGTCGCGTAGCACCACCTCATCGACCACCGAAAGCCCGCCCTCGTCGGGCAGACAATCCGCAAGCTCGTCAAGCACAGCCTCGGCGGCAAGGTTTTCTTTCTCTTTACGCCTTGCGGCATAGCGGTCAAGCGCGAGATTGCGCGCGATCGTCGCAAGATAAGCGCCGAGCTTTTGCGGTCTTTGCGGCGGTATCGAATTCCACGCGCGGAGATATGTATCGCTTACGACCTCTTCGGTATCCTCATTTGAGGCGAGTATCGAAAAGGCTACAGACGATATATACCCGCCGTATTTCTTTCCCGATTCTTCAATTGCCTTCTCCGAGCGCTCGAAGAAGAGCTCAATGATTCTTTTATCTTCCATATCATTTCACCTCTGCAGTAGGCTTTCACTTATATAGACGGTCAAAAGCTTCAAAAGGTTTCATATTTTGAGAAATTTTTTGGGATTTTCTTTATTATAACATAAAAGCGGGCGTTTGACAATGCAAACGCCCCAAAATTATTCTGTTACGTACTCAACCACAACAGTAATACCCTCTGATTCACCCGCGAATTTCACCGACGGATCGCAGATATAGAGTGTTCCGTTCGCCTCGTCAAAGCGACATTTCTCGCATTCGTATTCAACGTGGTCGTAATAGGGGACCCAATAATCCTCTTCGACCATAATGGTAAGGCAATTTTCCCATACAATACCGAAAACGACCTCGGAATCCGGCATAATATATTGGTCACCATTGGTAAGAACGTCACCGTAAAGAAGCACCCAACCCGAGCTTACCTTGCCTTCAATGCAGTAAACCTGATCTCCAAGCGAGAAGGACGCGCCAAAGTCGAGATAGCTCGTTCCGATAACCTCGCCCGAAACCGTATCGAGGAATATTACGTCGTAAGCATTCGGAATAAAGCTTCCGCGGAGGACGATATCTCCCTCGGGCATAATAAACTCGCCCTCGGAAACGTCAACCTCGTCACAGGTCCATCCGGTAAAGGTATAGCCCTGCTTTGTCGGGATCAGTCTCAGGTCAACCGTCTGCCCAACTCTTACGCCGATAGATCCGTATGGATTGCCATCAACGATAAATACTATCTTGTTTTCGCCGTCCGAGAACGCGCCGTATATATCAACGTCGCAGGCGGGCATTTTGAAGCTGCCCTTCGAAATATTTACTCCCGCGGAGCTCCAGAAGAAGCTGCAGCCCTCCTGATATTCCTCGGGACGCAGAGTAACCTCCGCGCCGTAGAGATATTCGTCTCGGTAAATAAGCTCACCGTCAAGGAAATAATTGACG
>JAGBYM010000170.1 GCA_017628755.1 Clostridia bacterium | reverse complement strand
GACGACATACCGTCCTCGCTCTCGCATCTGACGGGAGTATCGCTGATAACCTCGCCGTTTTTCTCGCGGTGGACGATGTTGGTATGTGCGTTTGCCATACGGATGAGGGCATTTTCGCCGTCAGCCTCGACCTTTACCGTGCAGTCAAAGGCAAGCTCGCTCTCGCAAAGCTCAACGGTTATGATGTTTTTCGCAAGATAAGCGCGGATGTTTTCGCGGTCGCTGTCATTGACCGACGCGATGCATTCGAGCTTTTTCTTCTCGTTGCCCGCAACGACACCCGCCGCAACAGCGGCTTCGATGCCGCGCATGCCGTCGGTATTCGGTACGGTGACACCCATAGCGTTCTTGATGAGGTTGCCGCTGACCTCTACGTGCACCCTCTCGGGCATTTTACCGAGAAGCGCACGCGCCGATGCCGCCGCATATGCGATCGCGATCGGCTCGGTGCATCCCATGGCGGGCAGGAGCTCCTCGCGGAGAATATTCAGATAAGCGGAATAAAGCTTACAGTCCATTTATTTTCTTCTTTTCTATATATGATAATTCGTTTTTTCGGTGGCTTTGCCGCCGAAAAACACCTCTCAGACGAGCAAAGCGAGTCCGCGCGCGTATCAATTGTAAAACTCAGTTTTACGATTGGATCATTTCGAAATCAGCCGCACCGTGCTTGCAGATCGGGCAGACGATATCTTCGGGAAGGGTCTCTCCTTCGTATTCCCAGCCGCAGATCTTGCAGACGAATCCCGACTTCTTGGCGGGTTTCTTCTTGGGCTTTACGTTTGCGTGGTAGTAGGCATACGACATTGTCGGTTCGTTGTTGAGCTTACCCGACTCGGTCAGCCAGCAGATGAAAACGCCGTGAGTTCCGACGTCGACGTAGCTTTCAACCGCGAGAGACATATAGGAATTGATATTCTCCAGCGGAACTGCAAGCTCGTTTTCCGAGCGAAGGAATTTGCATCCCTCAAGCTTATCGGTATCGCGTCCGCTCTTGAATCCGAAACGCTCGAAGATCGCAAAGGGTGCGCTCTCGGAGATCGGACAGACGTTCATAAGTCCGGTCTCTTTAACGATATCGTGCGTGTAATTCGCCTTGTTGATCGAAACGAGAATGCGCATCGGGTCGCTTGTAAGCTGAACAACTGTGTTGCAGATCATGCCGTTGTCCTTCTTGCCGTCATTTGAAGTGATAACGTAAAGGCCGTAGCCGATGTTGTAAACCGCGCTCTTGTCGCCGACGGGGAGTTCCTTGGGTTCGTCATCAAGCTTTTCGATAACGTCACCCGAAGCAAAGCAAAGAGGACAAACCACATCCTCGCCCGCAGGTATCTCAAAAACTTCACCGCAAATCGTACATTTATATTTCATATTGTTTTTCCTCCAATACACATATATTTCAGTATATCATAAGTTGGCATAAATTTCAACATTTTTTATAATATTTTTCCGCAAAAACGAAAATTTATCCGTTTCGCACTTGAATATCTCCGCATTTTGTGGTATAATGCCTTGGTAAAATAAAAATGGAGAAAAATTATGTCGGGAACACTTCTCAAAACAAAAAATACTCTTATCGGCGACCGCGCGTTTTACAAGCGAGTCATTGCCATTCTCATCCCCATCGTAATCCAGAACACCTTCACCAATGCCGTCAGCTTCGTTGACAACATTATGGTCGGAAGGATCGGAGAGATCGAGATGTCTGCCGTTGCAACGGTAAACCAGCTTCTCTTCGTATTCAACCTCTGCATCTTCGGCGGTCTTTCCGGTATCGGAATCTTCACCGCACAGTTTGCGGGCGCGAACGATCCCACGGGCGTAAGGCGCACCACCAGAGCTAAGAACTATCTCTCGCTCGCTATGCTCATAATCGGCACAGCTGTGTTCCTTTTGTTCCCCGTACCGCTTCTTAAGCTCTATATTGCCAAGGACACCGCTCCTGCGACCGCGGAGCTTATGCTCAAATATTCGCTTGACTACCTCTACATAATGCTCATCGGACTTGCTCCCTTTGCGATCTCACAGGTCTACGGCTCAACTCTCCGTGAGGAAGGCGAGACCAAGCTTCCCATGATCGGCGGAGTTGTTGCGATCCTTGTCAACCTCGTACTCAATTACATTCTTATCTTCGGTAATGAAAAGCTTGCGTTCCTGCCCTTTGCCCCCATGGGCGTCACAGGTGCGGCAATTGCAACCGTTATATCGAGATTCATCGAGGCGGCAATGCTCGTAATTATCACTCACGCGAGAAAGGACAAATACCCCTCCTTCGTCGGTCTTTACCGCACCGCAAAGATCCCGCTTCCTCTCTGCAAGGATATGCTCGTCAAGGGATCTCCCCTGCTTCTCAACGAATTTCTCTGGTCCTTCGGTCAGGCTGTTCTTCTTCAGTGCTATTCCGTACGCGGACTCGAATGCGTTGCCGCGGCTAATATTTCCTCTACAGTCCTTAACCTCTTCAACGTAATAGCCTTCTCAATGGGAAGCGCGATCGCGATCATTCTCGGTCAGCATCTCGGCGCAGACGAGATAGACGAAGCGAAGGACTCGGTTTGGAAGCTCTTCACACTTTCGGTAGCATCTTGCGCTATCGCGAGCACCGCGCTTGCGCTCTGCGCCGATCTTATCCCCCGCTTCTATGATGCAAGCGATTACACCAAGGAGCTTGCGGGTTCGATGCTCTTCATCGTTGCCTGCACGATGCCCATCTTCGCCTTTGCCCACGCGGTTTATTTCACGCTCCGTTCGGGCGGCAAGACGCTTCTGACCTTTATTTTCGACTGCGGATTCACCTGGGGCGTAACAATTCCCTTCGCGTTCATCACCGCGCATCACACCGGTCTTTCGATCCTTGCGATCTACCTCTGCGTCCAGCTTCTTGACCTTACCAAGTGTATCGTCGGATACATCCTGATCAAAAAGGGTATCTGGATCAACAGACTTATTTCCGAATAAATATCAAACTGCCGCTCACGCGGCAGTTTTTGTATTTTTAAATTAAATTATTGCATTTTAATTATGTTTATGATATAATGATCGTGTAAGCCCCCTTCACTTCAAGAAAGGAGACGAATAATGACAGCAATCAAAACAAAAATCAAAAACCGCAAGATATTGATCATTCTCATTTCCGTATGTGTACTGCTTATCGCACTCGCAATCGCGGCAACTCTGGCGATACTTCCGCTTTTCTCAATGGACCATATAAAAAACACATCTGATGCGTTGCTTTTCGATATTTCGAAGATTACAGAAATTATGAGCGGAAACGCTTTTGAAATTTCCGCAGAGTTTGATATTCCCAAGGAGCTCACAGAACTCCGGGATGATTTTCACCTTGCAATCGGTTCTGCGCAGGATAAAAACAACCGCAGCGGAAAAGCCGATCTCTCATTCTCAATGGGAGACAACTCTCTTGCGTTTGATCTTCTATACGACACCGAAACCGTCGTTCTCAGCGGTCTCGGCACCGATCCGAGTGCTTTTGTCAGTCTGCCGCGAAGAAATCTGAAAGAAGCCTTTGACAGCTCACAGTTCTTTTACGTAAGCGGATCGATGCATTCGATGAATATTAATCTGTACAACGAGCTCGTCCCCACCCTCGATTCGTCACTTGATCCCGACCGCGAAATAGATACCGAGGCATTATCCAAAATTGCCGACGACGTAATAAAGATCGCAGAACCGATCTCATCCTTCGTTTTCTCAAAAGGTAAGCTCTGCCGAGAATATACCTGCTCGCTTGATGCGGAAAAGGCGGTAAAGATCATCGGTCTTTTTGCCGAAATCGACGAAACACAGATTCAGGCCTTGAAGGATTCAATAGGCAAAAAAGCCGTCTCTTTCACTTACGTCACCGACGGAAAATATATCACATCGGCGAATATTATATCCGATACCGTCAAAACGGATATCGAATTTGTTTATGATAGAAACACGAACGGTTTCAATGCAAACGGAATCATAGAGGGAACCGAATGCGAGCTGAAGTACTCAAGAACGGTAAGCGACACCGAATTCACAGCAGACCTTACGCTCGTCTCTCAAAACTCTGACTCTCTCAATTATTCCTTTAAGCTTAACAAAAACGACTCGTCATACACACTTAAACTGAACGGAAAGGATATTGCGGACGGCATTTGCGAGCTTGATACTGAAAAGCTTCGCTTAACAGTTACCGATCCCGTAACCGATTCCGATCTTGTATCGTTTTTGCTAAAAAAAGAGGACAGCATCGTCACAGAAATACCCGTGCACCGTTCTATTTTCGATATGAGCGAGGATGAATTGACCGAATTTTTCCGCAATATCCCGATCAAAACAGCAAGTGACATACTGAAAAGCATAGCGGATATCGATCTTAGTGCATATATGACCGCGGACAGCAAGCTTATGATGCACACGGATAAGATAATGTCCGAAGCCACAAAGCTCTACGGTCCGTACGTTTCGCTTCTCAAATCGACAGAAAAAAAGCTCCTTGATACCGTTTCGAAGATATACGTTTGGAACGATCGCCTCGAATCATACATTCTCTTCACTTATCTGCGCGACACCGATTCTCTCGAGATCGGAGTCGCCTACGAGTTGACCGACGACATTCTTGCGGAATATCATATCGCAACTCTCACCGAAAACGACATTATGTACGTGCACTCCGTCAAACAAATTGAAAAGATCGATCCCACCTGCGATACAGCGGGCAAGGAGGTCTACAATTGCGAACGCTGCGACTACGGATACGAGATCGATCACAAACCGCTCGGACACCAAATAAACCGTATCAACATCGTCGCCCAAGCGCACGACGGGTATCCCGTACCTGTAACGGCTACACTATGCTCACGCTGCGGTATATTCAGCAGACTCTCCTCAAGCGATTACTTCAGTTTGGAGCTCACCCCTCACAAAAACGGTGGGTATACTATCTCAAAATTTGACGCGCTGAAAAAACTCGGATTTTCTTATCTATATTTGCCGCCGCTTTTAAATGAGGATATAAAATTCAGCGCCATAACCGTCACTCAACCGGACGACAGCTTTGAAGCCATAAACATCCCGGAGGGAGTCGAAAAGCTTGACGCCTCGAGCATATATCTTTCGGATTCATTCAAGGTTCTCGTTCTCCCCTCTTCGCTAAAGGAAATTGCGAACTCCGCCTTTTACGGAAGCGGAAAACCGTCCGTGATACTTTTCAGCGGAAATCAGGATGCCTGGAATAATATCAGACTGAACGAATATTTCACTCTCTGGGCAGAGACAGAAATCATCTTCTGTCCCGACGGAGTGACTCACGAAGACGTATCCAAACGCCTATTTCTCTCAAGTGACATCGAAAATGCGATCGAAAAGCAAAAGCAAATGATCCTCACAGTCGAGGCTGCACGCAAAATAGCCGAAAACGATCGCGTTACCCTGATCAGCGAGAAAAAAATCGCGCACATTGATTATGACGAAGAAAACTCGCTTATAGCTTACTGCGGCATATCGGTCGGATTCAAAACGCAGATTGAAATATTCGATGTGAAATCAGGCAAGATCATCGATTCCTTCGAAGTAAACGACCATATAAACAAGCTTGCTATACGCGAGGGCTATATTGCGATGGGAGGAGATTACTCCACGACCGTTTACGTTTACGATATTTTCTCGAAGGAAACGGTAAAATTCAAGTTTGATACCGGTAACACGCTTGAGGGCATATCGCAGATATTCATTGACTCCGGATACGTCTACGCATCCACGGCGAATTCGTATTACTTAGTGTCTTATTCGATCCGCGATGGAAAGGTTAAGAGTATTTTGCAGCCGATGAACATTGACCGTCTTATAATGAACCACCAATACCACAGGCTCATTGCGGTCGAAAAATTCTATTCGCAAATCTATTTAAATCTCATAGACACCGAAAAAGCCGACTTTATAAACGAGATCACGTTTTCCGAGAACAAGACCTCAAGCCTTGTCAAGATACCGATTTTTGAAAACGTGATAGTTACCGATCTTGGCACCGTCTATGATTTCGACGGAAACGTATCCACTGAAAAACCGCTGAACACTCCTTTGGTAACAACAACGGTTCCCGACGGTCTTCCCATTGTCAGCAAGCTCTACGAGGATATCGACGGTGCTATGACACTCTTCGCAGAGTCGGGGCAAAAGGTGTATCTCGCTCTTCAAAGCGTCGCATCGGACACTCCGATCATTCTCGACTATTATGCAGATAAGGCAATCGTAACAAAAGATGGAGATATGATCATATATACTCCGAATAATTACGGTTTGCTGCTTGTAAAACTCACATAATTAAATCTCCCCGATTCACTGTCGGGGAGATTTTTTCATAAAATGTTCAAAAAAGCTTGATTTGAGAAGCATAATATGATATAATTAATTTAATATATTTTATATTCCGAAAGGAGTCAAAAAATGGTAATAGCAGTTATAGGCTGCGGCAGAATTGCCCAAAACGCACATTTCCCCGCACTTGAGAAGATCGAGGGTGTTCGCGTCAAGTACGCATGTGACCTCATCATCGAAAAGGCAGAGGCACTGAAGGACAAATACGACATGGTTGAGAATGCCAGCACGGATTATCAGATCGCTCTCGCCGATCCCGAGGTTGAAGCTGTATTCGTTCTCACACCCAACTTCGCACACTACACCGTAACTATGGACGCTCTCCGCGCAGACAAGCACGTTTTCTGCGAAAAGCCCGTCACCATCAACTACGCTCTCTCCTGCGAGATGGCAGAGGAAGCAAACAAGCGCGGCAAGATGCTCAACATCGGCGTTTGCAACCGTTACCACAAGTCGGTTGAAATGCTTCGCGAGATGAACGAACGCGGCGAATTCGGTAACATCTATCACGTTTACTGCTCCTTCCGCGCTCACCGCGGCATTCCCGGTCTCGGCGGTGCATTCACCACCAAGGCAGAATCGGGCGGTGGCGTTCTCATCGACTGGGGTATTCACTACTTTGACCTCATTCTCTACATCCTCGGCGCTCCCGAGCTCAAGACCCTCACCGCCAACGCTTACAACGAAATGGCAAAGGACATCAAGTCCTACACCTACAAGAGCATGTGGGCAGAGGAAACTATGGATCCCGAGGGAACAAACGACGTTGACGATATGGTCACCGGATTTATCCGCACATCGGGCTCTTCGATCTCCTTCAACGGAGCTTGGGCACAGAACATCGGTAAGGGAGAGGCATTCATCGACTTTATGGGTGACAAGGGCGGTGCCCGCCTTGACTACGGCAGAAGATTCACCTTCTGGTCGGGTGACACACTCGAGTCCTTTGAGCCGGAATACGATATTCCCAATATGTACGTTTGCGAGGACGAGGCTTTCTTCGAGTCCTGCACCACAGGCGTAAAAAACCGTTCGCACATCGACAATATTCTGGGCAGTATGCTTCTGCTCGACACTCTCTATCAGTCGGCTGAGCGCGGCGAAGAGATCAAGCTTTAATTTCCGCTTGTAAAACTACGTTTTACAAGCGATAACCGCGCGGCGGAGTTACACGCGCTTATCGCCGCACATCAAAATCAAAGATTTTGGTGCGCTCCCCTCGGCGCGTGGACTCGCCTAGCTCGTCCCAGCGGTGTTTTTTCGGTCGGCAAAGCCGCCTAAAAAACGGATTTTATTGTATTATTACAAATCATACTAAACTATCAATTTTTGGAGGTAAATATTATGGGTTATTTTCCTATTGGCGCGATCGTTGACTCCTTTAAGATGGAGACACACGAAGCGATAAAGAAGGCAGCTTCGATGGGTATCGAGGGTCTTCAGATCTACTGCACAAAGGGCATTCACGCTCCCGAGAACTTCTCGAAGGCTGACCGCCGCGAGCTTCTCAATTTCGCAAAAGACCACGGTCTTCGCTTCTCCGCTATCTGCGGCGACCTTGGCGGCGGCGGATTCACTCATCCCGAGCTCAATCCCGAGAAGATCGAAAAGTCCAAGCGCATCATTGATATGTGCGCAGACCTTGAGACCGGCGTTGTTACAACTCACATCGGCGTAGTTCCCGAGGACAAGAACCACGAGCGTTACAAGATCCTTCAGGAGGCTTGCCACGAGCTCGCTATGTACGCTGACAGCGTTGGCGCGAAGTTCGCGATCGAGACAGGTCCCGAAAGAAGCATTGTTCTCAAAGAATTCCTTGATTCTCTCGGCTCGACCGGCGTTTCGGTCAACCTCGACCCCGCTAACCTCGTTATGGTAACCGGCGACGATCCCGTGGGAGCTGTATACAATCTTCAGAAGTACATCGTTCACACCCACGCAAAGGACGGCGTAAAGCTTCTTGACGTTGGTCCCGAGATCGCTTACCGCGTCGTTCATCCCGTTCCCGAAGAGTTCCAGGGCAAGAAGTTCTATCAGGAGGTTCCGCTCGGTCAGGGTAGCGTTGACTTCCCCAAGTACCTCGCAGCTCTCAAGGACATTGGCTACAAGGGCTTCCTCACCATCGAGCGCGAGTGCGGCGAAGATCCCGCAGCTGACATCGGAATCGCGGTTGAACATCTCAAGAAGAGTATGGCAGGTCTTTGATAATGAAGATTTCCGTTAGTTCATATTCATTTCAACAGTATATAAAAGCAGGAAAGCTTTCACAGCTCCAGACCGTAAAGGCGGCATACGACCTCGGTCTGCGCGCCATTGAGTTCACCGATCTCTGTCCCGAATTCGGCAAAGCTCCGACTCTTGACGAGCAGAAGGAGTATGCAAAGCTCATTCGTGCCGAGGCAGACAAGTACGGTATGAATATCAACGCATACACCATCGGTGCTAACCTTTTCAAGAAAGGCGAAGATGCCGAAAAGGAGATCAATCGTCTTTTCGGTCAGCTCGACATCGCCGCAATCCTCGGCGCCAAGGTAATGCGCCACGACGTTGTTTGGGGCTACGGTAAGGAAGCAGATGCACGTTCCTTTGAGCTTATGCTCCCCACCATCGCTGCCAACGCGCGCAAAGTCACAGAATACGCCGCTACTCTCGGCATCAAGACTTGCTCCGAAAACCACGGAATTATCGCGCAGGACAGCTACCGTGTTGAAAAGCTCTTCTCCGCAGTTGCACACGAAAACTACGGCCTTCTCGTTGATATGGGCAACTTTGCCTGCGTTGACGAGGACAGCGCAATGGCAGTCTCCCGCCTTGCTTCCTATGCATTTCACGTTCACGCAAAGGACTGGTTCGTTCACGAATTTGACGAGGGCTTTGCCTCCGGATATCAGACCCGCGGATGCCGCCGTCTTGTCGGATGCTCCGTCGGTGAAGGCGACATTCCCGTGAAGCGTTGCCTTGCCATCCTCCAAAAGGCGGGCTATGACGGATACGTTTCTATCGAATACGAAGGTCCGAACGATTGCATCGAAGGCATCAAGCTCGGTATTGAAAATCTCAAATCATTCGGAGTGACTACCGAATAAATCAAATGTCTCCCGATCCTCGGGAGACATTTTTATAGGAGAATTATTATGAAAATTACATTTATGGGCACCTCTCACGGTGTGCCGTCATCGGAGAGATATTGCTCATCCACAATGATCCAAACCAACGGTTCTGCCTACATCATCGATGCGGGCGCGCCTATAACGGATACCGTTCTCCGCTCGGGAGCGGTATTTGATGACGTTCGCGGTATCTTCACCACCCACTGCCACGGCGACCACATAGACGGCATTTTTCACTTCATCGACCTTTCGCAATGGTATTGGAAGAATACGAATTATGACGTTTATCTGACTTCTGAGGCTGTTATCAACGCCATCCACGCCGTTCTCGGCGCTGTCTCCCCGGGCGCAAAATTCCCCGAGGATCGCCTGCGCTTACACATAGCCACGCCCGATACCGTTTTTGAAGACGGTAACATCAAGCTTTCCTACATTCCTACCAAGCATATAAACGAGCACCATCTCAGCGCGGCTCTCGATATCGAGATCGAAGGCAAGCGAGTTCTCTTCACCGGTGATATGTCGCAGAAACTTGCAAAGGACGACTTCCCGAAGGTAGCGTTTGAGAAGGAATACGATCTCATCGTCTGCGAGCTTGCGCATTTCGGAATCCCCGAGGTGATGCCGTACCTCGATCGAGTCAAGACAAAGCGTTTCTGCTTCACACACGCATCCGAGCGCAAATTCGGTGACATCGCCGACCTCGCCGCATCGGGCAAGTATCCGTTTGAGATACTGCATCCGAAGGATGGGGACGTGCTCGAATTTTAACAAGACTAAAAGTTTTGATCAAACTTTTTCAAAAGTTTGCGGAGCTCGAGACAGAGCCTCGAACTAATGCGAGAGCTTCAGCTCTCGCCCAATACTGCTTCCGAAACGGGGAAGCTTTGCTTCTCCGTTTCGGACCACAGAAAGCCTTTCCGAATTTAGGAAAGGCTCACTGTGGTCATTCTTATTATTTGACGATAGATACCTAATGAATAAAACGAGCCCCGCCGATTCGGTGAGGCTCGTTTTCATATTTAAATCAGTTCGCTGAATTTAACGATATAGCCGTCAAATTCGCTGCTCATTTCTTTGGTGTACTCAGCTGATGAGTCATCGTAGACGCCGAGGACCTTCATACCCGCAATCTTTGCGGTACGGCATGCGCCAAGATTGTCGTCAAGGAAGGTTACTTCCTCAACACTCTTACCCAGACGCTTTGCAGCTTCAACGTAAATCGCAGGATCCGCCTTTGTCATATCAAAATCGTTGCAGGACCAGACGTTATCGAAAAGATCGTAGAGTCCGAGTCGCTTAAGGCAGGGATCAAGCGTCAGATGCGGGCTCGCGGTCAGCACGTTCAGCTTATCGCCACGCGCGCGGAGCGCAAGAAGCGTCTCGCGGACGGTATCCTTCGCTTGAATGTTGTTCGCGTACTGCTCGTACATGTATCTGCCCATGCGGTCGGTGATCTCCTCAAAGGAGAGCGGAACGCCGAGCTCGAGATAATACTTCGCCGTGCCGATATAACCGAGGGGCGTGATGATCTTGATTACGTCATCGGGATAGGGCGTGCCGGTTTCCTCAAGGATGCGGAGCATCTGCGAGGCGTAGGTCGGCATCGAATCAACGAGAGTACCGTCAAAATCGAAAAGGTAAGTCATTATACTTCCTCAAAATCAACAGTCTTGCCGAGCTTATCCGACTCGAAAGCAGCCTCGATGACGCGAAGAACGCGGCG
>JAGBYM010000014.1 GCA_017628755.1 Clostridia bacterium | reverse complement strand
GCTCGCAGTCCACGTTGTCCTCGGCATACCACAAAAACAGCCCCTGCGCGGTTTTTACCACGTGCGAATCGATGGAAAACCGCTTGTAAAAGCAGGTTTCGTTTGCAAACGGACCGAGCGGGGAATCGGCAACTGCCGCGTGCATGTACTGAAATTCCTCGTCGGTGGAAGAGGAAACGTAGAGATAATACTTGCCCCCGTACTTGATGATTGAGGGTGCC
Organism: Clostridia bacterium; assembly: GCA_017628755.1. GTDB lineage: Bacteria > Bacillota > Clostridia > Oscillospirales > CAG-272 > CAG-390. The sequence continues at coordinate 3,708 of JAGBYM010000014.1, read as the reverse complement.
CAGTAGTCGCGCCGCCCTGCAAACGAGGCAACAATGCCCTCATAGTGCCACGTGCCAAACAGATCGTCTGCGCTGTACGCCTCCACGCCGCGCGTGGCGGTTACGTACAAATATAGCTTGCCCCCATCCTCAAAGATAAAGGGATCGGGCTGGTGCTTGCCCGCAACGTCAAATTTCAGCTTCATAACGTAGTCCTCCGATGGTTGTCAAATTGACATATGATGATATGGTCGATATGCAGGTGTGTGGTGTGCTTTTCGTGGCGATAAAGTCGCATGGCAGTCCTAACACAAAAGGCACTGCATGAGCAGTGCGCTTTGGTCGCTTGAAGCGAAGGATGCTTTTATTGTTCCCGCCGTTGCTTGTCCTGCTTTTTCTCTTTGAGACGTTTTGCAAAAACAATGGCGTATAAAACGATGGATGCCAGCAGCAGCGGCACGGCTAAAATGCTCACGGCAAAGGGGAGCCCTTCACGCAGATTCCAGAGATTGATTACGTTGCCAAGCAACAGGCACAGGGATGCGATCAGTTGAAGAACGTTCACTTTTTTCATAGCTCTACCGCCTTTCTTGACAGCATTATATCACATATTTTTGCATTTTTCAATATATTTGAAGAAATTTGTCAATGTGTGCCGGTGTATTGCTTGTGCTGTTGAGAAATTCGCTTACTGAAAAAATATCAAGGGAATAAAAGTAATCAAGGACTGCATCCAAGTGATACAGTCCTTGATTTTTGCGAAGGCGTCAACCCAAAAAGCCACTCGCGCAATTATTTTGCGTTTTATAAACCGAGAGCACTTAAAATTTTGATTTCGTGAGCCTTTTGTTTTCGTACATTGCATCGTCTGCACGCTTGAACACATCCGCGAACTGAAGATCCTTGTCGGGGTCAAATCGTGAAAAACCGACGGCGAGCTTGATAGGATCGGAGGTATTTGCGATACATGTATTTTGACATCTATACTCAAGCAGCTCAAACAATTCCTCACGGTTTTCCAAATCACTGTTTTGAAGAACGACCAAAAACTCATCGCCGCCTATTCTGAACACAGGACTTCTTTTAAAAACGTCGGAAATAATCTTTGCCGAGGTGATAATGAGTTCATTTCCCATCTCATGTCCAAGTACGTCATTCGTTTTCTTAAGGTCGTTTAAATCAATCATAACAACGCCAAAGTCGATGGATTCTTTCTTTATCGCGTTATCAAATCGAGCGACCCACGCTGCATATGAGGTGCTGTTTCGCAATCCTGTCATAGAATCGCGATTGGCGGAAAGATGCAGATGCTTCTCGCGCTGCTGCAGACGAACTGCCATGTTTTCAAAAGCCGCGCTCAGTAGCTCAATCTCTCGCGCTCCGCTTGGTTCGATTTCCACATCGTAATTGCCGTCTGCAAGCTTTGTCGCAGCATTTGTCAAATTGTTTAAGGGAGCGGTGATCTTCTTCACTGCAAAAGTAACTATGAGTGTAAACAAGACAGAAAGAAGCACTACGGTAAGCAGGATTTTAAAAGCGATATCATATCTGATCTGACGAATGTCATCATAGCTTGCGGAAAGAACCAGCGTCATTCCGTTGACCAGCTCTTCTGACTTGCTCATATAGTTTTTAGCATCGGGTGCGGACATGTCTTTGGAGATGACCACGCCGTCCATTTCCAGATGGGCAAATCCGTGGTCGTAAATTTGAATACCTTGCACCTGGTTTTCCAAATCCATGTAATTAAAGTCCATACCCACAACGCCAATGAAAGTATCCTCGTAGTACATCGGGATTACGTACGAGATCATCCATATGTCGTTGTTTTGATTATGATACGGCTTCATCCAAACAGGTTCTTGCGCCAGGTAAGGCTGCCAGAACCAGCCCACGTGTTCGACGTCATCCTTGTCATAAAGGGCTATGTCGGTAGGTTCCAGAGAAATAAACTCGTCGATCCCGTTGAGCTTGCTGTAAAACAATCCCGCTTTGCTGCCGGCGATGGAGGGATCCAGTCTGAAATAATAGGAAACTGCGCCTGCGGTACTGGTGTGCTTTGCCACGTCGACGAACATCAGGTCGGCACTTTTTATGACCTTTTCCTGCAGCTCCGGGTTTTTCACGTCAGCCTCACTGGTATAAAACTCCATCAAGTAGCTTTCCATGATTTCTACCGATTTTTGCATGTTCTTAAGGCTGTTGTTAATCCGTTCTCCCTCGTTCATGCAGGAAACGCGAACGAAGTTTTCCGACTGACCTCGGATGTATTTGTCTACCTCATATATGCTCAATCCGCCAATAAAAACGGAGATCGCGAGCATAGCAAAAATAACGGTTGCCAAAAATCGAAACCGTATTGAATATGTTTTGCCAAAGCCTCTGCGCTTTTTTTGTGTCGATTTATCCCGATTCATGATTTGTTTCCTTTATCTTGCAACAAAATGTGTCATCGAATGAATTATTGTATCACATTTTCTTGCATTTTTCAATACCCAACGGCGAAAAGGCTGTGAAAGTTTTCGGGATTTCATGCTATGTACGAATTTCGCACGCCCTGCGTCCAAGGCGTGCGGAGCTCGGTTGGATGAAGGAGTGGCGGCTCCGGCAAAAAAGAGCTAATGAAAAACAAAGAATTGCCCGTTATTAATCAAAATTTCTAATCCATATGAATGCTTCCTCTACAGCAGGATAAATCTGTAATTCGACTTCACCATACGTTGTGCTGCCGCATGGGTTTGCAATAGGATCGCCAACGAGCTGTGGTTCATGACCACCATGAGAAAACGATCTAAGGCTCGCAATACCGCCGTGTTCTTTAATACGTTCAACAAATTCCTTTGTGATTTGGTAAGAAACGGTTGGGTCATCTTGACAGTGCCAAAATTTAACAGGAACAGGATAGCAAATTGATTTTGTATTTCGGGTCGGATTATATCCGGAAAGCTTGCTTTCATCGTAGATATACTCGTCATCATCACTAATTTTAAAACCGTATATTTTTCCCATGGCATATTTGGGCAGCCCACCGCTCCACGGATGTTGAAATATTTCGTTGTAAGTATCCAAAACCGGACAAAACGCACTGTGCGCAATGACAGGAATGCAACCGCTCAATACCAAATTCGTGCTGCTGATTCCCCCCATAGAAGCACCATGAACAAACACTCCGGGCTTCAGATTAAAATGCTCCATGCAATAATGGTAGGCCTTGACATAGCTTCTGATTGCGATCGGTGATCCGATATTGTTGCGGATATCAATTCCGTATTTCTTTGCATAAGCCTTTGGAAGTCCGTTAACATCCATAACAGCGTATCCGTTTGCTACTAAATATTGGGTCAACACCTGATGCTCCACTTGCGAATCGTCAGTTGTAACAGCGCCACCCGCTCCGTGACAGTTTACCACCAATCTTGTCGGAACTCCGGTTTTTGAATATTGTTCAGGTAAAATAATAAAGCCGTTGTCTTCATATAATTCTTCCGCATCCTGTTGAAAATCAGAATTAAGTTCATGATTCATCAAAGAGCAATTTACTGCAAGTTGAAAACGATATATTTCCATCTTATTATCCTCGGTTGAAATATCAATGTATTCGGTATAGTATTATTATATCATATCTTTGATATTTTTCAAGACCTGAGGGGGAAAATCCGTTTGCGCGAAGCGCAACATCATTGATGCGACGCATCACATCATTGCGAAGCACATAATTTGCACGAAGTG
>JAGBYM010000169.1 GCA_017628755.1 Clostridia bacterium | reverse complement strand
TCTGTGGGGAATGTGAAGGTCGCCGTCGTATTCAAGCATACCTGCGTAAACAACTGCGGGAATGCGCTTGCGGTTGAACTTGTCGAACTCTCCGATAGGAGCGTCGAACGCCTTGGATATCTCAATTGAACGGTCTCCGCGGAAGTTGAAGAAGATGAAGCTGTCGCCATCCTCAACGGTACCAACGGGCTTGCCGTCCTTTGCGATAACGAATGCGGGGAGATCCTGGTCGATAACGCCGGTCTCTGCGCGGTAGGTCTTAACAGCTTCTTCCGCGGATGCGAACTGTCTGCCCTCGCCGAGAACGTGGGTCTGCCAGCCGCGCTCAACCATCGACCAGTCAGCCTCGTAACGGTCCATGGTGATCTTCATTCTTCCGCCGCCGGAAGCGATGCAAACGTCGAAGTTATCCGAGCGGAGAGAGGTAAGGAACTCTTCAAAGGGAAGGATGTATTCGAGAGCGGAGGTCTCGCCTACGTCACGGCCGTCAAGAAGGATATGAATGCGAACTGTAGCTACACCCTCTTCCTTTGCGCGTACGAGCATAGCCTTGAGGTGGTCGATATGCGAGTGTACGTTACCGTCGGAGAAGAGACCGAGGAAGTGGAGGGTGGAGTTGTTTGTCTTTACGTTGGAAATGAGGGTCTGCCAGGTCTCGGAAGCGAACATCTTGCCGGACTCGATAGACTGGGTTACGAGCTTTGCGCCCTGAGCGAATACCTGACCCGCGCCGAGAGCATTGTGTCCGACCTCGGAGTTACCCATGTCGTCGTCGCTGGGAAGTCCGACTGCCATACCGTGCGCCTTGAGAGTTACGCAGGGATGATTGTTGAGAAGCTTGTCAAGAGTGGGAGTGAATGCGCGGCTTACTGCATTGGTAGGTCCTTCGGGAGCGATTCCGACACCGTCCATAACGATTGCGAGAACGGGACCCTTCACAGGAGCGTAAGCGGCTTTTTTGAGTTCTTTCATTGCAAAAATTCCTTTCGTTGCATAGAAATAATAATAACCTTATATAGTATACCTTTTTTTCGCGAAAAATCAAGTCTTTTATGTTAAATTAGAGGAATTTTTTTCATATTCCGCAGAAAATTTTTGAAAAAATCAATTTATTAATATTCAACCCATTGACTTGAAGGGTAAAAGAGGGTATAATTATATAGTTAAATATTATTTCTTATCGAAAGGATGTATATAAAAATGTCAGAATGTACACACAACTGTTCAACTTGCTCGTCCAACTGCGCATCTCGCAAGGCGCCGCAGGATCTTCACGAGCCGCAGAATAAGCTGAGCAATATCAAGCACGTCGTAGGCGTTGTCAGCGGTAAGGGCGGAGTAGGTAAATCCCTCGTCACCTGCATGCTCGCAGTTCTTCTTCAGAGAAAGGGCTACAAAGTAGGCGTACTTGACGCCGATATCACAGGTCCTTCCGTGCCCAAGGCTTTCGGAGTCAAGGGCGAGGTTATAGGTACCGAGGACGGAATGTTCCCGCCCACAACAGAGAAGGGTATCAAGATGATGTCCGTAAACCTTCTTCTTGAAGAGGAAACCAGACCCGTTATCTGGAGAGGTCCCGTTATCGCGGGTACCGTAAAGCAGTTCTGGAAGGATACCATCTGGGGCGATATCGACGTTCTTCTCGTTGACTGCCCTCCCGGCACCGGAGACGTACCGCTCACCGTATTCCAGAGCCTTCCCCTTGACGGCATCGTGATCGTATCGAGCCCCCAGGAGCTCGTTTCCATGATCGTCGGAAAGGCGGCAAATATGGCAAATATGATGAATATCCCCGTTCTCGGACTCGTTGAGAACATGAGCTACGCCGTATGTCCCGACTGCGGCAAGCGCATCAATATCTACGGCGATAGCCATATCCTCGAGATCGCGCAGAGCTTCGGCTATGACGTTCTCGGTCAGATCCCGCTCGATGCCAAGCTCGCATCTCTTTGCGACAGCGGAAAGATCGAGGATCTCGATTCCGATTATCTCGATATCGCCGCAACCGTTCTCGAGCACAGACTCGGACTTGTCGAATAATGCCCGAGCTCCTCAAAAAGATAACCAAAAAGCAATGGCAGACGATAGGGAAAAATGCGGTGATCCTCATCCTTCTCTTTGCCCTGCTTTTTGCAGTTGCCGTTATGTCGCTTAACGCGGTAATAATATCGGTGACAGAGGATAGGATCCTCACCTCCGCGACAGCGTCCAAGCTGACGGATATTGATTGCATCCTCGTACTCGGATGCCACGTCAATTCGCAGTACCTTGCAGACCGCCTCGAGGTTGCCTTTGAGCTTTACGATGCGGGCGCGTCGGCAAAGCTTCTTATGACGGGGGATCACGGCAGAGAGGTATACGACGAGGTCAATCATATGCTCGATAAAGCAATCGAGCACGGAATCGACGAGAAAGACGTCTTCACCGATCACGCGGGCTTCTCGACCTATGAGAGTATCTATCGCGCAAAGGAGATCTTCGGCGCGGACCGCATTATAATCGTAACGCAGGAATATCACCTCTACCGTTCGCTCTACATTGCGGAAAAGCTCGGTATTGAGGCTTACGGCGTCAGCGCGACTCTGCACGGCTACGGTACGCAGGAGCAGCAGAACATCCGCGAGACTCTTGCACGCTTCAAAGACTTCTTTTTTGCACTTGTAAAACCCGAGCCGACCTTCCTCGGCGAATTTATCCCGATAAGCGGTGACGCTTATCCATCCCACGATTAATTCCAATTGTAAAACTCCGTTTTACAATTGATACGCGCGTTTATCGCCGCTCGCCAAAATCGAAGATTTTGACAGCTCCCCTCGCCGCGCGGACTCGCTTTGCTCGTCTTAAAGGTGTTTTTTCGTCGGCAAAGCCGCCTAAAAAACGGAATTTAAAATGTTACCGATTTAAAAATCGGTTATTAAAGTACATAATAAAGGAGACTACATATGGTCACAGTATCCTTTCCCGGCCTCGGAATAGGCGAATTCAGCTTCAACAAAGTAGCCTTTTCCCTCGGAAGCATCGAGGTACGTTGGTACGGTATAATTATGGTTACCGGCATCATCCTCGCATTTCTCTATGCTTATTACCGTTCGAAGATCGAAGGCGTTTCCTTTGACGACCTTCTCGATTACGCGCTTATTACCGTTGTCAGCGGTGTTGTCGGCGCGAGACTTTATTACGTTATTACGTCCGGCGAAAAATACTCATTCGGCGAGATCTTTGCCATTTGGAACGGCGGTATCGCCATCTATGGCGCGATAATCGGCGGTGCGGCAGCACTTCTCGGAGTTTCGCTCTATAAAAAGATCAAGTGGCAGAAGGTATTTGATATGGTCTGCCCCGGTGTTATGATCGGTCAGATCGTCGGCAGATGGGGCAATTTCTTCAACGGAGAAGCCTACGGCGAATCTCCCACGGCAGACAGCTTCCTCTATTTCATGAGAATGGAGCTTCGCCATGAGGGATGGTCAACTTCCTACGTCTGCCAGCCGACCTTTCTTTACGAATCGCTTTGGAATCTTGTTGGCTTCATCATTATCAACGCGCTGTACAAGAAGAAAAAATTCGACGGTCAGGTATTTCTGATGTACATTACCTGGTACGGCTTCGGCAGAATGCTCATAGAAGGACTCCGCACAGACAGCCTTATGGTCGGAACCTTCCGCATTTCGCAGGTCGTAGCATTCCTTTGCTTCATCGTCGGAGGCGCATTGCTCGTATATATCGGCACCCGCGTATCTCATCAGGCAAAGCTTGCAGCCGCTGACGACGGCGAATCTTCGGTATACGGTGAAATGCTGAATGAAGAAAATCAGGCACAGAAAGAAGACCCCAAGGAGGAAGAAACGAATGTCGGCAATACTGATTGACGGTAAGCTCGTCAGCTCAAAGCTTCGCGGCGAGGTCACCGAAAAGAGAATCGAATTTGAAAAGAAATACGGACGCAAGCCGGGTCTCTGCGTTATCAGAGTCGGCGAGGATCCCGCATCCGTAGTTTACGTAAGAAACAAGCTCCGCGCATGTGAGGAGGTCGGATTTGCTTCCACCTGCAATATCCTTCCCGAATCCTATACGACCGAACAGGTCATCGCCGAGGTCCAGAAGATCAATGCTGATCCCACGGTTGACGGACTTCTCGTTCAGCTTCCTCTCCCCAAGCATATAGATGAAGCGCGCGTTGTAGCCGCTGTGGCGCCCGAAAAGGACGTTGACGCCTTTGGAAAGCTCGATGCGGGTCACTTGTGCCTCGATGAAGGAAATGTCCTTCCGTGCACTCCTGCGGGCATTATGGAAATGCTAAAGCATTATGAGATCCCCGTTGCGGGCAAGGAATGCGTTGTTGTCGGCCGTTCCAATATCGTTGGCAGACCCATGGCGGCACTTCTGCTTGCAGCAGACGGTACAGTCACCATCGCGCACAGCCGCACCCCCGATCTCGGCGCCGTTACAAGACGCGCGGATATCCTCGTCAGTGCAGTCGGCCGCGCAGGTCTTATTACCGGTGATATGGTCAAGCCGGGCGCCGCAGTTATCGACGTTGGCATGAACAGAAATGCCGAAGGTAAACTCTGCGGAGACGTAGACTTCGACTCGGTAAAGGAAGTCGCAGGTTACATCACCCCCGTTCCCGGCGGTGTTGGACCCAAGACCGTCACAATGCTTATCTGTAATACGCTCTACGCTGCAGAAAACGCTGAAAAGTGATTATAATAAATAAGAAGCTCCGAGGCATTTGCCTCGGAGCTTAATTTTTAATTAGGTGAAGTTCTTTTTGTAGTAGATTATCAGCGCGATGAGAGCCGCGACGATAATAACGATAATAATGATCCAGAGGTAGAGAAGCGAAGAATTGCCCTTGCCGCCGCCGGAAGAATCACCCGTTGTGCTTTCGCCCTCGGTAGTATTTTCATCTTCGGGGGAAGCGGTGGTTTCTATGGGATCGGTAGGATCTTCGGGTTCTGTGGTAATCGGATCTTCAACTGTGGTTTCACCGGGCTCGGTTGTGATATCCTCGGTGGTTGCCTCAGGGGGAGTAGTTGTGATATCTTCGGAAACGGGAGGAGTGGTTGTATCCGGAGGATCAATCGGTTTTGTTGTATCCTCGGATGTAACACCGCCATTAACCGTGATGGGAAGCGAAACGGTGAGTCCGCGGAAGGAGAATACGATCTCCTTGGTCTCTGCGGTGATAACAGTGGGGGAATAGGTGTAGTAACCCTCGGGAATGACCTGGGACATAAGAGTTCTGTCCTTGTAGATGACCATGATCTCGATTCCCATGGGGATGAATTCCTCGCCGATCTCATAAACGGTCTTTACGGGGTTTCTGACGATAAAGAGATTTTCGATCTCCGCGGGGGTAACCGTAATCTCTATAGGATAGGTATATTCAACTCCCTCGTACTCGTAAACGGCGTAGATGATGCATTTCTCGGTTGCGTTTGAGTGGAGAATGATCGTTTCACCGAGCTCGGGAGAGAATGTGTAGCTGGAAGGAACGATGCTCGAACCGTCGTTGAAGAAGAGGCTGAGTGCAAGTCCGTCGGGATTGAAGATCTCGCCCTCTGCATATTCGAGCTTGTAGGGTTTGGAGGTTGCGATAAGACCCGTGGGGAGCTTATCCATGACCGTGATTGGGAAGGAACACTCGCAGTATTTATCAGTACCGTCGTTAGCAGAGATAACTACCTGAGTGATATCCGTGGTGAGAGGTGTTCCGAGTGCGGGAGTGAAAGTCAAGGTTTTGGGGTTAATGATAACCTTTGTTCCGTCAGACATGTAAGCTTCGATGTTGATGCCCGAAGTATTGAGAAGAGATCCTTCATAATATGTCATAACGTCCGGAATGCCGATAAGCTGGATAGAAACGATGTAAGCTTCGTCTCCGACAGAGATCGAGATATTGGTGCTTGCACCGAAATAAGATACGGTGACGTTCTTGTCTGCGGAGGTAAGAGGAGAAGTTACGATAAGCTCGTATTCACCGGGATTCAGCAGCTTGCGCTCTCCGTCAGAATAGTTGATACCTACGGAAAGCCCTGTAGTATCAAAGATCTCGCCGATCTCGTAATGAGTTTTGGCAGGCTCGGTAATAATGCTGAGAGTGCCTTCGGGAAGAGTGAAGGGGATGAAATCCTTGAGATCAAAACCGTTGTGAGAAGCGGTTACCTTGCTGCCCGCAACGATCATTTCGGGAGCGTTCCATACGACCTGATCCGATACGTCATAGGTGGTTCCATCGGAGTAGTAAGCGGTAACGCCGAAGCTTGTTGTCGAGAACAGATCGCCGTAGTAGAAAGCAGCCTTGGGTGTGGTGATCTTGTAGTTTACGATGGGAAGAACCTCAAGCTCCATTTCTGCGGTAAGAGCATCCACAGTGATAGTTATCTGAGTCTTGCCCTGATCGTTGGGGGTAACAAGAACGGAGTTTGAGCTTACCGTGTAGTTATCAACAACACGGGAGACGGTTCTTGCCTCATCGTAGTATGCGGTAACGGTAAGACCCACGGGAGGCGCAAACGCGGTGGATTCGTAAAGCTTTGCGTTCTCGGTGCCCGAAAGCTCAATGCTGAGAATGGGAGCAACATTTACGCCGATCGTGTCGGAATAAGTGGTATAACCGTCGCTGTAAGTGAGGGTATACATTGTGGTATTCGAGGTAACGGGATCCGTGATCGAGGGGAAGATAGTGCACTGTGCAAGATCAAGCTGCTCGGTTGTTCCGTCCGAGTATATTACACCGGCGCTGAATATCGAGGGATCGATGGTCTCAAGCGCAAGAAACTCGGTCTTTGTCGAAGAAAATTCAATACCGATTATGTTCTTGACGGGTATTATCTGGTTGGAAATAACCGTGATGGGATACATACAAGCAAATCCCGCATAATCAAAGGTGATGTATTTATTGTTTACTGTAAGAGGACCTGTCTCGCGATATGTCAGATCATGCTCAAAAACCCAATCTGTACTGCCGTCATTATAAGTCAGTTTAGCGGCAAATCCCGAAATGTCAAAGAACTCGCCTTCAACGTAATTGGTTTTTGATGAAACTCCTTTCATTATTTCGAAAGAAATGATCTCTCTTTGAATCTCCTCGTCCGCCAGAACCGGTGTGATGCAAAGGGTAAGCATAGCAATTATGCAGGTAAACAGAATAAACGATTTGAAACGTCGCGTCATATATGAAATTACCTTCCTTTCGTTTGGTATAATTATTCATAATGTATTATACCACCATAAGGGTGAATTGTCAATGTTAATTTTGTTAATAAAGCAAAAAGAAAAGGCTACCGCTTGCGCGATAGCCTTTTCCTGACGGAACGCAGAACGCGTTCCCGCGGCGAGAATTAGTCGGCGTAAACGCTGACCTGCTTCTTGCCTCCTGCCTTGTGCTCGAACTTGACCTTACCGTCGATCAGAGCGAAGAGGGTGTGGTCGGTGCCCATGCCAACGTTGTTACCGGGATGAACAGCGGTACCTCTCTGTCTGATGATGATATTGCCGGCGATAACGGGCTGACCATCGGTCTTCTTAACGCCAAGTCTCTTGGACTCGGAATCACGACCGTTCTTGGTAGAACCCACGCCCTTCTTATGAGCAAAGAACTGTAATGAAAGTCTAAGCATTTCAATATCCTCCGTTAAGTTTTTCCGCCAAAATTGCGGATGCGGTGCGTCGTAATCAGATGTAATCGCGGTCTTGAACTTCAACTTCAAGAAATTCTCCGTATTCAAGCGTAAGATCATTGAGCTGGTAATAGTAAGCCATGAAAAGCCCCGATACCGCGTATCTCTTGCGCTCGTCGTCTTCGAATTCGGGAAGAGCTGCCTTCGATGATACCTTGATCTTCGTTGCGCCCTCATTGATATCGTAATCAATGTTTGAAGCGTAAGCGATCTCAACCGTGTTGACGATAAGCATCGTCATAGCCGAGAGAGCAGAGCAGAGGATGTCCTCACCCGCGTCGCCGTAGCCTGCGTGACCCGTTTCCTCGAAACCCCAGAAGGTTCCGCCGCTTCTGTAAAATACGACTTTAGTCATTTTTGTAATTAGCCTACGATCTTTTCGATCTGTACCTTGGTATAAGGCTGTCTGTGACCGATCTTCTTCTTCTCGTTCTTCTTAGCCTTGTACTTCATGACGTAGATCTTCTTGTTCTTACCCTGAGCAAGAACCTTAGCAGTTACGC
>JAGBYM010000168.1 GCA_017628755.1 Clostridia bacterium | reverse complement strand
CGTCTTGAAGCCGTAGGCGGAGAGCCCGCAAGCCAAACTGTCCTGAAACCGCGCGGAGAATTTGTTTCGCTCGCGGATTATATTCCCAAAAGAGAGGGCTACACCCTTGTCGGGTGGGCAAGGGGAGAGGGCAGTTCTATTGAGTTTTTCCCCGATTCAAATTACTCATTTGAGGAAGACGCAGTTCTTTACGCCGTCTGGAAGACGAGCGAATACACAGTCAGCTTTGTTGATTGGGACGGAAGCGTGATTTCGTCGGTGCTTTATGCGCACGGCGCTGAGGTTGCAGTGCCGAACGCACCCGTACGTGCGGCCGATTCCGAGTTCACCTATGAATTTTCGGGATGGGATGCGGAAGTCACGGCGGCACTGTCAGACGCTGTTTACACAGCGACCTACACGGCAACGCCGATTCCCGTGACAACTCCTGAGGAAACTACCGCCCCCGCTCCCGAAACGACCGAGGAGACGACTTCGGAAGAAACCACCGAAGAGGTTACTGAAAAAGTCACAGAAGAGACTACTGAACTCATAACCGAGCCCGAGGTGACAACTCGTGCACCCGAAACCTCCGCCGAGGTAACTTCTCCCGCACTCGATAAGGGATGCTTCTCGTTTATCTCTTTCTCCGTGCTTGCCTTGGTGCTTGCGGGAATAGTGATGCTGAAAAAAAGAGAAAATTAAACCAATAAAAATGACTGCTCCATTCACCAAACAGCGAATGGAGCAGTATTTTTATAATTTATTTGGATTGTTCGAAATCCGCCAAGGTCTTTTCTATGAGTTTGGGAACTTGTCTTGAAGCCGTCTTGATCAGAGAACTGATGGTGTTGGATCTGCCCACATCAAGATCGGTATTCAGCTGAGGCTCGATGGAGTCGATCCAGTCATATGCGATCGCCCAGTTGAGGAATCTGGTGCCGCTGATGGTCTCAAGCATGGCAACCGATTCAGCATCTCGCATTCCGCGGTAGCAAAGTCTCTCATAGTAAACGGGAAGAACGTCTACCCACGCATAGTAGGAAAGCAAGTCCATAACTGCGGCTGTGCGCTCGGGATCCGCGCAGGTGGTGGGAATGGTCAAAAGCAGGCTTCCCCAATACATATTGCTGAGATAATTTTCCTGATCCGCATTAAACTTGGGAATGGGAAGAATTCCGTAGGCATTGGTCATATTATTGAGCTCGGAGGCACCCGCCTTAAGCTCACCGCCCATAAAGAGCGCGCGGTTCTGCGCGAAAATATCCTTGGTGTAGTGCTTGCCCGTGGAGTTTGCGCTGATATAAGTTCCGTCTGCGGTCGAACCGGTCAGAGCCGCAATAGTATCAGCAACGTCATAGACGGTCGTGCTCTTTTCCATTGCAAAATAGGGAACGCCGTCAGCGTCCTTGAGGCAGTAATGCTCGTTACAGCCAACCATCAGAGCGTTGATAAGGTTCTTGAAGGATGCCATACCGTAAACGCTGGAGCCGGTTATATCAAATTCCCAAGAGGGATCGCCGTTCTGCATAGCGCCCTGCTTTGCAAGCTCGGTAAGTCTTTCAAGAGTCCAGGTGTTGTTGTATACCTCGTTGTAGGGGGATTCCATACCGATGTTTTCGGCAATGCCCTTGTTGAAATAGATACCCCAGGTTCCCTCAAATGCCATAAGATGCGCGTCGCTGGAGAGGTAGTATAGATGGTTTCCAAGAATAGTAGCATCTTCCTTCATCTGCTGATTCCACCAGGGCATATCGATGTTGAAGCTTTCAATGTCATAGAGATTGAAGAGATAGTGGCGCGTGAACATTGTGCCGACGTCGGTGGATTTAAGATAAGTAACGTCATAGATGTCCTCACCGGTGGAGCAAAGGTTCTGGATCTCCGTGAGAGTATTGTCCCAAAGGCAGTTATACTCGACAAGGTCGATGTGGTACTTTTCCTCAACCTTGAGCATAGCATTGTACTGCGCGTCGTTTACGGGCTCACCGTTGACTTCATCCGCAATAACGTCCATTAACATATTGTATTTGGGCTCGCTGTTGTAGATGAGGAATTCTTCGTTGCCGTAATCAACGTCAAGGAAGGGATAGCTGGTTTCTTCGGGTTCGGTGTTCTCGGGCGCGGTGGTGTTAGCGATGTCCGAGGGATCAGTCATCTCTGTTTCGATGTCGGTTCCGGTTTCCGCACAGGATGCAAAGGGAAGGAGCATAGCGAGACAAAGACAGAGAGCGACGAGAAGTCGCAGGAGTCGAGTTGTTTTCATTGTTATTTCTCCTTTTTATAGTTTAAAAATTTGGTTTTACAAAAAGCGGTCTTGCAAGTGGTTAATTTATGCACCTTTATGATGCATCGGAGGCGTGGGGTTTTTGAGCCGATCCTCAATGCGTTTGAGGATAACGGCGTAGCAGATATAAAGAACGACCGTTGTTGCCAGCCACGAAATCGGGTAGGAGATATAGAGTGAACCGGGTGTGCGGAAGCTATCAAAGATCGTGTAGACCCATACAACGCGCATCGCGCAAGCACCGATCAGAGAGACGATCATTGAAGTTGTAGAGGCACCGAGTCCGCGTAGCATTCCCGACATTACCTCCATAAGTCCGCAAAGGAAGTAGGTAAGAGTCGTGTAAAGCATACGCTCCATACCGAAAGCGATGATCTCCTGCTTGTTTGCCGCGCCGTCGTCGGAAAGGAAAATGCCGAGAAGCGGTCCGCCGAAGGCATATGTGACTATGCAGAGCGGAATGCCGATGGCAAGGACGAGCGCGAGGCAGTAGTAACAGGTCTTCTTGACTCGCTTTATCTGACGCGCGCCGAGGTTCTGACCCGAGAAGGTCAGGGAGGCGTGGTAGAAGGAGTTGAGCGCGATGTAGATAAGTCCGTCGATCGTGCCAGCGGCACCGTTTCCGGCAACGCCGATCTTGTCAAAGGAGTTGACCGAGGACTGAATGATTACGTTCGAGAAGGAGAAGAGACAGCCCTGAATTCCCGCGGGAATGCCAACCTTGATGATCTTTACGAAAAGGCGTTTCGAGATACGCATATGGCGCAAATCGAGCTTGCATTCGTCGTCAAGGCGCGAGAGACGGATGATTACGAGAACTGCCGAGAGATACTGGGAAATTATGGTTGCAAGCGCAACGCCGGCAACGTCAAGGTGGAATACGGTTACAAATACAAGGTTGAATGCGACGTTTACGGCTCCCGCGACCATAAGGAAGTAGAGCGGACGCTTGGTGTCACCTTTTGCGCGCAAGAGTGCGGCGCCGTAGTTGTAGACCATCTGCGCGGGCATACCGATGAAGACTATGCGCATGTAAAGCGCGGCGTGGTCGAGAACCTCAAGGGGGGAATCCATAAGGACGAGAAGAGGCTTGCAGGTTACAAAGCCGAGAATGCCGACAACTACTCCGAGTATCGCGGCAATCGAGATGGCGGTGTGAACAACGTCGCCGGCTTCATCCTTCTGACCCGCGCCGAGAGAGTGCGAGAGGGTTACCGACGCACCGACGGAAAGACCGATGAAGAGTCCCGTGATGAGGTTTGAAAGCGCGCCCGTCGAGGTTACTGCGGCAAGAGCCGCTTCGCCGTCTGCGGCAAAGTTCGAGACGATGAGGGTGTCTGCGGTGTTGTAAAGGAACTGCAAAATACCCGTCGCGAGGATGGGGAGTGTGAAGAGAAGAATGGGCATAAAAAGCGGGCCCGAAGTAAAGTCTATCTCTTTTTTGGCTCGCAGAGTCTTTGTTGCGGCTGACATAGCGTTCTCCGATCAAACATAATATGATAGCTTAATTATAGCACAGTAAGAGTGAGAAGTCAATGGATTTTGAATATTATTTGAATGATAAAAAAATAAAAAAATCTTATTAATGTATAGAAAAATTCGGAAATATGTGATATAATATAATTGGTGTATAATATTCCTACCGTAAGGAGCATAAAAATGCAGACCGGACCTATTTTCCATGAAAGAAACTCCTACCGCCGTCCGCTTATCATAGCGCACAGAGGGTGCAATAATTACGCGCCGCAGAACTCGCTTCCCGCTTTTGAGGTCGTTGCGAAGATGGGGGTCTGGGCGATCGAGACGGATATCCACCTGACCCGTGACGGTGTTGCCGTCTGCATTCACGACAGCACTCTTGCAACTATGACCGACAGCGAGGGTATCGTTGAGAAAATGACCTTTGATGAGGTTTCGAAGGCTCGCATCAACCGCGGTGTCGCGGCTGACAAGCTTCCCGCCGATTCTCTCCGCGTGCCGACCTTTGACGAGTATCTTGATATCTGCATGCGCTACGGATGCGTGCCCTTTATCGAGTTCAAGACTCCCGAGGGCGTCGAGGTCGCGATCAAGAATCTCCGCCGCCGCGGAATGCTTGACTATGCGGTCGCGTCGTCTGTTAAATTCGATTACGTTGCCGAGGCGAGAAGACTTTCGCCCGAGATATTCATACATCATATTTTCTCGAAGGAAAAGCATTTTGACAAGCTCTGCGACCTCGGTTATGCGGGACTTTCGCTCAAGATCGCAGACCCCGCCGAGCTCCCCGAGGGAATCATCGGAGATATCCACGAACGCGGACTCCGCATCTGCCTCCGCGCGGCTGATACAAGAGAGAGCCTTAAGACGATGATCGACCTCGGACTCGATTATCAGCCGTCGAATTGCGTTTTTATGCCGATAGTGTGAAGAAGGAATGCAAAAGGCAAAATGCAAAATTAGCAGTAAACTGCGGAATTCAGCAGTTGAGACAGAGTTGGCATTTGCCGCTTATCATAAACTTCGCCGAAGGCGAATATTAACTCGCGTAAAGCGCGACACAAAGGCTTAAAAATTTACTGAATGGAGAAAGAAGATGAAACGTATTGCTTTAATGATCGTTATTATTACGTTTTGCCTTTCAGGTTTTTCGGGGTGCGGAAGAGCAGATGTCGAATATGCTTCCTATTCGTCTGCCTTGATCGGATGCATTGGCCGCGATGATCCGTATGACGATGTGATCGAAGAAAAGCTCCTTACAAGTGAAGCACAATTTGCCTACCAATTGAAGCAAACCGGAGACAGTATTGTTCAGAGCGTTTACGTATGGCATAATCTGCTCCGCAGAGAGCTGCGTCTTGACATTATTCAGCTTTGGGATGTGATGCCAAATGAAGACCACGATATTATTCTGACGGTAGACGGTGAAGCCGAAGAAATAAAGATCAATAATAAAAAGATCGATTTTACTCCGACCTCGGAGCTGTCATTCGCTGTTTTTAGGGCTATTTTTCCTTCAGAATCGCGTGTGAATGCAAAAGATTTTCACCAGAAGCTCTGGGAGATGATAGTCCGTTTGGAAACGGTCGAGCACCTCGGCGATTATGAGGTTATAGCCATTTATACCACTGCTGATTCGGGATTGCTTCTCTACGATCCAGATGTGGGTGCAAACGATACGATTATCGAGGTGATGCATATTGATGAGATCTTGGACGACACATCCGATGGCAATGACACTACGAATTAGATCGAAAGCGGATTTTCCCCGATTTGCTTGCTCGGAAATTTTCGAATAATTGTCTCTCCCTCCACCGCAGTCAAGCTGCGGTCCCCCTCCCTCCTCAGAGGGAGGTGAAGAGTTTGTGCAAACAAGGAATATAGAGACATTATTTTACGTAAACAGATAAAACGCAACCTTCATTTATAGCAAAATGATATTCAGAACACTATGTTAGCTCTCATCATCTCGCCTCCCTCTGAGGAGGGAGGGGGACCGCAGCTTGACTGCGGTGGAGGGAGAGATTATTGATCACTTTTCGCCTCGGCGAAAAGTTACCATAACTCTGCACTCTGCATTCTGCATTCTGCACTTAAACCATCTAACTAAAGAAAAGGAACCCAAACTATGATTTACATGTTTCTTGCAAACGGATTTGAAGAAGTTGAGGCCCTGATGCCTCTTGACCTTATGCGCCGCGCGGGTCTTGACGTCAAGACCGTTGGTGTCGGCGGACTTGAAATTACCGGCTCGCACGGTATTACCGTCAAGGCTGATATGATCGACAGCGATTTTGCCGATAAGGCTCCCGAATGCGTCATTCTCCCCGGCGGTATGCCCGGTACGAAGAATCTTGACGCTTCTCCCGTCGTTCACGCGGCTCTCGACAGCGCGCTTGAGACCGATGCTCTTATCTGCGCGATCTGCGCCGCGCCGATGATCCTTGGCAAGCGCGGTATTCTCCGCGGCAAGAACGCCACCTGCTTCCCCGGTTTTGAGGAATATCTCGAGGGCGCGAATATCGGAGGACGTGCCGTTCGCGACGGCAGAGTTATCACCGCTGTCGGTATGGGTGCCGCGCTCGAATTCGGTATCGAGATCGTTGCCGTTCTCTGCGGACGCGATGCGGCTGATAAGCTTTTTGCGGCTGTTCTTGCAAAATAAATGAAAAATTACTTCAAAAACTCGGCAAATACCGCGCCGATGCTCGTGCTTGCGGTCATGATCCTGCTCTTTACCAGCCGTTTCATCGACAGCTCGCTTCTGACGCGCGATAACGAATACGTTGCCGTGATCGTGCTCGAGCTTCTGATCTTCCTTCTGCCCGCGGCGTTTTATATCAAGGCGCTGACGCTCGATTTCGGAAGATTCCGTCTCTCTCTCTTCGGACCCGGACATCTGCTTCTCCTGATCTCGGGACTGATCTCGCTGACTACGGGCTCGATACTTATAGATCATTTCATCACGGGCGGCACCGCGCTTTCGTCGAATTACGACCTCTGGGGCGTTTTTATCTCGAAAAACGAGGGCGGAGCGGGCAACACGCTCTATCTCATCCTTGCATATGCCGTGCTTCCCGCGTTTTGTGAGGAATTTGTCTTCCGCGGACTTCTGATCTCGGAGTACGAAAAGAGAAGCACGACCGCGGCTGTCCTGCTTTCGTCGCTCTTTTTCGCGCTTCTGCATTTTGATATCGAGCGTTTTCCCGTTTATTTCTTTGCGGGACTTATCCTCGCGCTCACGCTCTATGCATCGCGCTCGCTTCTTGCCGTTATGCTGATACATTTCTGCAACAACATGATCGGTATCTTCGGCAGACCCTATATGCAGACGCTTGCGGAGCTTGGCGGAGACGAGTTTTTTATGACTCTTCTGATCACCGCCTTCCTGCTCTTTACCGCGATCTTTATGGCTGATGCGGCAAGGCTTTACAGAAACTACGCGCGGCTGAATCTTTCATCCGCCTACAGAAATATTGACCCGCCCTACCCCGAGATCACGCCCGAATCCTCGCCGCTTGAAGAAATGGCGGCAAAGCACCCGCGACTCGCGGCAACTGTCGGATCGCTGTTCTCCATCCCCTCGCTCGTATGCTATATTGCCTATACGGCGGCGGTGTTTATTGATTTCTGAGAAAGGTAAACCAAATGGAAAAAGAAAAAGATAAGAATATTGCCACCGAAACCGAGGAAAAGAAGCCCGGAAAGCTGAAAAAACCGAGCAAAAAAGAGGTTATCGGCGGCTATACTCGCAAGCAGTACGAGGATGCCCTCCGTGAGCTTGATCCCGAGGAGAAGGATTTCTTCGACCGTACCGATTACACCGAAACACAAAGCACCGTCTCTGCGGTCATCAAGGCGCTTATATACATCATCGCCATCGTCTCGGTCTCGGTTGCCATCGCGGTTTTCGCAATTTCCTGTGCGAATGATATTTTCGCCTTCGTCAAGGAAGAGAAGACGGTTGAGGTCGTGATCCCCGAATACGTGACTACAGAGGAGCTTTCCGAGATCCTCGGCGAAGCCGGCGCGATCAATTACCCCTGGCTTTTCAGATTCTATTGCTCGCTCAAGGACGTTGATACGAGTCCCGCATACAAGTTCGTTGCGGGCACATATACGGTTGCGACGAATATGAATTACGACACCCTGATGCTCTCATTTGTTGAAAAGATGACGCTGACGACGGTGCGAATCACCTTCCCCGAGGGCTCAACGGTTGACGAGATCATCGCTCTCTTTGAGGCAAACGGATGCTCGACCCGCGAAAAATTCCTTGAATGCATGGAGACCTACGATTTTGCCGCGGAATACGAGTTTCTCAAGGACATTGATATGACTGACAGATATTATCTGCTTGAAGGCTATCTCTATCCCGATACCTACGATTTCTACACCGGCAGAAGCCCCGAATACTATCTCTGCCGTCTGCTTGACCAGTTCAACAAGGTATTCCGTCAGTCGGGATTCTTCAAGATGCTTGATGAAACCGATTACACTCTCGACGAGATCATGATCATCGCCTCGATCATCGAGAAGGAGGCATATCAGCAGAACGACTTCGATATCGTTTCCTCGGTAATTCACAACAGACTCAAGGATCCCGTTACCTTCCCCTACCTCGAATGCGACTCGACAGTCGTTTATGCGCTCTCATGCGAGGCAGGCGAGAGAGTTACCGACATCACGGGTGAGGATCTTAATCTTGACAATCCCTACAATTCATATAACAGACCGGGCTTGACTCCGGGTCCGATATGCAATCCCAGCTTTAACTCGATCGCCTGCGCGTTTGAACCCGCGCAGACCGACGTGGCGTATTACTATTTCGTATCCGACAGCTACGGAGTTATGTACTACGCGACAACTCTCAAAGAACACGAAGACAATATTGCAGCAATAAAGGAGGCTGAGGCACAAGCCGAGGCGGAAAGAGGATAAAATGTTTATGTCAGATAAGGAAAAATTTATTTCGATCTACAAGGAAAAGATCACGCGCGAGGGCTCGGCTGAGCTTCTTGCATATCTTTGCTCGGAATCCTGCGATTTCTTCACGGCTCCCGCATCAACAAGATTCCACGGTGCTGAGGTTGGCGGTCTCTGCCGTCACAGCCTCAACGTCTACGAATGCCTCGTTGACATCATGAACCGTAAGCGCATGAAGGAGGTCTACGGCATTCATTACAGCGACGAAAGCATCGCGATCGCCGCGCTGCTTCATGACCTCTGCAAGATCAATTTCTACCGCGTTGACAGCAGAAACGTTAAGAAGAACGGCACCTGGACTGTTGTTCCTTACTACACCATCGACGACACTCTGCCCTACGGACACGGTGAAAAGTCGGTTTACATCGCCTCCGGCTTTATGAGACTCACCCGTGACGAGGCTTTTGCGATCAGATATC
Source organism: Clostridia bacterium (assembly GCA_017628755.1). Lineage (GTDB taxonomy): Bacteria > Bacillota > Clostridia > Oscillospirales > CAG-272 > CAG-390. Next base: position 2,902 of record JAGBYM010000168.1, on the reverse strand, counting down.
ATATGGGATTTTCGGGCCCCGAGGACAATGGCACTGTCGGCAAGGCACTTGAAATGTTTCCGCTCGCCTTTGCGCTCTCCGTTGCCGATATGGAAGCGGCATACTTCCTTGAAGGAATGCCCGAGGAAAATTAAAAAATGGCAAGAGAAAGACAAATTTCGCAGAAAACTCGCTCAAGGCATAAGCTTGAGAGGGCGCTTGTGTGGGTAAAATACTGCTCACCGGCGGCGCTGACGCTTGCTTCGTGGTTCTTCTGCCTTATCAAGTGCGTGCGCTTTTATGACGGAGAGACTATGTACAGCTTGCAATCCGTCAACGAAATGGTAACGCAGGCAATCAAGGGCGCGGCGTCCTATACCCCCGGTCAGGATGACAGTTATACTGCACTTCTGGCCAATGCTCTTGAGCCCGTGACGGCGATTTACGTGTGGTCCTTTATCATCGCTGGAGTGCTGTCGCTCTACCTGTTGGTATTCGCGGTTATCATTCTCTCTGGCGACCCGATGGCGGTCTCCACCAACCGCGCAAAGCTTTGGTTCAAAACCTTCTTCCCGGGCAAGTGGCTTGTGCCGATTGCCTTGATTTTGCCTGTATATCCGACGTTTATGCCCTACATTATCAGGTACCAGTTTTTCAAATATTACGTAATGGATGATCTTACCGTCATCATGGCAAGATTCAATCCTGCAATAGCGGTAACCGCGCTTTGCGCGATCTTTCTTACCGTATTTTTCGTTGCGATCCCCTTTGAGCGCAGACATAAAATGGACCCGTTCTGTAGATACGATATTGGAGACGACGAATAAATATACAATTTTTGTTGAAAATATGCCAAAAATGCAGGAAGTATTTAAACTTTCTGCATTTTTTCCTTGACAAACACACTCTTTTGTGATAAAATAAAGTGGTATGAGTTTATTCTTTTATTTAGTATATATCTCATAATAAATTATTTGAAGAAAGACGACACAAAAGGAGGTGCAAACGAAATTGGAAATGATTGAAATTATCATCTGTGTTGCGGTTGGTATCGTAATGCTCGGACTTGGCATACTGCTTGGTATTCTTATCCGCCGTTCGATCGCCGAGAAGAAGCTCGGTGTTGCTGAAGAGCGCGCAAAGAAGATCGAAGCCGATGCAAAAGTTACTGCAGAAGCCGAAGCAAACAAGATGATCTTGGCGGCTCAGAAAGAGATCAACCAGATGCGTTCGGAAAACGAGCGCGAGATCAAGGAGCGCCGCGGCGAGATCACAAGATCGGAACGCAGACTGACACAAAAAGAAGAAACGCTCGATAAAAAGACCGAGCAGCTCGAGAAGAAGAATGAACAGCTCGACAAACGCATCAAGGATAACGAGATCGTTCGCGAGCAGCTGAACGCTTCGCTTGAGCTTCAGACCAAGGCGCTGGAGCGCATTTCGGGTCTCACCGCCGAGGAGGCGAAGACCGAGCTTATCGAAAAGCTCGAAAGCGTTGCCAAGTTTGAATTTGCCCAGAGACTCAGCGAGCTTGAGGAGCAGTTCAAGGACGAGGCAGACACCAAGGCGCGCAATTACATTTCGCTGGCTATTCAGAGATACGCCGCAGATAACGTATCCGAGACCACCATTACATCTGTATCTCTCCCCGGAGAGGAGATGAAGGGACGCATCATCGGACGCGAAGGAAGAAACATTCTTATGCTTGAAAAGCTTACGGGAGTCGATCTCATCATCGACGATACCCCCGAGGCTATCACACTTTCGGGCTTCGACCCCGTTCGCCGCGAGATCGCAAGACTTGCGCTTGAAAAGCTCATCGCGGACGGACGCATCCATCCTACCAGAATCGAGGAGATGGTTGAAAAAGCTAAGCGCGAGGTCGAGGCAGGAGTCAAGCAGGCGGGCGAACGCGCTACCTTCGAGGTTGGCGTTCACGGACTTAACCCCGAGCTTGTCAAGCTTCTCGGAAGACTTCGCTACCGTACGTCCTACGGTCAGAACGTGCTCAAGCACTCTGTTGAGGTTGCATTCCTCGCAGGAATCATGGCGGAGGAACTTGGCGTTGACGCGGCAACCGCTCGTCGCGCAGGTCTTCTCCACGATATCGGTAAGGCATTCCCCCACGACGTCGAGGGTACTCACGTACAGATCGGCGTAAACGCTGCCAAGAAGTATAAGGAGAGCCGCGAGGTCATCCACGCTATCGAGGCGCACCACAATGACGTTGAACCCAAGACCATCATTGCAGTTCTCGTTCAGGCTGCCGACGCTATTTCCGCGGCAAGACCCGGCGCGAGACGCGAGGATCTTGAGAACTACACCAAGAGACTTGAAAAGCTCGAGGAGATCGCCAAGGACTTCCAGGGAGTTGAAAAGGCATACGCTATTCAGGCGGGCCGCGAACTCCGCGTAATGGTCAAGCCCGAGGAGGTCGATGACGTTACCATGAAGATCATCGCGCGCGATATGGCGCAGAAGATCAAGGAAGACGTCAAGTATCCCGGTCAGATCAAGATTCATATCATCCGCGAATCCCGCGCTGTGGATTACGCGAAATAACTATGAAGAAAACCACCGCTTCGGCGGTGGTTTTTTAGTGGGCAGTGGTTAGTGGACAGATCCGAGTGGACAGTGGTTAGTGGACAGTGGACAGAAAGTTGCGGAGCTGGATCTGTAATTTCGTTCAGTACGTTTGCAATTTTGTAAGGCATAATAATATAATAAATAAAAGTAATAATTAAATAAGTAAATAGAAAATCTCGGATATTTTGAAGCTAAACACTTCTCAATATCCGAGATTATTTTAAAAAATTAAATTATTTGTCAGTACAATAGACTGAAAGTACAAATTAAATTATCATTCGCATCTTTCTGTTCACTGTCCACTAACCACTGTCCACTAATTACAGCGCAACAAATT
>JAGBYM010000167.1 GCA_017628755.1 Clostridia bacterium | reverse complement strand
TGTTGCATTTTGCATTTTGCATTTTCCATGTTGCACTTTGCACTTTGCCCTCTTATTTTTGCCCTTATTTAAGAATCTCAACAATGGGGGAACCCTGCGCATCGGAAAGATCAGCGCCGAGGATTTTCGCATAAGTGGGAGCTTCATCGACGATGGGACGTCGGTCGACAACAACGCCTTCCTTGATTGACGGGCCCTTTGCAACAAGTGTCGGCTGAGGTCCGAGGTCGGGATGGTGACCGTGGGTAGCTCTGCCGAAGCGGAAGTCGGTCAGGTCAAGCTGCGCTACGAGCGGACGCTTGCAGCTATCCGAGAAGGAGGTGTATCCGTCGGATTCGAGAACGAAGGAGAAATCACCGTCAAGATGCTCCTTCTCTGCGATCTCCTCGCGGGTGTAGACCTTGGTAAAGCCGTAAATGCCCTCATCGCGGAGGTGGCAGAGGAGCTTGTACACTCTGTCATGGAGCTCCTTATCTGCGGGATCCTTGAGATAAACAAGGGAGGACATTGCGTTCGAGAGGCAATATGCTCTGTAATCGATGCATTTGCCCTTTTCGCTGACGTCAACGAGACCGTGATCGGCAAGAAGCGCATTGAGCTTGATGGTTCTCTTTATATCAAGCTGACCGTGGTCGCTGACCATGAAGATGTCTGTCTCTTCAAGCACGCCCGCGTCCTCAAGAGCCTCGCAAAGCTGACCGAGATGCTTGTCAACGCGGTCGAGCTCAGGATAGAGATGGGGGCCGAAGACTCCGTTTGTATGTCTGATACCGTCTATCTGTCCGTCGTGAACGAAGGTCACCTCGGGCGCGAATTTTCTGATGATATCGGCGGCACATGCAACAAGGAACTCGTCATCGTAAGGATGAACCATGAAATTCTTTCTGCCGCCCTTAACGTAATCGGGATGAAGGAGATCGGCGTGGCTCTTGATGATCTCGATTACCTCGGGCGAGGAGCCGGCATCGGCAAAGGAGGATTCGAGGGTATCTCCCTTATTAGGCATCCAATATTCGTTGATGAGGTAGTCGATGTCGGGATGGCAGCCCGTGCAGGTCCAGAAAATCGAAGCGGTGGTGTAACCCTTTTCCTTTGCCGCGGTGAAGATATCCTTGCACTTTACGTTGTCGTGGAACCACTGCCATTTATCTTCCTTTGAATCTGTGGTGAAGGTATAGTTAGAATATACCCCCGTCTTATCCGCATAGCAGCCCGTCATCATGCTGACGTGGTTGGGATACGTAACCGTGGGGTAGATCGAACGGATACGCTCGACGACGCTTCCGCCCTCGAGGTATTTTTTGAAGTTAGGTTTTGTGCGGAGATACGCGAGATCCTCAAAAACCATCGCGTCAACCGAAAATACAAGCAATCTTTTTTTCATAAATGCCTCTTTTCTCATAAAATTTATGAAATTACAGTTGATTTTTCGATGTAATTAATGTAAAATATAGGTGTAACAACTAGGGAGGATGATCAAATGGGCAAAACTTTACTTGAAATATCGAAAGAAATAGGCGTTTCGACAGCCACGATATCTCGCGTACTGAACGGCGAAGACTGTGTTTCCGCCGAAACACGCGAAAAGGTCCTGTCCGCTGTAGAAACGAGCGGATACGAGAAGCGTCAACGGAGACGCTCTGCCGAGCTTCGCAACAACGGCACGGCTCTGATCATCGCGGGTCAGCTCCACAATCCCATCATACTCGGCTTCATCGACGGAATCCGCCAAAGACTCGCGAAAGAGGGGATGCGTACCGTAATTTCGCTCAGCGACTACGAAACCGGCACCGAATGCGACACTCTGAAATACGCGGCGAAAAACGGATTTTCGGGCATCTTTCTGCTCAACGCGATCGAGAGCCGAAAGCTCGTCGACCTCATCGGCGAGATCAAAACGCCCCTGATCTTCGTCAACCGCTTTCTGCGCTCTGTCGATACCGACGTCGTCACGATTGACAATTACCGCTGCGGCTACCTTGCGACAGCCTATCTCATCGCGCGCGGACACCGCCGCATCGCACACATTGCGGGACCTTCAACGTCGGTCACCTGCCGCGACAGAACGCAAGGCTACCTTGACGCCATGCGTGAGCACGGACTCAAAATTGACCAGAGCTTCGTCTTTTACGGCGACCGCAGATACAAAAGCGGATGCGAATTCGGATCTATTCTTGCCGAGCTGCCGCCCGAAAAACGCTTCACAGCCGTCTTTTCGACAACGGGACTTATGGCGGCGGGAATGGTCGATATCCTGCGCGGATACGGGATCCGCGTGCCCGATGACGTAAGCGTCATCTGCAACGACGATTACAGCCGCGACTATATGCCCTGCCCGATAGATTTCAACACCTATGCGCAAGATCCGATACAAATGGGAACCACCGCCGCAGAGCTTCTCCTCGAACGCATAGCAGCGCCCGAGAGCGCACCTAAAAAGCTGGTCTTCCCACCCGTGCTGACGGAGCATAATAGCGTTATTCTTAAAAGATAGTTGCTAGTTTCTAGTTGTTAGTTGCTAGTTGAAGGTTAATTTCCGCACCCTCGGGTGCGGAAATTTTCTTTTTCAATCGAATACTTTTCGAGCATCAGCGAGAAAAGTTACCTTTAACTAGCAACTAGCGTCTAGCAACTAGCAACTTATTTCATATAAAGTCCGCCGTTTACGTCGATGATATCGCCGGTGATATAGGACGAAAGATCGGAGGAGAGGAAAAGAACGGCGTTTGCGATATCCTCGGGAGTTCCGAAGCGTCCCATGGGGATGGTGAGCTTGGGATCGTCCTTGGGGTCGGTAAGCCAAGAGAGACCCTGAGCCATAGCGGTGAGGGTTCTGCCGGGGCATACGCAGTTGGATGTGATATTGTACTCGCCGCCGGAGAGCGCAAAGCACTTCGACATATTGAGAACAGCCGCCTTTGCGGAGGAATATGCGCAGGAGGAGGAACGTCCGCCGCGCTCGCCCGCCATAGAGGAGATATGTACGAGCTTGCCGTACTTCTGCTCCTTCATGATCTCATAGACAGCCTGAGTGCAGAAGAATACGCTCTTGATATCAATGGTCTGCATCTTGTCCCAGTGCTCAAGGGTGATCTCGTCAACACGGAGAGTGCCGGTGAGACCCGCATTGTTAACCCAGATATCAATGCGTCCGAAGATATTTCTCATATCCTCGATCTCAGCTTTAAGGTTATCGAAATCGGTTACGTTAAAATACTTGAAAGCAGCCTCGTAGCCTTCCGCGCAGAGAGCATCTGCGGTAGCCTGACCCTTTTCGCGGTTAATATCGGTGATGATGACCTTTGCGCCAAACTCTGCAAGTCTGCGCGCGATAGCCTCGCCGATTCCCTGACCCGAACCTGTTACAACGGCAATCTTGCCTTCTACTAAATTCTTGTTCATTTTTATACCTCTATTATTTGTTGGAAAAATAATCAAAGTGATGCTTTCCTACGACGTCGTTGATGGAGTACTTTGCACCCGCAAGCACATCATCCATATTCGCTACCTTCATATTAGCATCCTTGAGTTCTGCGGGAAGATGGCTGTCATCCGACCAGCGGACAACACGGAAATCTCCGTTATCCTCAATCTCTATTGTGGTGATCGAGGTGTTGGTGGCGGTTGGAACCACCTTCCAGATATCACGGATGGAAGCCTGCAGGATCGTTAGCATAATCATCTGAATCGTCATCAGATGGCAAGCGATAGCGATCTTGTGTCCGCGCTCACGGCGCACGATGTCGATCAGGGCGCGGCTGACGCGCTCCTGAACCTCGGCGAAGGTTTCACCGTCATCCATACGGAGTATATCGGGCTTTGTTTCCCAAAGCTCAATCCCGCCCGGCCACCTTGCCTCGATCTCGTCTCGCCTGAGGGTTTCCCACTTGCCGCAATGGATCTCTTTAAGACCTTCTGCGGTGATGATCTCGATATCGCGGCCGTTTCTTATGCATTCGGCAGTTTTTACGGCACGCTCAAGGGGGCTCGAATAGATTCGGTCAAGCTCAACCCTTGACATAGGCTCGCGAAGAGTTTCTGCTTGCGCGATTCCGCGCTCGTTGAGCGGCATATCAGTGCTTCCGCAAAAGCGTCCCTGACGGTTGAGGTCGGTCTCGCCGTGGCGGATGATATAAAGTGTAGTCATATATTAAAATCTCGCGTTGACGACTGCTTCGCGGAGCATTTCGGAGAGAGACGGATGAGCAACTGTAAGCTTGCGCCAATCCTCCTGAGTGTAACCGCGCTCAACGGCGATCGAAGCGGCAGTGATCATCTCGGGTGCCTGCGCGCCTACGAGAGTGAAGCCTATGCACTTCTTCGTTGCCTTTTCCATAATTGCGAATACGCATCCCTGCTCGCCCTCGGCAACTGCCATACCGTTTCCGCGGTAGTCAAAGCGAGCTACGACGGTTTCGATACCCTTGTCAGCAGCGGTCTGCGAGGAAATGCCGACAGCGGCGAACGCGGGAATGGTGTATACACAGCGGGGCATAATGCTGTGGTTGAGAGCGACCTTTTCGCCGAGAATGTTGTCAACAGCGACCTCAGCCTCGGTATAAGCCGCATGCGCGAGCATATAACCGCCGATAACGTCACCGATAGCGTAGATGTTCTCGACTTTAGTCTGCAGATATTCGTTAACGGCGATAGTGCCGTTCTTTTCAAGAGAAAGACCCGCATTTTCAACACAAAGTCCCTCGGTGTTTGCGCGTCTGCCTGCGGCGGAGATCACGCAATCTGCGGTAACGTCGCCAGCGGAGGTGTGAACGGTAAATGCCGCGCCGTTCTTTTCGACAGACTCAACCTTGGTAGAGCACTTGATCTCGATACCTCTGCCCTCAAGACTGCGGACGAGCATATCGCTTGCCGCCTTCTCTTCTCCACGAAGGAGCGAACCCATAAGCTCAACGATCACGATCTCTGCGCCGAAGGCTCTGAAAGCAGAGCCGAGCTCAAGACCGATAACGCCGCCGCCGATGATACAGATCTTACGGGGAAGCTTGGTCAGCGCGAGAGCCGCAGTGCTGTCGATACAAAGCTCGTTGCCGGGGAAAGGGATTCTGATCGGTGTCGAGCCCGTGGCGATAATGATGTTTTTAGCCTCGTAATCGGTGCCATTGCAGGTTACGGTATTTGCGTTCTTGAAGGAAGCAAGACCGGTGACCACCTCAACACCCGATGCTTTGAGCATACCTGCGATGCCGGAAATGAGCTTGTTGATCGCGCCCGCCTTCGAGGTCATAATTTTCTTGAAGGAAAATTCGCCGGCGTTACGAAGCATTCCCTCGCCCGTCATATGTCTGATCTTTTCAAGAGCAGTTGCGCGGTCGAGGATATACTTGGTGGGGATACAGCCTACGTTGAGGCATGTTCCGCCGAGATTTTCTTTTTCAAAGAGGCAAACCTTTTTGCCTGCCTTAGCGGCAGAGAGGGCGGCGCTATAGCCGCCCGGACCTCCGCCGATCACAATAAGATCGTACATTTTCAAAATCCTCTCTTACATTTGTCAATTGTATATGTCAGTGTTATTATAATCCGTTTTTTCGGTGGCTTTGCCGACGAAAAAACACCTTTCTGACGAGCCAAGCGAGTCCGCGCGCCGAGGGGAGCCGCCAAAATCAATGATTTTGGCGGCGGCGATAAGCGCGCGATCCTCAACTGTAAAACGCAGTTTTACAGTTGGTTATTTTATAAGAAGCATATCGAAGTTTTCGAGCGCAAATACGAGTTCCTTTAAGAACTTCGCAGCGGGTGCGCCGTCGAGTGCTCTGTGGTCGAATGTGAGAGAAAGTCCCATTGCGGGATAGGTAACGTCCTCGCCGTTTACCTCCTTGATTCTGCGGGTGATGGTATCAACACCGAGAATACCGGTCTGGGGAGGATTGATAACGGGAGTGAAGGACTCGATACCGAGCGAGCCGAGATTGGTTACGGTGAAGGAACCGTTCTTGAGCTTATCGGGAGCGATAGTACCCTTCTGCGCCTCGCCGATGAGAGCCTTCGCCTGAGCCGAAAGCTCATTGAGAGAAAGCTTTTCCGCATGCGCGAGGGTGGGAACGAGAAGTCCGCGGTCGGTGTCAACTGCGATACCGAGATTTACTGTGTTAAAGAATCTCATGGTGTCGTCGAGGTAGTTCGCATTGAGACTTCTGTGGTTAAGGATAACTCTCGAAACGGCAAAGAGGATCATGTCGTTGAGAGTGATATTTCCATATCCGAACTTCTCCGCATTTGCCTTGAGCTGTTCGCGGAGAGCAAGGATCTTTGTAGCATCGAAGGAGGTGTTGAGCGTGAGCTGTGCCATAGTAGAAAGGGATGTATGCATCGCCTTTGCGATAACCTTTCTGATATTGGGAAGCTTTTCGTCAACGTAATCTGCCTCGGGAGCGGTAGCTTCAGCTGCTGCAGCGGGCTTGTTTTCAGCCGCGAGCTTAACATCGCTTGCCTTGATGAACTCGCCGTTTGCGGGAACAACGGTGGAGAGATCAACTCCAAGCTCGGATGCAAGCTTCTTTGCGTTGGGCATAGCCTTGTAGTCGCCCGAAGCCTTTGCTACGGGAGCGGAAACTACGGGAGCGGGAGCTGCCGCAACTACGGGAGCAGAACCGGGAATAATGGGAGCGAAATCGTCCTCATCGTCATCTGCCGCCGCTACGGGAACGGGTGCTGCCGCGGGAGCGGGAGCTGCAGCTGATGCGCCGTTCTTTGCCGCCTCAAGATCCTTTTCGTCACCGATAGCGAGAAGCGCGGTGCCTGCATCGACCTTATCAAATTCCTTGACGAAGATCTCGGTTACGAAGCCCTTCGCAAAGCTTTCGATGGGAAGAACCGTCTTGTCGGTCTCGACTTCAAGAAGGGGATCGCCCTTCTTTACGCTGTCGCCGACCTTAACGAGTATTTTTGTAACTGTAGCCTCGTCGGTCGTCTGACCGGCGGAGGGCATAACAACTTTCTTAACCATTCCGAGCTCTCCTTATGCGCGAGCAAGCTTGCGAGCCGCCTCGATGATATCCTCCTTGGAGGGGATAACGTAATTTTCAAGATCGGGGGAGAAAGGAACGGGGGTATCCTTAGCCGCAATGCGGACGATGGGAGCGTCAAGGAGGAAGATCTCATTCTCTGCGAAGTAGGATGCAACCTGTGCGCCCCAACCGCAGTTGTAGTTATCCTCGTGAACGATCATGAGCTTACCGGTCTTTCTTACCGACTCAACTACGGTCTCGTAGTCGAAGGGAAGGAGGGAACGGGGGTCGATGACCTCACAGGAAATGCCTTCCTTTTCAAGCTCTGCAGCTGCTTCCTGAGCCTTGTAGTTCATAAGAAGGTTAGCAACGATGGTAACGTCGGTACCCTCGCGGCGGATAGCCGCCTTACCGAAGGGAACGGTGTAATCGCCATCCGGAACCTCGCCCGCGGAGTTGATCGCGCCAACTTCCTTACGCTTGCTTCCGTAGAGGAGCTTGTGCTCGAATACGATAACGGGGTTGTTATCGCGGATAGCCTGCTTCATCATACCCTTTGCGTCGTATGCGGTCGAGGGGCAGATTACCTTAAGACCGGGAACGTGAGCAAAGAAGGTCTCGGGGCTCTGTGCATGCTGTGCGCCACGGTTGGTCGCACCCGAGGGGCAACGCATAACCATGGGAACGCTGAGCTGTCCGCCCGACATATATCTCATCTTAGCCGCCTGGTTTACAAGCTGGTCCATCATACAGAAGAGGAAGTCGCAGTACTGAAGGTCTGCAACGGGTCTCATACCGTACATAGCCGAGCCTACGCAAACGCCCGAGATCATGATCTCTGAAATGGGGGTGTTGATACAACGGCCTTCCTTGATCTCGCCGTTGATATTTTCAAGTCTTCCGAATTCGTCGCCGATACCCTTGGTAACGGTGAAGGCACCGCCCATACCGCCGGGGATATCCTCGTCCTCACCAAGCACGTAAACGCTCGGATCGCGGCGCATTTCTTCTGCTATAGCTGCTTTAAGCGCATCTGCAATTGACATAACTGCCATTTTTCTTTACCTCCTTCTTATCAGTCCGCGTAGATATCCTCGAGTGCGCTCTCAAGAGGAGGCACGGGGGAGTTCTTTGCGAATTCAACGGAATCGTCGATAGCTGCATCAACTGCCTCTTCGACCTGTGCGATCTCTTCCTCGGTAGCAATGCCTTCGTCAAGAAGTCTTGCGCGGAAGGTCTTGATGGGATCGCGATCCTCAAGCCATTCCTTCTCTTCTTCCTTGGGTCTGTAGCCGCAAGCGTCGTTTCTCGAGTGACCGTACTTACGGTAGGTCTTGAGCTCGAGAATGGTGGGACCTTCGCCCGAGCGAGCGCGCTCGACAGCAACTGCCATTGCCTCGTTGACTGCGAGAACGTCGTTACCGTCAACAACTACACCGGGACAGCCGTAAGCAGAAGCACGTCCTGCTGCGGGATCCTCGAGAAGGGTGGTCAGATGGATGGAGGTGGTTGCGGAATAGAGGTTGTTTTCACATACGAAAACAACGGGAAGCTTCCATGTAGCCGCAAAGTTGATAGCCTCATGGAAGGAGCCTTCGTTAGTTGCACCGTCGCCCATAAAGGAAACAGCGATGTTGTCCTTTTTCTGCATCATAAATGCAAGTGCGGTACCTGCCGCGATCGGAATATTACCGCCTACGATAGCGTTTGCGGGGGGAACGCCTACAGACATATCGCCCGTGTGCATAGCGCCGCCCTTACCCTTACAGCAGCCGTCAACCTTTCCGAACATTTCCGCCATCATGGAACGGAGAGAAACGCCCTTTGCAAGGTCGTGACCTGCGGGACGGTGGGTCGAGTAAACGACGTCCTCACGGCGAAGATCGTAGATAACTCCTACTGCGGAAGCTTCTTCTCCCGCGCTCTGGTGAATGGTTCCGGGCATGATACCTTCGAAGAAGAGGTACTTTACCGTCTCCTCATACTGACGGATCTCGTACATCTTGCTGTACATACCAAGTGCTTTTTCTTTGTTCGGCATAACCGGCATTGTTTTATATCTCCTTTTTTATGTAATTACACATTTTCGATTTGCGTCATTTTGAGTATACCATATAATTAGGAAACAAGTCAAGAAAAAAATGATTTTATCGGCTTGTTTTTTTGATGTAATCTTGTAATTACATTTTGATCTTTCTTTTTTGTCAAAAGAATATTGACAAAGCCGCTTCTTCGTTGTATAATGGGAATATGAAATACTTTATAAAATCAAATTCAACAAATCCTCACCTCAATCTTGCGGCTGAGGAGTACATGACAAAACAGATCGGCGCGGAGGACGAAATTCTCTTCCTCTGGCAGAATGCGTCGACGGTCGTTATAGGCAAAAATCAGAATTCGCGTGCCGAGTGCAATCTCCCGAAGATGGACGCTGACGGTGTTCTTCTTTCGCGCCGTCTTTCGGGCGGAGGCGCAGTATTCCACGACCTTGGAAACCTCTGCTTCAGCTTCATCTCGCGCGCCGATATCCACAGCGTCACGCGACAGCTTTCGGTAATCGCCGAAGCCTGCCGCACCTTTGGCATTGACGCCGTACCCACGGGCAGAAACGACATTGAAGCCGACGGCAGAAAATTC
>JAGBYM010000166.1 GCA_017628755.1 Clostridia bacterium | reverse complement strand
CGGGAATACAATCGCGGAATCGGTCGATACTCATGGTGATAAACAAAAAGTGGCAATCGCTTCTTTCCTTCATTATCCTCCAGGCGTCGTCTCGCCAGACGTCGGCGTCCTCGAGAAAGAAATCGGAGGAAAAGCAGGTGAAAAAGAAGGTTCCCGAGGGATGCTTGTATTCACCGCGTCGGTTTTTCTTTACGGGCTCGAGGAAGGTTGACTCGTTCTTTCTGATCTCGCCGGCATCCTTATCGTGCCTTGAATCTATTCGGTAAACGTAACAGTTCTTACAGCCGTCGCTGAGCTTGCGGCAGCCGTGCCAGGGATTCCATAACATAATTATACCTCACTTTCTTTTATTATATCATAATTGCATACTTTTGTCAATCGGCGCAAAAACGGTTGAATTATTGTATTAAATGTGATATAATTAAACGTATAAAAGCAACCGTGCAGATTCATAAGCTTTCCGAGGCGAAGAATGAATAAAGAATTTTCGTGGGATAAGATCCTGCAGATCAAGACCGTCGGGCGCGACGATAAAAACGCGGACGAATACCGCTACCCATATGAGCCTACGCCCTACTGCGTCCTTGAACGCCTTGCGGAGAGCGGACTTCTTGGAGAGGGCGACACCCTTCTCGATTACGGCTGCGGAAAAGGAAGAGTCGGATTTTTCTTCTCATACCGCACAAAAACGGACGCGATAGGCATTGAATACGACGAACGCATCTATCAATCCGCGCTTGAAAACCAAAAGACGGCGCACCAAAAAGCAAAGCTCCGCTTCGTTCTGACCCGCGCGGAAGAATACGAAGTTCCGACGGATGTGAACAGATGTTATTTCTTCAATCCCTTTTCGCTTGAAATACTGCAAAAGGTGATGGCGAGGATCATTGATTCGTATTATGCCGATCCGCGTGAGATACTTTTGTTTTTCTATTATCCCTCGGACGAATTTATGTGCTATCTTATGACTCTCGACGAGCTCGAATTTTACAACGAGATCGAATGCGGAGATCTCTTTGAAACTAAAGATGCGCGCGAGCGGATCATGGTTTTTGAGTTGCCTTGTTATGAAATTGAGGAGCACGAAAATGGATAAGCATAATATTTGCCGCGGCTTTGCCATCGTGGCGTTGGTGATAGTTATAGCCGTCATCGCCATTTTGGCATCGGTGTTTCTGTCTGACAAAACGACTGTTGAAGCCGACCACACACATATATACACTTCTGCCGTCACCGAGCCTACCTGTACAGAACAAGGCTACACTACTCATGTCTGCGCCTGCGGTAACAGTTATATAGACAGCTATGTGGATATCGCAGGAGAGCACAGCTATACCGCCGGTGTATGTATTTGGTGCGGCAGAAACGAACTGGGCACTGACTGGCTCATCCCCGATTTTGCTGAGGGCGACTACACCGTGGTTGTGATCCCTGACACCCAGGAGCTGGTTGACAAATGGCCGCAAACTTATTACGGTTTGATGCAATGGATAGCCGATCACGAGGAAACTCTGAATATTCAAGCTGTTATGCATATGGGCGACATGGTTAACGACAATAACGATACCCAATGGACTTTTTGCGAAGCAGGCACCGATATCCTGAATGCTTCCGGAATTCCTTGGATGCCTATGCGTGGCAATCACGATGATTCCGAACGGTTCAATCAGTATTATGACTATGCCACCTACGGCTCCAATCAAAGCTGGTTCGGCGGCTCTTATCATGCCAACAAGCTGGATCATACATACTGGTTTTTTACCGTGGGTGAAAGGGAATATATGGTTCTCTCTCTTGGATGGGCGCCCGATTTGAATGTACTTGCTTGGGCTCAAGGCGTTGTGGAGTCCTATCCTGAGAAAAACGTGATAATCAACTGCCATGCGTATATGAACGATGACGGCAGTTTCCTTGACCCGGGTGACAACTGGGATGTAAGTACCTATCTCCCCGGATATCCCAGCGGCGACGATGTTTGGGAAGCCTTCAAGGATTATAAGAACGTGGTTCTGGCGATGGGCGGCCATATCCACAGCCCCGATGTGATCACACGGGTAGATCAAAACGGTGACGGAAGAGACGTGACGTCCTTGCTGTTTGACCGTCAGAATGACGATATCTCCAATCATTATGGCATGATTGCACTGCTGACCTTCCATTCTGATTCCAATACCGTGGATGTGAACTGGTACTCCACCCGCTATGATGCGCTGTACCGGACCAAAAATCAGTTCGCCGTTCATGTGCCGCACCTTTGCGATCATGTGCTGGAAACCGCTGTGGCGGAGGTTACCTGTACTGAATCCGGTGGCGTTGTGCATTACTGCACATTCTGCGAGTATAGCTCTCTTGAGGAGACAATTCCCGCACCGGGTCATAATTATGATACAATAGTTACCGCACCCACCTGCACGGAAAAGGGCTATTCCACAAATATTTGCTCCGTCTGCGGCCATTCCGAACTGCAAATGACCACGATGGATGTTACGGATCAGTTCATATGGACTGATGGAAAAATGATTATCGCAACTACCGGCGAATTTACAAATTATACAACGTGGTGTGCCAGTGACTATGTGGATATTTCCGGGTACACATCGTTGGAAATACTGACTGCCAATACCGCCAGCACGGGTACGACCACAGGATTTGCATTCTATGATGCGAACAAGAATTATGTCAGCGGAATCAAGCATACTGACGGAAGCGGTGTATACGGTGTTCTGGTTCACAATATTGAGATTCCCGAGAATGCTGTTTATATCCGGACTACGTGGTATTCTCAAAGCCATCCCAACTATGATAGTTCTTTTGGTGATTTCTATTGTATCGGTACCACTGTGAACTATATCAATGCCACAGGTCATAGCTTTGACGGCTTGAATTGTACCGTTTGCGGCGCAGAATGTCCTTAAACAGCAAATTGACATTCAAGACTTTCGTTAAAGCAAAGATTCGAGCATTATATTGTACCAAGATTTACAAACACGCGCTATCAGTCCGATCGTGATTTTGATGATACGGTAGTTGTAATATAACTATCGACAAGCTCCAATTTACAAAAACAGATTCACAGAGAATGATTTTTGGCGGAGCTTGGTTTTGGTGTTGACAAATGGGAATAACAGTGTTATAATTACAAAAAGGAAAGGAACGGCGTTTGTGATTTTTTTATGATCGCCAACATGTGTAGATAATGAATAATCAGTGTGTCAGAAACCGTGTTGAAGGTGAGTATCCGAAATATGCGTATAATTTCTTACCGTTTACATTAAAGTGTGTGTACGATGATCTGAAGTACGGCATGTTGATGCTTAAAGAAGAAATACAGTTGGATTACCCGAAAGTGTATTATGACGATATACTCAAGGTTGTCAGATATATTGAATACGATTCGCCCGAGATCTTTTGGTTATATTCTTATATGGTATATTCAAATCCTCAAAGTAACGTTGTAACAAAAGTCAGCTTTAAGCATTCGATAAGCAAAGCGACGCTTGCCAGAAGACAGAGAAAAATCGAAAAATCGATGAAGGAATTTTTGAAGTCTGTTGACGCAAGTATGAGCGATTACGAGGTTGTAAAGCAGGTATATCAAAATATTATAGCTTTGGTAGATTACGATTCTGTCGGGCTTGAAAAGAGCGAAAAGAAAAACAGCCGAAAAGAAGTTCATACTCTCGCATCTATATACGGAGTGCTCGTAAAGAAAAAAGCTATATGCGCCGGTTATGCCAAAGCGACACAGTACATATTGAACCGTCTTGGTATTGAGTGCGCGTATGTAGTAGGAGATACCGACAGGGGATCACATGCATTTAATCTTTTAAAGCTAGAGGGCGATTACTATTATATGGACACAACCTGGGGTGATGCTTCAAATACAAAAAAATCAAAGAACCGCGAAGGAATAGATTACGATCACTTCTGTGTTACTACCAAGGAACTCACTCTCACTCATAAGCCTGACTCGGATCCTCCAATGCCGGTATGCGTGGCCAAAAAGTGCAATTACCACGTAAGAGAGGGATTGCTTTTTGATGATGTTTCTATTGATAAGGTTGAATCGGTTATCAAGAGCCGTCTTGAACGCGGTGAGTTTTATGTATCTTTGAAGTTTGCCAACGATGCTCTCTATGCTTCGGCGCGAAAATTACTTGTAGATCAAGGAGGAGTGCATAAAATAGTTGATTCAGTTAACTTAGCAAGGAAGAAGCTCGAAACAACTTATCAATATATAGAGAAAAAAGGATTGCGTATACTTGAGCTGTTTTTTAAACCGGTTAAGTGAGCGTAAAAGCGGCACATAACTCGGGCGTACCTTGTTATATCGTGGGTTATTAATGCCTTGTTGAAGTTATTGTTCAAGTTGTGAGAACTCCTGTGTTTCTAAAAAGTATTATGAAGGAACTGTATCCTGCAGTTGCGAACCGTTATCAGTCGATCGCATGTCAAGTGTCAAGCTCCATCAATCACGCCATCACGGTTGCTTTTGACCGCGGCGCGCCCGTTGAGTATTTCGGCTCAGGAAAAACGGCAGGAGCAAAGTTTATCACTGCGATAGTAAAAGATTTGAGTGTGAAGTACGGAGCACAATAATTGTGAACCGCGAAAACTGCCGCATATAATGTTTAACACAAAAATAACGATATAAGTTACAAATATAAAAGGGCCTCTGTGGATAAATATCCGGTGAAGGCTCTTTTGTTTGTTCGTGTAAATATACAACCGGAAATTGCCCGAAATGCGCAAAAAAGAATGGAAATTCTATCAAAATCTCCGTTCTTATATGGTCTGAATGATAAAAATTGAACTTGTGGTCTCTAACACCCCGAGGGGTGCCAAATATTGAACTTGTGGCCTCTATCGGTTGTAAGTAACGGCCTTTAGTTCATAAATTGACCTATAACTCGTGTGATTCTAACGGAATTTCAGAGGGTGAAAGGGACTCAAAAACGATTCCAAAGCTTTGTTGCGTAGCAGTCTGCGTGGCACGAAGGCTTAAATTGCGTAGCAGTGAAGCTTATAGCTTTATAACTCAAATTAACATATATCAAACGAAAAGGTGGCAGAGAAATTCGTCGCCGTAGTTTTAGAATGGTGTTGAAGTCAGCTGACTTTTGTGGTATAATATAGAAAATGCGACGGAGTTATTAAGGTCGCGGTGAACTGTTGAAAGGAAAATTTAAATGAAGATAAGCATCAGCAAGGAAAGCGTTGTCTATCAAGGTCCTGCGTATGAGGACAGCTATTGGGGGCAGGTGCAATTTCCCGAAATCTTTAAATGTGAGGACGGAACTTTGGCTATCAAGACCCACGATGCCGATGACAACTGGGCGGAGTTTGGACGGAATAAAGACGTGTGGTGTGTTTCCAAAGATAACGGAGCAACCTGGGAAAGAAAGACAGATATGCGCGAAACCGAGGTGGGTCACCTCCTTCCGAACGGTGACAGACTGCATTTCCCGCTGAGAACGGGGCTTTCCTGCAAGGTCTCGGAGCTTAAGCCCGCAAGAATCGTAACACAAAGGCTTCCAAGCGATAAGATCACAAAAGAAGAAGACGGAAGCTGGCCTTATCCGCAGTTTATGTATATTGATATTTTCGGGCAATCGAATTATATTTACGATATGGAAACCCTTCCCGATGAATATTCGAAGAAAGAATGGGTGGGATACAGAACGAAAGCGGGAGATTCCCAAAGCACAGAAGAAAAGGTCAAAGTCATTCATCCTCATATGTCGGTGCGCGGTGTCCTTAGAAAAGAGGACTTTGTTATGGCACCGTTCTGTCCTTATGGGCGCGGATTTCGCACGGATAAGGAAGGAAACATCTGGATCACATCTTATACCGGTGCGCATCTGAATCCTTACAACGGCGGGGTTGACGTGTGCAGTGCGTCCCTCATTTATAAATCATCCGATAACGGGCATTCCTTTGAGCTTGCGGGATATATTCCGTATATCCCAAATACCACCAAGCATCCGACAGCGTATATGTGTGACGGATTTTCTGAAACCGCTTTGGAAATTATGGATGACGGTTCTATGATCGTGCTTCTCCGAGCGACGAGTGTGTTTCTCGGTGGTCCTGAGTGGAATACTATGTATTTTGCGCGCTCCACGGACGGCGGCAAGACCTTCTCGGAGCCCGAAGAATTCGATAAATGCGGCGTGCTTCCCAACTTAGTGAAGCTGGATTGCGGTGTTACTCTGGCAGCATACGGAAGACCCGGTATTTATCTGCGCGCGACCGAAGATCCATCGGGTATAGATTGGGAAGATCCGATCGAGATCATGACACCGGACGATAGAAGTCATCTTATGAATAATCCTCCCGAACGACCGAATTTTCATCAGTGGGCAGGCTCTTGCTGCAACGTGGATCTGAAACCGATCGGCCCGAACCAAGCAATCATAGCATATTCCGATTTCTATTATCCGGATCAATCGGGTAAGACGGATAAAAAGTTAAAAACAATTCTGACGCGTGTTATAACTGTGGAGTAAACAGAGCGAAAGCATAATATGAATAGAAAGAGGCTGGGTCGGAATATGCTTTGATTTACTCTTGACAGATTCATTGGATTGTGATATAATGATGTTAAAAGAACTGCTTTTTATCGCATAACCTACGGGCTGCGACAAACCGGTAGATGACCGGTTGGCAGTTCTTTTAGAGGTAGTTGCAGACCCGAATTCGGACGTTGCATCAGGGCTTTTAGCATTGATGAGCTGCTTTTATATCTCGATTTGACTAGCTAAGTACCAAATCAATTCAAATCTAAAATCTGCGTAGCAAATTGCGTAACACCCTTCAAAAAACTGCGTAACAGGCAAGAAAAATGAGCATTTTGGATGAAGTTCCAAAATGCTCAAAAAGCCTTATGAAACAAAGAAAAAAGGAGATTCTTTCGAATCTCCTTTTTGGTCTTGACCTTGGACTCTCTACTACCCCAAGGTAGCGCGCTACCATGCTGCGCCACACCCAGATCTGACGCTCGGCGTACCTTCTGCGAACTATTGCTCAAATTTATTGACACACACCGTTGAGAATCTATGCGATTCCAACGGTGTGTGCTTTTTTATAAACGAGCTAAATAACATTCATTGCGTAGCAACTTGCGTAGCAAAACGTGTGTGATTGCGTAGCACGAATTATATCTCAATTCGGATATGCGGTTGGTTTTAACAGCTTTTCCTCCTTTTGGAGAGCCTTTAAAAAGCTCAAGGGAGTTTCTACAAGAGAGTGGAGAATGCGATAACTCAAAAAAGAACAGAGTCCGTGGCTCTGTTCCTGCTTTTTCAAACAATATAATAAGGGGCTGTGCCGTGGCACAGCCCCTATTATTAAAGACTTTAATTAGCCCTTGATGTTGGAGTAGTACTTCTTGAGGATCTCGAGAGCCTTTTCGCAGTTTTCTGCGTATGCGGACTCGGATACATCGTAGTAACCAACGTATGCGTCGCTGTCGCCTGCGTTCTTGTAGAACTCGTTGCCGTCAGCGTCGGTCATACCCATAGCAACGAAGGAGGAAGCGGGAAGCTGACCGCCCTGTGCTACGTCGTTTACAATATAGTTACGGTCGAAGAGAAGCGCGATTGCGTTTCTGATCTCCTGCTGTGCCTTTTCCTTCTCAACGCCGGTAAGGCTGCTGCCGGGAAGGAGGTCTTCGTTTACGTTCCAGCAAACGTAGTAGGTACCGATCTGACCTGCGATAACGAACTCATTAGCGTAGTCCTTCTTAAGGGTTGCGATCTCGTTGGTGGGAACGTCGTCGATGAGGAGCCAAGAACCGTTCTTGAAGTTGGAGAGCATGTTGTTCGCGTCGTCGGAGAGGAACATCTTGATCTCGTTCATAGTAACGTTAGCAGCATCGTGGTAGTTAGCATTCTTGGTAAGAGTGATAACGCTGTCGTGCTCCCAAGCGGAGATGGTGTAAGGACCGTTGCAGATGTAGGTAGCGGGTTCGGTTGCCCAAGCCTCGTTGCCGTATGCAGAGGAGTGTACGGGGAAGTAGGTGGGGAATGCGAGAAGCTCGTTCCAGTAGGAAATAGCGTTGGAGATGGTTATGGTGATGGTTCTTGCAGCATCGTCAGCGGTAGCGTTAAGCTTGTCGGTGCCGTAGCCGTCAACAACCTCGAACATATAACCGTAGTCAGCACCGAGATCTGCGGAAGCAGCGCGGTTCCAAGCGTTTACGAAGTCGGAAGCCTTAACCTCATCGCCGTTGGACCACTTCATACCTGCCTTGATGGTGTAGGTATAAGTTACGGTACCGTCAGCGTTGAGAACGCCCTCGGGAAGAGACTCAGCAGCGTCAGCAACGATAACGAGGTTGCCGTTTGCGTCCTGATCCCACTTTGCGAGACCGGAGAAGAGGTGAGCGATCATGGTTGCGCCGTCAACAGCACTGTTGAGAGCGGGGTCGAGGGTGTCGGGCTCGGAAGCGAGACATACGGAAATGGTATCGGTCTTGCCTGCTACGCTAGCCTTCATGAGGTACTTGTAGCCGAGGGGGTTGGAGTAGAAGCCCTGAACGCTGTCATCGAGCATGTAGAGGTCGGTGTAGTAGTAGAGGGGAACGATACAGCCGGTAGCCATCAGCATATCCTCTGCAAGGTGCATCATTGCATAGCGATTGTTGGTGTCGGTGCAGCTCTTGATACGAGAGATAAGAACGTCGTAGGTCTCAGCCCAGGTGCCGTTCTCAACCTTATCGTCGTAGCCGTAAGGAGTGAGGTCGATGCTGTACATCTTAAGATCAGCGTGTGCGCCCTTACCGAACTGAACGTCGTTGTTACCGGAGCCGGAGGTCCACATATCAAGGAAGCAGATCGGGTCGTTGTAGTCAGCGAGCCAACCGTTTCTTGCTACGGAGTAGTTACCGTCCTTACGGGTGTTAAGGAAGGTGTTCCATTCCTGGGTTTCAAGGTTCATAGTGATGCCTGCAGCTGCAAGTGCGCTCTGCAGATATTCACCGATAGCCTTGTGTGCGTCGCCTTCATTGTAGAGATAGGTCAGAGTAGGAGTGGTTACTGTCTTGCTGCCGCCGCAAGCTACGAGAGCAAGCATCATAACAGCAACGAGAGCCAATGCGAGAATTCTTTTCATGATTTGAATCCTTTCTGAATTTTAATTTTTTTATAAATATATGCCTCAAGGATGCACGCCTCAAAACACATAAATAACATTTTTGGGGGTTGTTTTTAGTTGATCTCTTCTACGCGATGGCACGCGACGAAGTGATCCTTTTCGATTTCGCGGAATTCGGGAACTTCCATAGCACAACGCTCGCAAGCATAAGCGCAACGAGTGCGGAAGGGGCAACCCGAGGGTGCGTGAAGCGGGGAGGGGATATCGCCCGACAGCGGGATACGGTGCGATTCGCGCGCGATCTTGGGATCGGGCATAGGAACCGCGGACATAAGTGCCTTTGAGTAGGGATGGAGGGGACGCTCGTATATTTCGGCAGCACTTGTCAGCTCAACTATCTTACCGAGGTACATAACCGCAATTCTGCTACTGATATGACGAACTACCAACAAGTCGTGAGCGATGAAGAGATAGGTAAGTCCCAGCTTATCCTGAAGCTCGCCGAACATATTGATAACCTGAGCCTGAATAGACACGTCAAGCGCGGAAACAGGCTCGTCGCAGACGATAAATTCGGGATTTACCGCAAGAGAACGCGCTATACCGATTCTCTGACGCTGACCGCCTGAGAATTCGTGAGCGTAACGGGAAGCGTGCTCGCTGTTAAGTCCGACGTGCTCCATAAGCTCCAGAACCTTTTGGCGTCGCTCCTCGGGGCTACTATACATTTTATGTATATCCAGGGGCTCAGCGATAATATCCGAAACCGTCATACGAGGGTTAAGGGAAGAATACGGGTCCTGGAATACCATAGTTGCCTTTTTGCGGAAATCGTGTATATCGGCGGGGGTCTTTATTTCCTTGCCGTCATAGATGATCTGTCCCGAGGTGGGGGTGTACAAATGGAGGAGAGTACGGCCAACCGTGGTTTTACCGCAGCCCGACTCGCCGACAAGACCAACCGTTTCTCCGCGGTAGATGTCGAAGGAAACTCCGTCAACCGCCTTCAGGGGCAGGGTCTTGAACATACCCACGTTGATATCAAAATATTTTTTGAGGTCTCTGATCTCAACAAGAGGCTTCTGATTCATTTCACTCATTTGCTATCCTCCTTTGCGGGAGAAAGCTCGCCGCTTTCTATCTTGTCTTTTACGTTGAGCCAACACGCGGCGTAGTGACAGTCGTTGAGTATCATACGCTCTGCCTTTTGCTTGATGCATATCTTCATAGCCGCATCGCATCGGGGTGCAAAGGGACAGCCCGCGGGAAGATTGAGCAGGTCGATAGGTGTACCTGCGATGGGGCTCAGACGCTGACCGAACGTGCCTGCCGTAGGAATCGAGCGCATAAGGCCCTTGGTATACTCGTGGCGGGGATTATAGAATATCTCGTCCGCCGTGCCTTGCTCACAAATAGAGCCGGCGTACATAACGATAACCTCGTCGCACATCTGCGCAACGACTCCAAGGTCATGGGTTATCATAATGATAGCCATTCCAAGCTCCTTTTGGAGCGAGGACATAAGATCAAGAATCTGTGCCTGAATAGTAACGTCAAGTGCCGTGGTGGGCTCGTCTGCGATGAGAATGTCGGGCTCGCAAGCGAGTGCCATAGCGATTACGACACGCTGTCTCATACCGCCGGAGAGCTCGTGCGGATACTGCTTCATACGCTTTTCAGGCTCGTTGATATTTACCATACGCAGCATTTCAACTGCTCTTTCGTACGCCTGCTTTTTATTTCTGCCGGTGTGAAGCAGAATAGATTCCATAATCTGATGGCCGATGGTGTGCGTGGGGTTGAGCGAGGTCATAGGGTCCTGGAATATGATGGACACCTTGTTGCCTCTTACCTTACGCATGGTCTTTTCACCGGCATTAACCAGTTCCTGACCGTCAAGCTTGATTGAGCCGCCCACGATCTTACCGGTGGACGCCAATATCTGCATAATAGAGTATGCCGTAACCGACTTTCCCGAGCCGGACTCGCCAACGATACCAAGTACCTTGCCGTGGTCGAGCTGGAAGGATATACCGTTTACCGCCTTGACCTCGCCCGCATCGGTGAAGAAGGACGTACGAAGGTCATTTATTTCAAGTAAAGCCATAGTTTGACTCCTTAGCCGCAAGAGAGTCGAACAAAATCGGTTTTGTCGGTCAGATTTTCCCGATAACTTCAGTTCTTTCCTTGTTAATATTAATATATGAACTGCGGAAAGAACTTTGTTCTCGAAAAAATCTGCTCCGTCAAAACTGCTTTGCACCTCACGTCGAATTAATTTTTGATGGATTTTGGTGGGATTTTGCGAAGCAAAGTATTAACCTTGCGAGTGAAATCACGCCGAAAGACGCGAAAATTAATCACCGTGAGGCGATTATGTTCGATTCTCTTACGGCTAACCGTTGAGTTTGGGGTCGAATGCATCGCGCAGACCGTCACCCAGCAAATTGAGGGAGAGAACGATAAGCGAAATTACAACCGCGGGGATAATAAGTCTATAAGGATACGAGCTGATACCGTTCAGCGCATCCGAAGCAAGTGAACCGAGCGAGGGCATCGGCGCGTTAACACCGAGACCGAGGAAGGACAGATAGCTTTCGGTGAATATCGCGTTGGGGATCTGCAGAGCGGTGGAAATAATTACAACGCTGATGCAGTTGGGCATAAGATGCTTCATAATGATCCATTTGCCGCGCGCGCCCGCCGCCTGAGCCGCGAGAACGTATTCCTGCTCGCGCAGAGAGAGGATCTGTCCGCGGATAAGACGGGACATTGATACCCAATAAAGCACACCGAATACCACAAAGAGGCTTATGATGTTAGCACCGATCTTTTCAAGCACCGTGCCCTGAATTATCTGATCGAGCTTGGTCTGCTTGAGCGCGGATGCCAGCAAAATGATAAGCAGCATATCCGGCAAAGAATAGATAATATCGACGATACGCATTATAACAAGGTCGACCTTGCCGCCGCAGTAACCCGAAATAGCACCTACGGTCATACCGATAATAAGTACGATAATGCTTGCAAAGAAGCCAACAGCGAGGGAGATACGTGCGCCGTAGACTATACGTATAAAGTAATCGCGTCCCTGGCTATCCGTGCCGAAGAGGTGGGGGAAAACCTTTTCGCCCGCCGCGATTCTTTCCTGCTCGGTTTCTCCGTATTCAAAGGGAGCCAGGTTGTTATAGGATGAGTCAACGGGTCTGCCGAGCTTAACTCCAAGCATCTCGTCATAAGAATAAGGCCAGAAAAAAGGAATAACGATACAGCTGACAACTATCAGAGCGATAATGATAAGGCTGATCAGAGCGATTTTGTTTTTCACAAATCTCTTTACGCCGTCACGGAAAAAGGTAGTGGACGGACGCATTTGCACCATATATGCCTTATCCTCTGCGGATGCGGGGAGAAACGCGTCAACGTCAAGTTGCATATTAAAGTATTTGTTTGCCATTATAATGCCTCCCCGATTTATTCAAGAGTGATGCGCGGGTCAATGACCTTGTAGAGAATATCGCTGACAAGGTTCATTACAACTATCAGAATAGCAAGAACGATAGTCGTACCCATTATTAAGGTGTAATCACGGTCGGTAATACTGCTTACGAAAGCGCGCCCGATGCCGGGAACTGCAAAGATCTGCTCAACAACCAGAGATCCGGTAACGATATATGCGATCATAGGTCCGCAATATGTAACAACGGGGATAAGAGCGTTCTTGAGAGCGTGGAAGAAAATGATCTTGGTGCTCGAAACGCCCTTTGCCTTAGCCGTTCTGATATAATCCTGACCGAGAACGTCAAGCATTGAGGAACGTGTAAGACGGGTAATATTAGCCATCGGCGACAGCGAAAGCGTGATGATAGGAAGAACCAATCCGCCCTTCGACGCACCGTTTGCTGGGAACAGCATGATCTGCACCGTAAACATAAGCAGTAAAAATGTACCCATAATAAACGAGGGCATCGAAACGAAAGCTGTGGTAATAACCATAATAACGCGGTCGATGAATTTGTTACGGCGAAGTGCGGCAACAGAGCCGAGCACAGTACCGCATACAAGCGCAATACCTGCAGCCGCAAGTCCGAGCTTCGCAGAGGTCTTCATACCCGAAACGATAATGTCGATTACGTTACGTCCGCGCTGCTTGATCGAGGGACCGAAATCAAATTTGGTCACGATATCTTTAAGATAGGTAATATATTGCTGGAAAAGCGGCTTGTCCATGCCGTATTTAGCCTCAAGAGCCGCCTTGGCAGCCTCGGAGATCGCCTTTTCGCCAAGAAAAGGACCGCCGGGAACCGCGTGCATAACAAAGAAGGTGATCGTTATAACTATCCAGATCGTGAGCAATGCCAGCCCTATTCTTTTAAGAATGTAACTTAATGTTTTAGTATTCATTGTATCCATACCTGTTGATTTATTTGACGGCGCGCCTTTTACTGAACACACCTATATATTTGTTATCGAGTATTAATTTGACCGATTTTATACTCATTGTTCAACAAATACACTATATTATACCATATTCAACTGCAATTTACAATCCTTTTTTGTAAATTTGTGAATAAACTATTTAATTTTCTAACGATTTTTTGCAACCGCGTTAATTATTTCTTGCAAAAAACATGCGGGTGCTAGTAAATAAGAAAATCGGCAAGGACGAAATTCCTTGCCGGTTTGATTATATTAAGCTCCCGATAATTTCCTGAGCTTTTTAAGTTGCTCGCGGATTTCGATGTTCTGGGGGCAAACCTCTGCGCAATATCTGCATTTGGTGCAGGGGATCTGTCTGTACTGTCGAATAATCTCTCTTACCTTGTCAGTCGCCGCAAGCTCCTCTTCGTTCAGCGGCATCCACCGAGGTCATCGCACGCTGTGACGGTTTTGATAGCGCATTAATTTAATTTCGGCAGTATGCGCAACACGAGTTATATTCATTTGAGAGATTTATATTGTTATAATGATGATGAAACATTTTTAGCATTCGTAAAGAATTATAGTTGATGAAAGTGTGGCGCAGGAGGTCAACTTTTGACCTTGCGGTCAAAGTTACCCAAACGCGTGCCAAAGATTGAACTTGTGGCCTCTATCGGTGGTTGTAACGGTATTTTGTCAACAAAACTTGGCATTGTTATGCATATTTAACAGATTTTCAAAGCATAAACCTGACTCAAAAACAATTCAAAAATCATTTTGCGTAGCAGTCCGCGTAGCACATAGCATTAGGTTGCGTAGCATTGCAGTAAATTTAATTTTATCTTTCAAAACAGTTATTCCATCGTTGTCTGGCCTTGAATTATATGAGATCTTATGATATAATAATTATAGAATTTTTTGTATCGACTGTTGATGGTGATCGGCCGAGAGTGCGCCCGAAACAGTTGAGTTTTGAGGCGATGAGTAATATTGTCATGAAAGGGTATATTATGGAAAACATTAAAGAACTTGTAAAAAACAGGCGCAGTGTGCGAACCTATGACGGCAGAGTCATTACTGCCGAGGACAATGCAAAGCTTTGTGCTTTTATGGAGAATATTAAAAATCCGTACGGTATAAACGTCCAGTTTAAGCTTATGAATGCAGACGAGCACGGACTTAAATGTCCAGTTGTAGTCGGTACTGATTTATATATAGGCGGCAAAATAAAGCGTGTACCATCGGCATTCGAGGCATTCGGATATTCCTTTGAAATGCTCGTGCTGTATGCACAATCACTCGGTATTGGGACGGTATGGCTTGGCGGCACTATGAATCGTCCTGCCTATGAAGCGGCAATGGAGCTTTCAGAGGATGAAATGATGCCTTGCGCAACTTCACTTGGATATACAGCAAATAAGATGTCATTGCGAGAGAGCATGATGCGTAAAGCGATTAAGGCGGACGAGAGATTTCCGTTTGAATCGCTGTTCTTTGACGGTTCGTTTGATGTTCCATTGACTGAGAACGCGGCGGGCGAGCTTGCTTGTCCGCTTGAAATGGTGAGATGGGCTCCATCTGCAGTTAATAAACAGCCTTGGCGCGCCGTTGTCCAAGACAATGCAGTTCATTTTTACCTGAAACGCAGCAGTGGTTTTGGTGGTCATGACAAACTTGATATGCAGAAGGTTGATATAGGAATTGCATTGTGCCATTTTGATCTCACTGTACAGGAACTTGGTATGAAGCCGATCTTTGTAGAAGAGGATCCGGGGATTCCCCACGATGAGAGTACTGTGTATATCGCATCTTACCGAATGGAGTGATAGGCTTATGTCAAAATATCCGATTAAAAGAGAATTTTTCCCATTCTCGTATTTCACGCCGCCAATCAGCGAGAAATTTCTCGCGATGGCTGTGCCGCATATGAAAACACCGAAATATATCTATAAGGACAAAGAACTGGGCGTCAGTCGCCACGAGATTGAAAGCTATGACGGCGAAAAGATCGAGTGCTTCCTTATGGCGCCCAAAAGCATAGAAGAGAACGCACCGTGCCTGATCTATATTCACGGCGGCGGTTTTGTGCTTCCGGCTGCAGATTATCATTACAAAAACGCCATGCGATATGCTAAGGAAGTTGCTTGTAAGGTCGTGTTCGTGAACTACCGTCTTGCGCCAAGATATCAGCACCCCGTTTTTTTTGAGGATTGTTATTCGGCCATGTGTTGGACATATGATAACGCAGACACGCTTGGAATCAATATCTCGCGTATCGGTATCGGCGGTGATAGCGCAGGCGCAACACTTGCGGTGGGAGTTTGTATGATGGCTAAGGACAGGGAACATCCCGTAAAATTCCTGTTTCAGATGCTGCCGTATCCCTATCTTGACGCGCGCGGAAACAGTGAATCGAATAAAAAATACACGGACACGCCGATGTGGAATTCTTCGCTGTCGGATCGCATCGGCCCCATGACGAAGGTTGACAAAGACGATCCGAGCTACGTGTATTATTCTCCCGTAGAGGCCGAGAATTTTGAAGGTCTGCCACCTGCCTATATCGAAACGGCAGAATTTGACTGTTTACACGATGACGGCATTTCCTACGCACAAAAGCTTCGCGAGGCGGGTGTTGAGGTATTGCTGAACGAAACCAAAGGAACGATGCACGGCTTTGATATTGTGCAGAAAGCACCCACCACAAAAAAAGTTATAGAGGCAAGAACTAAGTATATGAAAGAGCATCTCTAAGCAAAACAATATGAGGTGCTTGTTAGAAAAGGTGTGGCACAGCTGATCAATTCTTGAACTTGGGGTCTTTACTACCCCAACGGCGACTTGAACATTTTTCTGGTCATTTTATCTTTTTTCAGACCTTTCCACTACGGCAAAAATGCCCTTTCGCGCTCTCGTGGCATCTTGTCTCCAGGTGCTCCAATCGTGTCTATGGTCGTGTATGTGGTCGTAAAAATCCGCTCCCAAACTGATGGCTTCGGCCTCATGGGAGCGGATTGTTTTTTATAAAAATTTGTGGTCAATCGATGTGGTCGCTCTCTCAGCTTCAGTTCATCAAGGTCGTTGTATTATACCTCTTCTTCAGCCGTTTGTCAAGAGGTTCAGTAGTTAAAATTTGCTCCGCAATAATCAAAGAAAAAGGCTCGTTGTAATCATCTCCATCATCGGTGTGCAGATGCATTGGCACATATATGATGGAGATGGTTGTAACTGTTTGTAAAAACCTCTGAAATGGCATTAAAAGCCAGGATTTGATACGCAGTAAGCAAAGAAAAGGGAGTTATGATCTGATCATATCCATGTGTGCTTATAGGTTAACGCCAACATCTGTAACCGTGTGGGCAACACTGATTTTGCTGAAATAATTACAAGATCGTTTAATTATTTCGCAAATCCTCTTGCAATTTGTCAGAAAAAGGAGTATAATGTATTTGTATAAAAATACTTTTTATGAGGTGGAACATGGCTGCAAGCTATAAGAAACTTTTTAAATTACTTATTGATCGCGAAATGAAGAGTAAAGAACTTGCCGCAAAAGCAGGTATCAGCCCGGCAACACTCGCGAAGATGAAGAAAGATGGAGCAACAGTGTCCAGTGATGTACTGGTAAAAATTTGTACGGCACTCGAATGCACAATGGATGATATAGTTGAGATAGTGCCTAACGTAGCAAATGGAGATAAATAAACCAATGAGATATAATAAGTCAATAACAGCAACAGTTTATGTTATCAATGACGGAAAGATTTTGCTTCATCAGCACAAGAAATACAAAACATGGTTTCCTCTTGGAGGACATATCGAAGAAGATGAATTTCCGCATGAGGCAGCCATTAGAGAAGTAAAAGAAGAATCTGGATTTGATGTCAAGTTAATCGACACAGAAATAGCGCCAAGTATAGAGTTAGCAAGAGTAAAGAGAATCCCGTCTCCGTTCTGTTTGTTACACGAAGGTATTGGTGGTGATGAAAACTTCTTTGATTTCATTTACATAGCTGAAACAAAAGAAATCGTTCCTCATCCCGATAACAACGAAAGCAAAGATTTCAAGTGGTTCACTTATGATGAACTGATAAATAGCGAAATAAAGACCCATGTAAAAAATACTGCTTTAGCTGTTCTCGACTATTGGATGAAAAAAAGAAAAGAGAAAAAACCAATGACAATTATTAGCTTGTTTAGTGGTTGTGGTGGATTGGATTTAGGCTTTGAGAAAGCTGGATTTACTGTTCCGATTGCAAACGAATTCGACAAAACCATATGGGAAACATTTGAAGTTAACCATCCCGATACTAAACTTATCAAGGGCGATATAAGAAACATCAAAGAAGAAGATTTCCCAGATAACATAGATGGAATTATTGGAGGCCCTCCTTGCCAAAGCTGGTCAGAAGCAGGCGCACTTAGAGGAATTGATGATGCAAGAGGACAGCTCTTCTTCGAGTATATCAGAATTCTAAAGGATAAGCAGCCGAAATTCTTCCTTGCAGAGAATGTTAGCGGAATGCTCGCCAATCGTCATTCTGAAGCGGTGAAGAATATAGTTTCTATGTTCGAAGAATGTGGATATGATGTATCTATTACTTTGGTCAATGCAAAAGATTATGGAGTTGCGCAAGAAAGAAAGCGCGTATTCTATATCGGATTTAGAAAAGACTTGGGGATCAAATTTGAGTTCCCAATTGGATCAACTCAGGATGATGATCAGAAGATTACATTGAGAGATATCATATGGGATCTGCAAGAAACTGCTGTTCCTACTTTGGACAGAAATAGACATAACCCCGAGGCAATCAATAACAATGAATACTTCATGGGATCATATTCACCCATATTTATGAGCCGAAATAGAGTTAAATCTTGGGATGAACAAGCGTTCACGGTACAGGCATCAGGCCGTCAATGTCAGTTACATCCACAAGCACCTAAAATGGTTAAAGTAGGGCACAACGATTGTAGATTTGTAGAAGGACAGGAACACTTGTACAGAAGAATGACCGTAAGAGAGGTTGCAAGAGTTCAAGGATTCCCAGATGACTTCAAATTTATTTATACCAATGTTGATGACGCGTATAAAATGATAGGCAATGCAGTTCCTGTAAATCTGGCGTATGAAATTGCACTTGCAATAAAAGGCGTATTGGAGGAAAAATAAATGAGTAATCAAAGCAATGACAAGGGAAGAGCTTACGAATATATTTGTCTTCAAACTTTGTATAGTGAAATTAACAAGTTTAGATCTGCTGAAATCATCGAAAACAGCAGTCTGCATGCAGCAGAGCGTGCATGGGATACTGTAAATGAGAAAACACGCGAGGTATTAACCATTAGTGCAAAGGCAGCAGTCGCCACTCTTTTTGACATGGAACCTATGATTGTAGAAGATGATGAGGATTTGTTACAACTTTATATTCAGCCTGACACGAAGGGCGAAGTTGGAGATGTAAGAGATATCATTATTGTTCGTAAAGATGTCAGATGGGAAATCGGATTGAGCATCAAACATAATCATTTCGCTGTAAAGCATAGTCGTTTAGGCAAGAGCCTTGATTTTGGTGATAGATGGTTCGGAGTTCCTTGTTCTTTGAATTATTGGGAAGAAATAAGACCTATTTTTGATTATATTGATCAGGAAAAGCAGGCTAATAAAAAGTGGAGTGAGCTACCGTCCAAAGCTGAAGATGTATACATTCCTCTTTTGAATGCATTTGTAAATGAGATCAAAAAAGCTAACGCTGAAAACGAAGGCATTCCGAGAAAAATGGTTGAGTACCTGCTCGGTCAATTCGATTTTTACAAAGTCATAAGCATAGATAATAAAAATGTTACACAGATTCAAACATACAATCTACGCGGAACATTGAATCGAGCAAGTAACAAAGAGCAGCCGAAGATTATTGTTCCTGTTTCTTCTTTGCCTACTCGTATCGTTAGCTTGGAATTCAAGCCCGGTAGCGATAACACTGTTGAGCTTTATATGGATGGTGGTTGGCAATTTAGTTTTCGCATTCATAATGCTTCGACCTATGTTGAGTCAAGCTTAAAGTTTGATATTCAAATTATCGGAATGCCTGCTTCTATAATATCTATTAACTGCTCATGGAATTGACAGTTGGCAGCTTATTCTCTGGAATAGGTGGTATAGACATCGCATTCCAACAAGCTGGTTATAAGGTCGCCTGGGCTATCGAGAAAGATGCAGCTTGTTGTCGAACATACCGACACAATTTTAAGGATGTGGATCTGATTGAAGCAGACATTAGGAATGTTGATCCGTCTACGTTGGATCGCGTAGATGTGATAACAGCTGGATTTCCTTGTCAGCCATTTTCGATAGCTGGAAAACAACGTGGATTTGATGATGCACGAGGACATCTGTTTTATGAGGTTGGAAAGTTCATAAGCGCCTATAAACCAAGATTTGTCTTTCTTGAGAATGTTCCAAATTTGATGGAGCATAACGAAGGAAAAACATTTCTTGTTGTACACGATGTTTTAGCCAACTTAAATTATTCAATTAGGTATCGTGTTTTGCGAGCTTCTGAGTATGGTGGAGTTCCTCAAATTAGAGACCGCATCTACATTGTTGCTTTCCGTGATCAGGAAGATTGTGATAGGTTTGAATTCCCATGCAAAATGGATTTGGAAATTACTATTGAAGATATTCTGAGTAGAAAACAAAAGAAGCATGATATATACTACTATTCCAATGAAGATTCATTTTATAAGAATGCCTCAAAGATAGTAACAAGGTACGATTCAATATATCGTGTATATCACGATAGCATTAAAGTTACGCAAAACCGTATGTGTCCAACATTGACAGCATCTATGGGAATAAGTAAAAATCAAGTTCCATTGATTGTTG
Source organism: Clostridia bacterium (assembly GCA_017628755.1). Taxonomy (GTDB): domain Bacteria; phylum Bacillota; class Clostridia; order Oscillospirales; family CAG-272; genus CAG-390. The sequence goes on along the minus strand of JAGBYM010000166.1, from coordinate 8,454 downwards.
ATGATTTTGGACTGCGAAAACTTACGCTTCAGGAGTGCTTAAATTTTCAGGGATTTCCTAAAGAATATTATTTTCCGAATAGTATAACAATCGAAGAGGCTTATAAGCAAGTTGGGAATACCGTTTGTGTGCCAGTTGTTAAGAGAATAGCAGAACAAATATATAGGAGCTTATTATGTCAAATACAAACAGAATAGAATTTCAAGATTTAGATAAAAGCAATTTAATTGTGGATACCATTTACGAAGGCGGATCAGCAAGTAATTTGAGTAGCGAAGTTTTGTCTAAATTAACGCATGTTGGAAATTCTGGTGGATTCAGAAAGTGCAAGAAGAGCGTTAATGGAAAGAAAATTAATGAACCTGCGTATGTTTGTATTTTCTCCACCGGTGAAGAACTTGAATGGCGTGATGAATTAGATCGTACATTAGGACGATTTACCTATTGGGGGGATAATAGAAAAGCTGGAAATCCCATTTGCAAAACCAGCTTGGGAGGCAATGCTTTTCTGCAGGAGATATTTAATAATAACTCTTTGGGTATAAGAAAAAAGATTGCGCCGGTATTTGTTTTTCAAAAGGCAGGAGGTAGAGATGTAATCTTTTTAGGTCTCGCAGTCCCAGGTGATAGAAGAATTAGACCTCAAGATTCTCTTGTAGCTGTTTGGGCTCAAAATAATGACGGCCGGTATCAGAATTATAAATCTATTTTCACAATTTTAGACGTTCCAGAAATTGATCGCAGATGGCTGTATGATCTTGAATATAATGATGGATATTCAAGTAAATACGCGCCTAAAGTATGGAAGAAATGGGTTGATAATGCTACATATACCCCTTTGATTACCGAAAAGAATCCTATCCAATATAGAAGAAAAAACGAACAACTTCCGTCTCCTTCATCGGAAGAATTCAAAATGTTGCAAGCGATCATTGATTATTTCCCTGACCCCTATGATTTTGAGCAATGCGCTTGCAAGATTGCCCAGATAATGGATTCAAATATTATTCAAATCTCCACTACAAGAAGAACACGTGATGGTGGTAAGGATGCAAACGGTAAATATCGTGTGGGATATCCTTCAAATGGTATAGAGTTGGATTTTGCCTTGGAGGCAAAAAGATATGACATGAATAACTCTGTAGGCGTAAAGGAAACATCACGTCTTATTTCAAGGATAAAGAATAGGCAATTTGGAATTATTGTAACAACTTCGTATGTAGGTGATCAGGCATACAAAGAAATAATTGAAGATCAACAGCCCATTATTGTTATATCAGGCAAAGATATTATTGAGATCTTAATGAATGCAGGTATTAATAACCTTGAGATGGTAAATGAATGGTTGAAATCAAATTTTAGTTAAGAAATATGAACATAACTGAAGTAGTAGCTGCCCTCATTTGGCAGGGCGATAAATTCATGATATGCCAACGCCCGGCGCACAAGGCGCGCGGCCTCCTTTGGGAATTCGTTGGTGGCAAGGTTGAGCCGGGAGAAACAAAAGAGCAAGCTCTCATCCGCGAGTGTCAGGAAGAACTTGCGGTGACGCTGTCTGTTGGTGATGTCTTTATGGATGTGATCCATGAGTATCCCGACTTGACGGTGCATCTGACACTCTTCAACGCCACAATCGCCGAGGGTGAACCAAAAAAACTTGAACATAACGACATTCAATGGATTGCGCCGAGCGAGATACCGAACTACGAGTTCTGCCCGGCGGATAAAGAAATACTTGCAAGGATTTGCGAGGTGTACAGATGAATAATTACGAAACCGAAGCTCGCTCTCGTTGGGGCACTACCGATGCCTACCGTGAACATGAGCAGAAAACAAAGAACTACACAAAAGAGAAATGGGCAGAGGCAAACGATGGCTTAATGGCAATCTTTGCCGAGTTTGCCGCGTGCAAGGATAGCGATGCGAGTGCCGATTCTGTCAAAGCACAGGCGCTTGTTGCCAAACTCCAGGCGCATATCACAGCCAACTACTACACCTGCACAGACGAGATCCTCGCAGGTCTTGGCAAGATGTATGGTGCCGACGAGCGATTCAAGAAAAACATAGACAAGCACGATGAAGGAACGGCAGTATTTGTATCAGATGCAATATCAGTTTTTTGTCGGTCAAAAGAAATTTTAGGAGGTGATTGATGTGCCAGTACAAGTAGTAGATTTGTTTTGTGGCGTAGGTGGATTGACACGTGGTCTGCTTGATGCTGGACTTGATGTTGTAGCTGGATTTGACATCGATTCTACATGTCAATTTACCTATGAACACAATAACAACGTGGATTATCATTTGAGAAATATTCGAGAAGTTACAGGAGAAGAAATTGATCATTTATACGATGAAAATGTAACTCGAGTGTTGGTGGGATGTGCTCCATGTCAGCCGTTTTCCCAAATGAGATTTAAGCTTAGAGATGCAAATGAACGCGATGAAAAATATGATTTGCTTTTAGAATTTGGAAGATTGATTGAGGAAACTCACCCAACTATAATCTCCATGGAAAATGTTCCTCAAATCCGTGAGACGAATGTTTATAATCAATTCCTTGAAATTTTAAGGAGGAATAATTATCATATTGATGCAAGGGTTATTTTTTGCCCAGAATATGGTATCCCTCAAACGCGAAGGAGATTTGTATTAGTAGGATCTTTGCTTGGTCCCATACATATTATTGAGCCTACCCACGACAAAGATGATGTACATGTTCGGGATTTTATTGCTGATTTGCCGCCTATTGTTGCTGGACAAGTTCACCCGAATGATCCTATGCATAGATCTGCTTCGCTATCCGAAAGGAATTTGCAACGTATCCAAGCATCTATTCCTGGCGGAACCTGGAGAGATTGGCCCGAAGAGCTGAGATGCGAGTGTCATAGAAAAGAGAGTGGACAAACTTACAGCTCGGTGTATGGTAGAATGACATGGGAACAAATAGGACCAACAATTACCACTCAATTCTATAATTATGGAACTGGAAGGTATGGCCACCCTGAGCAAGATAGAGCATTATCTTTGAGAGAAGGTGCTTTGTTGCAAACGTTTCCCCCAGAGTATAACTTTATCAATCCCGATACAAATTTTGTATTTAGTGATATAGCAAGACATATAGGTAATGCGGTTCCCGTGAGATTAGGAGAAGTCATAGGAATGACAATTATTGACCACTTGGTTGAACATAATATTGAATTTTAAAGGTGAAAGAATGGAAAATAGAGAATTTAAGCTGAAAGTCAGTCCGAGAATGCTTGAGTTGTTGAGTAAGGATCTTTACACAAACATGTATTTTGTGTTGGCAGAATTAATTGCTAATGCTTATGATGCGGATGCCGAAAATGTTTATGTTTATATTGATGATAATGAAATTCGTGTCGAAGATGATGGTAATGGTATGTCGCCGGATAATTTAGATGCCCAATATTTAGTTGTTGGTGGTGAATCTCGAAATTCGGAGGCCAATGCAAAAACATCAAATAAAAAGCGCTTGAAAATGGGAAGAAAAGGCGTTGGCAAACTGGCGGCTCTTTCGATTTCTAAAGGATTTAAGCTGGTAACTGTTCAAAATGGTCAATCCGTTGCTGTGTTCATACCTCATCGAATTGAACATGATGATGAAGTGCTGCGAATACTTGACGCAAGCGAGTATTCATTGAAAAGTATAACGCAACATGGAACAGCAATTATTATGGAGAATCCTAATGTATCAATACCAAAATTACAAGAAACCGTGATGAGAAATCTCGCTAAAATCTTTCCAAACGATATAGAAGATTTTAAAATACACATCGTATATAAGGGAACGAAAAAAACACTCGTTCCCGATGAAAAAGATGTAATCAATCGACTTGCAACTTTTATTTCGATTGGTGATCAAAAGAGGTATCTCGAAAATGATTTGCCGAAAAATGAATTATCTTTGCAGACCATGCAGCTTGATGAATTTTGTGAAACTATTAGTATGCTTGACAGTCAAAATCATCCAAGAGAACTTGCCGTGAAAATATATGGCTGGATTGGTACATATAAGACGACAAGAGGTATGAAGAAGGAGATAAACGAATTTTCGGATAACTACTTGGCAATTTTCGCTCATAATAAGATGGGACTTAGAAATGTATTATCTATTATCGGCAAAAACCGAGTATACGAGAGCTATGTAGTAGGGAATCTCTATATAGACGCCTTTGAAGCTCCCGATTTTCCAGATATGGCTGGAACTAATAGACAGGGATATAATGAAAGCGATCCCAGATGGGATGTTGCGCTTAAATATATTCGTGAAGCTACTGATAAAGCGGTTCGTCTTCATGAACAATTTGCAGCGGCTGAGAAGGCGCTTAAAGATGCAGAGAAAGAAGCAAAGAAAGCTGAAGAAGAAGCAAAACTTAAAAAGAAATTAGAAAACACCACAAAAAGTATGGTTAGTAATATATCCAGCAGGCTTGGAAGTTCAGAGTTGAACTCTGACGAAATCAAGGATGTTGTTTCTTCAGAAATTGAAGCGATGAAACCGTTGTTAGGTTTTAAAGCAACAATTGATGCTAACAAGAAAAAAATAATGATAAGCCAAACCCTAAAGGATAAACAAGTATCAGATGTTATATATCAAATGTTAGTTTTTAATGGGGTTCCTAAGCAAGATATAATTTATTCAAACGGCTCGGATCCGGAAACTAATTTACCTGAAAAAGATATATATGGATATTTGAAAAAGTTTTTTATTAATAGCGCTTCAACTGAAATGATCTATGTTTTATTTGTTACAAGTAAAAATGTTGTTGACGTTGATCCAGCACATCCATCGGTAAGTTGGGGAGAATTGATGGAAATTGGCGCCGCTTGGGTAACGCAAAAAGACCATTGGATATTTAATATAGATGATTTTAAACCTGAGCAGCCTTTAAATATTGAAGATAAGTGGGTTTCCATTTATACTAAGCCAGGTGAAGGTGGCTTGAAGATACTCTCTTTAACCGAGGCCATGGTGAACAGTTTTTGTAATAAGATTATCCATACCTGTATGGTATGTGGGTATTCTCCTAAGACATTCGAAGAGAATAAGGAGTATCTAATTAGTAACTATATCACCATATACCCATAATTAAAATACTATTTCTGCAAGAAGAGGTAAAAATTGTACGGAAGTATTTAACTTTTCATTAATCTTATCTGCCAAAAAATCAAATTTGCATGAATTTAGACATTCTTTAAATTGTTTGATAAGGTTAACTATATCAAATAACTTTCTCTCGTCTGAGTCAGGAATACTTAAAACAACGATTTTGTTTTTGCTTTTTATAATTATGGAATGATTCATAGATTGCTCCTATATTTTTTTCATTTATTATCAATTTGTAATATTGTAAGTGTTTATGAGTAATAAGTAGAGTGCATTATTGATAAATTATATTATTGGGGGATGAAAAATGATTATAAAATTAATGCACGATCCGATATTCCTCGCAGGGAAGTCGGAGGTCGCAACGAAAGAGGATTTGCGGGTCGCACAGGACTTACTTGACACGCTGATTGCGCACAGAGAAAGCTGTGTCGGCATGGCGGCGAATATGATCGGCGTGCGTAAGCGCATCATCGCCTTTCTTGACGAGAGCGGACGAGCTCCTACGTACACCGTAATGCTCAATCCCGAAATCATTAAGAAGGACGGCGCGTACGACACCGAGGAAGGCTGTTTGTCGCTTCTCGGCGGTCCCCGTAAGTGCAAGCGCTATAAGACCATCAAGGTGCAGTATCAAACCTTGGATATGCAAACGCGCACGAAAAACTTCACTGGCTGGACAGCTCAGATTATTCAGCATGAAGTGGATCACTGTAATGGGATATTGATTTAAGAGGAGAGAAAAATGCCTAATTATATTGCATATCAAAAATCCATATCAGATCAATTAATAGCAGCTAAAAATCGTGTAAGAAACTTTATTGATGAAGCTCACTGGGCAGAAGATGGGCGTTATAAGGAAATTGTACTCAAGGAATTGCTGGCAGAAAAACTACCGGCTAACGTTTCGCTTGGCACAGGATTTGTGATGGGAGAACACTTATCTACGCAGATAGATATTATTGTTTATCGCATGGATATTCCTCTTCTGTTCCAAAAGGCAGATTTTGTTATTGTTCCCGAAAGCGCAGTGTTAGGAATTATTGAAGTAAAAACAAAACTTGATTCCGCGAATATTGAAGAAGCATTCAAAAAAGCTCATGAAAACGGCAGATTGATTCATCACTACATATTTAATGGCATATTTAGTTATGACAAGGGATTTCAATTAGAAAACAGGTTGTGTTCCAAAATCAAGAATGTTTGTCATCAATATTATGGGCAAGTGAATAATATATCATTGGGTCAAGATTTTTTTGTGAAGTATTGGCCTGAAGGCATGCCCTGTGAGGAACCTAAAAATAAATACCGATTTTACGAAATAAATAAGTTGTCTTTTGGTTATTTTATTTCTAACCTGGTCGAAGATGTGTATATACAAATTCATGGCAACACAATTCCAGATACAGTAAGAAATATTCTTTATCCCATAGAGGAAACAAAAGAGGCATATGCAAGATATACAATTGAAATAATACAGGAGTAACAAGTTCTTAAAGTTAAAATATAAATAGAAAGAGGTGGACACCTATGAAGAAAATATATCATTGGTACAATAATCTTTCCAAACAAGTTAGGGATAGTATAATTATATCGACAACGATAGTTGGCGTTGTATCTACAATTCTTTCGATTATTGGTATTTCATTGGGAGATTGGGAAAAATCAAGTATTTGGTTGAGAATAGCTATCGTAATAGGTGCGTTTTTAATAATTTGCGCAATAACTCATCATATTATTGGACGAATTTTTCGAGATTCAATAAATCTAACAATTAGGCAAACTTTAGTTTCTGTTGAAAGCGGAGATATATTTGAAGCGCAAGGCTTGAGAGTTATTGGATGTGATACACATTTTGACACCAGAATTGATGACGTTGTGATTGCAAAAAAGTCACTTCATGGGCAATTGTTTCTAAATCATGGTAAAATAGAAGAAATTGAAAAGGTCATTGAGAAGGAAGCATTACGCCTTGGTATTTCCAAAAACGATGATGGTCAATATGATTTCCCGTTGGGCACAATTATACGATATGATAGTAGTGTTGACAATCATACATATCTTATGCTCGCGTTGACTGAATTAAACGCCGATTATGAAGCCCACACAAACATGGCAAAGTTTGAACATATGCTTATGAAAATGTGGAAAGAAATTGACCGTGTTTATGCGAGTAATGATATAGCTCTCCCTTTACTTGGTGCAGGCATTGCACGTTTTGATGACGGCCCGAAGTATAAAGACTCTTTGTTGCGTTGTATGTTGTGTACATTGAATAGCAGTGGTGTTTCCTTCAATTCAAAAGTGAAAATATTGATTTATGGTGATATCAAGGATTTTTCTCTATACGAATATAAAGATATATTCCACACAATTCCCAGGAGGTAAGAATGTCAAACAGAACGGCTAATTATGCGGCTTTCTATGTAGCAGAGCCATTTAGCGAATCTAATTTAGGTGCCTTTTCTACACCGGATTTTCTGTATTACAATCAATTGCGAGCATGGAAAAGTGCAGATAATTCATTCCCATTCATAGATGCTCATGCAAAAACTTATAGCGTTCGAGATGGAAGTGAATGGGAAACATTGAAAAGAAGATTGCATGATCGACTTAATGTTTCGAAAAATATTGTTCTCTTTTTAAGTGCTAATACAAAAAACAGCAGGGCTCTTCGAGAAGAAATTGAATATGGAATCAATAGCAGGGGTCTTCCGGTTATTGTTATTTATCCGGACTTTAAGAAAAAATCAGACATATGTTGTACGACAGGTATAAAGAAGCAGATACGAGATTTATGGGATAAATTACCTGTGTTTCGTGATAATATGGATAAGGTTGCAACTCTTCATGTGCCATACAAGAAAGAGCTAATCAAAAGTGCATTGGAAGATCCCGATTTAAGAGTGCAAACTATGGTGGATCCAAATGCGTATTTTTTTACAATTGATAACTGAGCGCCCTGTGAAACAGATGGTTAAATAATCAAAAAATATCATAATATCATAATCAATGCTGATTTATACTATCATACAGAGGGTTAATCCCCAAATGTAGTTGTTACATAATTGATAACTAATCACCATTGGTCTGGACTTCTCACATCTTCTGTGGTATATTGTGTGTTACCAAGCAAAGGAGGTAACACGCATGGCAAAGATTACGATTGAAGAGTTGTTCTACGGCGACAAGTACGGTGTGATGGGCGAGGTGGTCAAGCAGGTATTCGCTCGGCAAGATGAATTCGTAGCAGATCCGCATACGTTCCGCGAGCTTGAAATTGTCCGCCAAACTTTGATAGCAGTAGAGAAAATGAAAAAGAACGG
>JAGBYM010000165.1 GCA_017628755.1 Clostridia bacterium | reverse complement strand
TCCGAGGTATCTGCGGGATATTCGATGTCTCCGTCTGTGCACTTAACGGTGAATGCGGAGCTTTTTGCGCGCCAGTTGATACCCTTTACAACAGCATCCCATTCCGCGCGTGTACCGTTGAAATTAACTGTAGTGAGGGATTCGCAATAGATGAATGCATAATCGCCGATCTCCTTTACGGTTGCCGGAAGTGTAATCTCCTGCAGCGAGCTGCAACGCTCAAATGATCGCGCACTTATACCGGTTATGCCATCAAAAATAACTGCCGAAGTTATTTTTGATCCGGCAAAAACGCTCTCACCAAGATATATCAGTGTTCGCGGAAGATTGACGGTTTCAAGAGAGGCGCAGAAATAAAAAGCATTATCTCCGATGCATAGTAAGTTTTTTGGAATATTACATACCGAAAGCACCCAACAATTTGAAAACGCAGACTCTTCGATAACAAGAAGGGAGTCGGGAAGTGAGAGCTCAGAAAGCTTGAGGCAACTGACAAATGCACTTTCCGAGATAACGGTTGCTCCATGGATGCTTACCTTGGCGAGATCTAGACATTCGGCAAATGCATGCGGGGGTATCACCTTGACCGATGCGGGGATAGATATTTCTGTAAGCCCGGAGAAATCAAAGACCCTCGCGCCGAGACTTTTAAGACTTTCGGGGAGAATGATCGTTGTCAGTGAATCGCAATCAGCAAATGCATTTTCTCCGATCTGCTCTGTTTTTACGCCGAATTTCACATCGTTCAGCTGCTTGCAACCGGAAAATGCAGATGCTCCGATCTCGGTCACGTTTGCGCCGAGATTCACGGAAACAAGATTTAAGCACTTCTGTAAGCTGTGTTCGCCTATTATCTCCACGGAATCCGGAATGGATACCGACGTCAATCCGGGGCAATTTATGAAGGCAAAGTCCCCTATCTTCTTTACCCCGTCGGGTATTTTTTCCACAGCCAAACCTCGAATCAACGTGCGGTCGCTTTTTCTTATGAGACAGTTATTCTCGGAATATAAATACTTACTTGTCTTGGGTATTGACAGCGATGTGCATATACTTACAGTGATGGAACCTCTCGCAATGGCTTTGGTATCGGGATGCAATTCCACCTCGGAAGAATGACGCATTTCTGTCGGTTTTATCAAATAAAGATAAGGATTGTTTTTATTTCCGAGATAATGAAATCCAAGATACTCGTTGAAGCAGGAACTCGGAACGCCCGAAAAGCTATCGGTATTGATAACTTCAACGGAGTCGGGGAGGATTATTTCCTCAAGCGCGGAGCAATTTTTGAAAGCCAGACTGCTTATGGTCTTGACTGATCCCGGAATCGTAATACTTTTCAGTGCCGAGCAGCTTTCAAAGGCGCGCGAAGAGATGGACTCGATACCTTTTTCGAGCTCAACTTCGGTAAGTAACGCACATCCGGAGAAAAGATCGCTTGGCAGCTCTTTAACAGAGGCAGGGACTTTGATGTGTGTCAGCGACGTGCACTGTGAAAAAGCCGACTTGCCTAAAACTTCAAGAGAAGACGGAAGTGAGATGTTTTTAAGAGATACGCACTGAACAAAAGCATGTCCTCCGATCTCGGTAAGAGAATCGGGTAGATTTATTGACGTAAGTGAGTAGCATTGGGCAAACGCCGAGGCACTGATAACTTTTAAGTTTTTCGGCAGTGTGACCTTTTTTAGCTGCACATGGTCCCGGAATGCACCAACACAGATAATTCTCGTGTCCTTGTGTATCTTGACACTCTCAATATCGTTGTCCCGAGAATCAACCAGAACAAGATACGGATTATTCTTGTTTCCGAGATAACGCAGATCGCCAATAACGTTATATTCGAGAGATTCGGGAAAAGACGTTCCAACATAGGTCAGTGTATCCGGTAAGCTGAGAGTTTTCAGCTCTTTATGATCAAAAAACACACCTGTATTTATCGATTTTATCGGTTTGTTGTTATACTTTTCGGGTATTTCAATGTGCTCATCGCGGCAATATCCGATCCCGACAACGTTATAAAAGCTGCCGTCCTCGGATAACTCGAGAAGAAGTCCGTTTTCAGCGTAAGCCGGAATACTGACGTTCAGCGCATATTCAACCGGATCGATCGGCGTTTCATCCGGTGCGCGGATGATCATAAAACCCGCGAGGGCGGCACCGATGATGATGCAGACTGTAAGTATTATGCAAACAACAGCTTTTTTCATTGATGATCCTTTCTTTGAGAGTGAAAAGGGGAAAGGGGAAAGGGAAAAGGTATAGTCAATTTCCGCCGAGGCGGAAATTTTCATTCAGCGTTAGTTGATCTTCATTCTCGCTCCGCGAGACTGTCCTTGTATGCCACAAATTTGACCGAATCGCGGGGGTCGGGCATGGGGGTGAAGAAGTGGAGCGAGCCGCCGTAGTAGACGTCAAAATGGTCGCCGACCGAGATCGGGAGCGCGCCGGGGCATTCTCTGCCGAGAAGCGAGATGTGTGTTTCCTCGCCGTTAATCTCGCCGTCAAAGGTGAAGCCGTCGCGCGAGAGCGACATCACGCCCTTACCGACCTCGCGGCGCATAACGCCGTCCTTCTTCGGGTCGCCGTCGGTCTTGCCTACGATGCATTCGCAGGTCAGCGGCGCGGTGAGATCAAGGGTAGAGGCGTTTTGGTCGTACCAATCGGCAACCGTCTTGATACCGCTGACGCCCGTGATCTGTCCGTGCGCGTCGATAGTGGCTTTAAGTGAGCAATTGTTGCAGATAATCGAGTTATTTTCGCAGATAAGGCTGTGCTCGGCTCCGCATTCGGGACAGCGCCAGAGGATGCCGTCGAGTCCTTCTGCGGCGTCGCGAACCTTGAATTTCACGTCGGGAAGCGATTCCCACGCATTGTGTGCGATAGCAGACGCGATCGCCTCGTCGATCTCGGGGAGAGTCATACCTTTAAGCTCCGAGCCGTCAAAAAGCTTCGAGACGTTGACGTCGATGCGGCCGATACGCGGCTTTTTTGTCCACTTCGGGAAGGTCTTGCCCGCGCCCTCGGCGATCATTGTGTAAACGGGCACGCCGAGATTGCGCACGAGCTCGGCGGTGCCGGGCGTGATGGGGCAGGATTTGCCGTTGCAGGTCAGTCTGCCCTCGGGGAAAAGTACGAGGACGCTGCCCTCGCGGATCGCGCGGATCATCGAGAGGACGGAACGGGTGTCGGGGCAGAACATCTTTTTCGGGATCGTGTGCATCAGCCTGAGAACGGGACGGATGAGCTTGTTCGCAAAGAAATGCTCACTCATAACAAAGGTCGCGCGGCGGGGGTAGAGCGCCATAGCGGCGAGGATGAAATCGTAGTTCGAGGTATGAGTTGCAAGAACGATCGCGCCGCCCTTCTCACCGCGGAACGCCTTTTTGTTAATATGTATGCGATAGCGGATGCGGAAAAAGAGGCTGACGAGGAAGTAGGCGGGATGGTAAAGCCAGGCGGCGGGCTTGCCGATTTTTTGGGATGGTTTCTTTTTCATGATGACTCCTTATCCGCTACGCGGAATGATTATCTGCCTGCGGCAGAATGGTTATCTCGCTACGCGAGAATGGTTATTTGCCTGCGGCAAAATGGTTATTTCCGCTACGCGGAAAATGAAGGTGAATTTCCTCGCTTTGCTCGGAAATTTTCGATTAATTAAAAAGTTGGAAAGTTTGATCAAACTTTTCAAAGTTTGCGGGGTTTGGGGCAGAGCCCCATTTTAATGCGAAAGCTTCAGCTTTCGCTTACGGCTTCAAAATCGTGAAGCGAATTTGCCGCAGGCAAATATCTTCTCGATTTTGGACAGAGTCGGTGCTTCCCGAAGGTAGGGAAGCATCGCGCTCTGTCACCCCCGCGCGCCGTTTGGCGCGCGGAATGGCTATAGAGTTTTCGTCCTCCTGCGGGTTCATACAGGTAATTTCGCGCCAACATATATTCGAGGACGATATCCTATAATTTTGTATATTTCAAATATGGACACCTCCCCCGCCCCCTCCTCGTAAACCGAGGAGGGGAGTTTGAGAGCGCGAACTTTCTTGTTTAGCGTTCTGAAGATCGCAACCTATATGGAAACGTTCATTTTTTTGAGAAGCTTTTTCGCTTCGTTTTGAATATTTTCTTTAGTACAGCACTTTTTCCAATACACCTGCATGGTGACACAAAGCTTGTAGCTTTGGTTATCGCAAAGCTCCTTGATATCAGAGTCTGTGATAGCTTCGGCATATTTCAGAACCTCAACCGACTCGGAATCACCATATTTTGCAAATTCTTTGAGCGCAACGGGCAAAAGCACGCCTTTGCTGTATAGGAAAGTGTATTTTCTGTAACTATCCGGTACGGTTTTCGCGAGTTTTTTGCGAATCAGATATGATGAAGCGTAATTATCCGGATTATCCATCAGCGAC
>JAGBYM010000164.1 GCA_017628755.1 Clostridia bacterium | reverse complement strand
TGTGAGCTGATATTTAATGAAGAAGCAAGCGGCAGAAATCATTGCTACTTCATTGATTTCAAGCTTAAGAACGGCGTGCGCGAATTCAGTTGCACGATTAAAGGATAAAAATGAACGCACTTGAAATTAAAAATCTTACGAAATCCTTTTCGGATTTCAAGCTTGACAACTTAAGTCTTACTCTTCCGAGCGGATGCATTATGGGTCTCATCGGCGAAAACGGCGCCGGAAAAAGCACGACGATCAAACTGATACTCGATATGCTTCATAAAGACAGCGGAAGCATCACGATCCTCGGCAGAGACAACAGCGAAAACATTGCTCTTATCAAAGAGGATGTCGGTGTCGTTATGGACGAGGTCGGGCTTCCCGAATGCCTTACCGCAAAGCAGGTCGGCAAGGTGATGAAGCATACCTTCAAGAATTGGGATCAGGATGAATTTGAGCGTCTGCTGAAAAAATTTTCTCTGCCCGATAATAAGTCCTTCAAGGACTTTTCGCGCGGAATGAAGATGAAGCTCGGAATTGCAATCGCAATGTCACACGGCGCAAAGCTGCTCCTTCTCGATGAGGCTACGGGCGGACTCGATCCCGTGGTACGCGACGAGGTAGTTGAAATGTTCGCCGAATTTACAAAAAACGGTGACCGCTCAATACTCATATCCTCGCATATCGTCAGCGACCTTGAAAAGCTCTGCGACACCATCGCATTCCTTCACAAAGGCAAGCTTCTTCTCTGCGAGAAAAAGGACGAACTTCTTGATGAATACGGCATAGTTTATTGCACTACGGAACAGCTTCCCCTACTCGACCGCAAATCGGTCAAGTACATGAAGGGCACTCCTTACGGCGCGGAGGCTATAGTTTACAGAAACAGTATTCCCGAGGGTGTAAAGGTCTCTCCGATCAGCATTGAAGAACTCTTCCTCTTCATGGTAAAGGAGGCGCGTTAAATGAAAGGACTTCTGTTAAAAGACTTCTATATGGCTCTGAAATACTGCCGTGTATTTCTCTTCGTCTCGGTCTTCTGCATCGTTATGTCTTTCCTTGACAGCGACAATCTCTTCCTCGCGTTTTATTCCTGCATGCTATGCGGCATGATACCCGTCAGTCTTCTTTCCTATGATGAAAGAAGCCGTTGGCTCCAATACAGCGAGACAATGCCCTATTCACGCGCGCAGATCGTCAGTGCAAAATACCTTATCGGTCTCATAGCTCAAACCACAGTACTCCTCGTCATCTCTGCCGGATTCGCGGTTAGACTTATATCCGCGGGCACTTTCGACCTTGGCGTATTCATCACGGTAATTCTGCTGACGCTGATTATTTCTTTAATATCCGCTTCCTTCCCTCTTCCCTTCATATTCAAATTCGGAGTTGAAAAAGGAAGAATTGCGTATTATATCATCGTCGGCATCGCGAGTGCGGGAAGCGTGATATCCTCTAATCTTCTGACCGCGGGAGTCCCGCAGAATATCAACCTCAACGCCATCCTAGCGGCTGTTTGTATCATTGGCATCGGACTTTACGCACTTTCCTGGTATCTTTCGATTGTATTTTACAAAAAGAGAGAACTTTAATACAAAAAGCAGATCCCGAAACCAAAGGATCTGCTTTTTTTGTTATTTAAAGATTGTATTCTTATGTTTTTTCAGCACCAGATAAAGCGGGATTCCGAAGCCGAAAACTGAAATTATTTCACCGATTCCAACGGTCAGGAAGATAAGAGGAAGTGCTTCGGGAGCGGCGTAAACAAGCTTGACGACAAAAGGAACTATGATCATATTTGCAAGCGCGTAGGGCACGGGGGCGATGTATGGGAACTTTTTGAGTGCCACGAGACCGATCATTCCGATCAGACTTGCAAGTGAGCCGAAGACGATGTCCCAAAGCGCACAGCCTGTAAGAAGATTTGCCATAAAACATCCAAGAGCAACACCCGGCAGAGCCGCAGGGGTGAAGAGTCCGAAGATGCAGAGCGCCTCCGAAAATCTCAGTTGGATCGCTCCGCTGCTCATTCCGACAGCCGCGCAGAAGTAGGTCAGTATCACGTAAATTGCCGCGATAAGCGCCGCCTCGCAAAGGAAGCGGACGTGCTTTTTGTTTTTTTGCATTTTTTATTCTCCGTAGTTTTGTTTTAAGTGAGGATGGTTTCGAACTCACCGGGCAATATTATACCACAAAGCGCGATTTTTGTCAAGTTTTTTGCACAAAGCTATTGCAAAATCGCAAAAAAAGGTATATAATATAGAAGCCGTAAGGAAGTCGAGTCTAATCGCCTCACAGCGATTAATTTTCGCGCCTTCCGGCGTGATTTCACTCGCAAGGTTAATACCTTGCTTCGCAAAATCCCACCAAAATTCATCAAAAATTAATTCGCCGTGAGGTGCGAAGCAGTTTTGGCGGAGCAGATTTTTTCGAGAACAAGGTTCTTGACGACGGTTATATATTAATATTACCTAGGATAGAACTGAAGTTATCGAGAAAATCTGCCCGGAAAAACCGATTACATTCGACTTTCTTACGGCTTTTGTGAACAGAGTAGGATACCTTGTGTCAAAAAACGCTCGGACGGGGAGTTGCCGTGCGGAATAAGATGCAATCGCCCAAGGTCTTCCGCATCCCGCTGTTGCCACGGGTATAGATATTCTCCCGCCGCACAGAGTAACTGTTTGCGAAGGGAGGTTTTTTATATGCAAAAGAAAAAAGGACTTCGCAATGTCCGAGTGCTTGCCACAGCCGCAATGCTCGGTGCGCTCAGCGTCGTCATCGGCATTTTCTGCAAGAATTTTCTCAATTTCGGTAACGGACTTTTCCGCGTGACTTTCGAAAATTTTCCGATCATCCTCTCGGGAATCCTTTTCGGTCCCGCAGTCGGCGCGACGGTCGGCATCGTATCCGATATGGTGAGCTACTTTTTATCCACCCAAAGCTTTGCCATCTCACCGATCGTTACTCTCGGTGCGGCACTCGTCGGCGCGATCAGCGGAATCGTTTCCAATTATATTATAAAGAAAAAAGGCACGGCTCAGGTTATAATTTCAGTCATAGCCGCACATCTTGTCGGCTCGCTTGCGATCAAGACCTTCGGCATCTACGCCTACTACAACATTTCATACGGCATGATGCTTCTCTACCGTCTGCCCACTTATACCGTTATCGCGGCACTCGAATCGTCCGCCATCTGCCTTATCTTAAAACACAAGGCATTCAGAAAATACACGAGGTATCAAAATGAATTACAGTGAAGCACTTGAATACATCCACTCGATCTGCTGGACCTTTACAAAGCCCGGACTTGAGCGCATCACCGCACTCTGTGAAAAGCTCGGAAATCCGCAGAACGATCTGAAATTTATCCACGTTGCGGGAACGAACGGCAAGGGCTCCTTCTGCTCAATGCTCGACTCGGTACTCCGCCATGCGGGTTACAAGACGGGACTTTTCACCTCTCCCTATATCAAGGTATTCAACGAGCGTATGCAGTTCTGTGGCGAAAACATTTCCGATGAAGAACTTGCAGAAATAACCGAATACGTCAAGCCACATGCCGACTCAATGGAGGATAAGCCCACAGAGTTTGAGCTCATCACGGCAATAGGTTTTGAATATTTCAAGAGAAAGAAATGCGACGTCGTCATTCTTGAAGCGGGAATGGGCGGCAGACTCGATTCGACCAATATCATCAACTCTTCTCTACTCTCAGTGATAACAGGCATTGCCCTCGACCACACCGCATTCCTCGGCGACACGCCCGAAAAGATCGCGGCCGAAAAAGCTGGGATCATCAAACATTACGGTTGCATACTCTTTGGCGGCAACGGTGAGAGCATTGAAGAAGTTATCAAGAACAAAGCTTCCGAGATGAATGCAGATTATCATTACGCCGACAAATCAGACCTCGAAATTCTCTCCTCCGATCTTTCGGGAAGCCTCATAAATTATCGGGAGTACAAGGAATTAAGACTTCCTCTGCTCGGTCTTTATCAGCCTCTGAACGCCGTAAACGTTCTCTGCGCCGTCGAACTTATCAAGGATAAAGGATTCGCAATCAGCGAAAAAGCAGTGCGCGAGGGACTCCTTGCGGCTCGCTGGCCCGCAAGATTTGAGATCATCTCGCGCGATCCGCTCATCATCTTTGACGGAGCGCACAACCCCGAAGGTATTGAAAAAGCCGTTGAGAGTATCAAGCGTTATTTCGGCGACAGAAAGGTTTCTGTGCTTACCGGAGTTATGAAGGACAAGGATTATAATTATATCGCCTCTAAATTCGCGGAAATATCAGACCGCGCCTTTACGATAACACCCGCGAACCCCCGCGCTCTTCCCGCGGAAGAATACGCAAAGGTTCTCGAAGAAAAAGGCATATCAGCCACCTACTACGAAAGCGTATCTGCCGCTCTTACCGATGCCAAGGCATATGCGAAAGAGAGTGGATCTCCCCTCGTCTGCCTCGGATCGCTTTATATGTATTGCGAAGTCATAGAATCATTATAAAAAACATCTCCGATGCCTTTGGGCATCGGAGATCTTATTTTTAGCTAAAGTAGCAAACTGCAAAGAGCCATGCGTTATAGTCGTATACGAAAACTCCGTCGTCCGCGAAGATCGAGTCGGGAGAAAGAATATCATACCAACTGCCCGCGCCTATATTCTTAAGAATATAAATGAGCTCATCATCGAGCGGAACAACTCCGTTAGCGGTATCCGCAACCGCGCCATACGCAATGATCGCATCATTGTAGGATTCCTTCTTAAGGAAGTTGCCGTTTTCGTCATAGAAATAACATCCGACGTTGGTGACGTTTGCAATAGTTATCAGAGCTTCCTGGAAAAGAGTCTTTGAGTTGATCTTTACGTAAAGCACGGGACCGTCTACGCTTGAAAGATGATAGAAGCCGTCATTTTCGTTATAGTAGACCTGAATCTCGGAAACTGCGCCGGTGATGTTAAAGATATCGCTGATGTCAGCGGTTATCTGAACATAGTGCAGACTTCCCTTAGGATCCGCGGACTTCTCCGGAGTTTTTGAGAGCTGATACTGATCCCAAGGAAGCTCCGCATCGGAAATACCAATATCCATCGCCTTTTCGATAGTAAGGGTACATTCGGTAACAGCGGAAGAAGTGGACTTGAGTCCGATTACAAGAGTACTGCCGACCTGAGAATGGAGAATCGTGAGCGTCATAACGCCGTTTGCATCAATGTCACCGGTATTGGTTTCCGAAACATAGAAGCTTCCGCCGTAATATCCGACCTCGACCTTATCAGAATCGGTGTAGAACTTATAAACCGCGCCTTCAGCGGGAGCAAAGAAGAAATATCTCATTTCATCCTTAGCAACGGGAACGCGTACAGATCCAACGGTAACGCTGTAAACGCCGTTTATCTCATCGGGATAAACCAATTCGGGATTCGAAGCATATCCAACGAGACGAAGTGTCGCGGAAGGAGCAGATACGCTGAGCATAGCGGATGCGGATGCGTATCCGTCAGCCTCAGCTACAGCCTCATAAGTGCCCTCGGTAAGCTTTACGGTTGCTTTACCGTTATTATCGGTAACAGCCTCTGCGACGAGAGTCGCGCCCGACATAAAGCTTATCTTGGTGTTGGCAACAGGATTGCCGGAGCCGTCAAGAAGAGTTACGGTATATTCAGCCTTTGCGGGCTCGAGAACGGGGATCGTCTCGGTCTTGAACGTTGCTCCGCAAACCGAGCAAACCATATGCTTAGAACCGGTTGAGGTAAGTGTAGCTTCTTTATCAATGATCCATTCGCCGTCCTTATGGCCGGTTGCGGGAACTGTCTGCTGAGCGACTGTGGTAGCGTTACAAACGGTACAAGTCTTACCCTCGGTAAGTCCGCTTGCGGTACAAGTGGGAGCCTTAGCGGCAACAGTCTTTTCGCTGTGTCCCTTTGCGGGAACAGACTGCTGAGCCTTGATGGCAGCCTTACATGCCGAGCAATGAGAGCCTGCAGTAAGTCCGTTTTCGGTGCAAGTAGCAGCCTTTGCGGGATCCGCAACTTCGGTGTGACCCTTTGCGGCAACCGTCTGCTGTGCTGTAATAACTGCGTTACATACAGAACAATGTGTACCCGAAGTGAGACCGCTTTCGGTGCAGGTTGCATCCTTTGCGGGATCAATTACCTCGGTATGACCCTTTGCGGGGATAACCTCAGTATCTGCTGTCTCGCCGCACTTGGTGCAGACTCTATGCTTCGAGCCAGCCTCGGTGCAGGTTGCTTCCTTATCAATTATCCACTCGCCGGGAATATGGGGAGTTACGGGGATCGTCTCGGTCTTGACGGTGGTACCGCAGACTATGCATGCCTGATGCTTGGAGCCTTCCTCGGTCGAGGTAGCTTCCTTATCAATGATCCATTCACCGACTCTATGTTCTGTCTTGGCAATAGGCTGGGTCTCTTTCTCACCGCAAGAGCAAGCTCTTTCGGTAAGTCCCTCTTCAGCGCAGGAAGCAACCTTTACGGTATTCCACGCGCCGAAGGAATGAGTATGAGGAGGATCTGTAACGACTTCTTCGGTCGTCTCGGGAGCAGGCTCGGTGATCTCATCCGTAGTTTCGGGAGACGCTGTGGTCTCTTCGGGTGCTTCGGTAGGCTCAACAGTTCCGAGATCGGGAGCCTCTGTAGTTACTTCTCCGTTGCCGTCACAGGAAACGAGAACAGCGGACGAGCAGATCAGGAGAAGCGCGAGAAGGGTTAATATAAATCTGAAGTGTTTCATTTAAAACTCCTTATTGATTAAGGATTAACGGGTGCTCCGATATACTGATAATAGTAGCATACCTTTGTCCAGGAGTGGTCAACGTCGGCAAAGGTGTATTTATCCATAAGAGCCTGAAGTACTTCCGCAAGCTTCACGTCAACAGCAACGCATCCGCTTCTTTCGGGATGCTCTGCGTTATCTACTGCAAGCTTTGCATAATCCTTGATGAGCGAGGAATAGTCTTCTCCTCCGCCATGGTAAATACCGGCAAGAACCTCATCGACCTTATACGACTCATAATATTCATCATAGAACTCGCCCCACTCGATCTTGAGCTGATCCTTGAGCTTTGCGCCGTAGAGCACGTAACGGTACATGATGTACATATCGTTTTCGGTATATTTGAAGTTAAAGCCGTTTCTTTCGATCATCTCGATGATCGTCGAATTGAAGATGGGGGTAAGCTGTGTGAAGTCTGCGTAAATGATAGAACCTACGGTTCCGTCAGCGCGGAGCTCGTGATAGTATCCGTCATCGCCGATGATAACGTCGATACCGCCCGCAACGGTTTCGTTGAGAAGCTGTCCCTCTTCGCTCTCATAGAAAGTGAAGAATCCGGGAGAAGCGAGAGTGAAATGATCGTACTGCTCTGCGATATACTCGATCTTGAAGGTGAAGGTACCCATCTGATATACGTCGTAGTAAGCGATATCGATGTAGTAATCTCTGCCTGCCTCAAAGTAAACGACCATCGAGCAGTTGTTGGGGTCGGTGTACATACGCTCACCGCCGGTGTACTCGTAATAGATGGTTCTGTCGGGATTGAAGATCCAGGCGTCAACTAGAGAATCGCTGTTGGAGGTGATTCTGTATGCGCCGGACTTCTCGGGAACGAACTTGTACATAAGTCCGCGGGGCATGATCATACGGTCGTAGGTAACGACGTTGTCCTTGCCCATTTCAGCGATGAATGCGGAATGAGCCGCAAGACCCTGAATGGGGTCGGTGAGCTGTGCAGCTCCGCCGTAAACGTCGTAGTAGCAGCACATCTGGAGCCACTGCTTTTCGTTCTCGACCTCAAGACCGCAAGCGAAAGCGACCTTCTTGAGGAGCTCTGCGAGAGTCTTGTCAACGGTGCAAACGCCGCTGACAGATGCGTTGGACGCATAGTTGAAATACTGAACGATCTGATCGTAATAGTTTACGCCGTCAATGGTAACGAGACCTGCATAAGCAAGATCGAAAACGGAGGACTCAGCAAAGGGAGTGCGGTAGCCCATAAGGTTTGCGAGAAGGAGAGGACCGTTCTCGCTTCCTACGTGGTAGTAGCCGTCCTTTTCATTGAAAACTACGTCAACGTAGTTTGCGTATCCATAACCGTCAGCAACACGCTCGGTAGCGCAGTTACGGGGAATGTAGCTTGCTACGGTCACGTCCTTTGCATCACAAATCTCAAAATTCTTGATGTATACGCTATCTTCACCTGCGGTATCGGTGGTATCCTTGATATAAGCGATCGCGATAGTGTACTTGCCGTCCTTGATTGCAACGTAGGGGAAGCAGGTCTGCCAATCGGTGCTCTCGCCCGAGATCTGATAGATCTGAACGTCATCAATTATAACGTGGAGCATATCCGCGCCCTTTTCGCAGGATGCGAAATAATCAAACTTGATAGCCTGTCCGGCTTTCAGCTCAACGTCAACGTAAAGCAGAGAGCTTGTACCGTGAGCCTCCTGGTTGGTGTTAACAAGGCACTTTACGCCGTTCTTTTCGGTGAGAGTAAAGTCCCAAATACTATCCTCATATTCGGGTGCGGTCTCAGCGCGGTAGGTGATACCTGCGCCGTTTGCGCCGTTGATAGCAGCCTCGATCTCGGAGGATGCGGGCATATCGGTATCGGGCTTGGGAACCTCAACGAAAGCCTGAAGCGATTCTTCAAGTCTCTGAGTGTAGTTCTCTGCCGTGAAATGCTCGAAAGCGGCAATGAAGGGAGCTTCGGAAATGATAGCTCCGACCTCGATTACAGAGATAGTACCGTAACGGTCGATCATGACCGAGGTAGGATACGCCTCAACGCTGAATGCGTCAACGATAGCGGTATCGGTCTTTGCCATGGGGAAAGCAAGTCCGTTTGCCGACTGATAGGTCTTGATCGCACTTTCAGTGTCGCTGGTGTAGGGGTTGAGAGCGATAATAGCGATATCGTCGCTATACTGCTGATATACGCTGTTCATATAGGGGAACTCCTCCTGACACCAGGAACAGTTGATGTACCAGAAGTTGATAAGAACAGCCTTCTTGGTCTTGAGTGCCTCGGAAAGAGTGAAGTTTTCACCGTCAACGGTCTTGACAGTGAAATCGTACATGATGTCACCGGTCTTGAACTTGACGCCGGAGAATCCTTCGCCCGAAACAAGCTCGGAAGAGAGCGTAATCTTGGTCTCGCTGCCGGCGAGAGGATAGCTGTCTTCAAGAACGTATCCCTTGGGAACCTCGGAAAGCACAGCGTGGTAGCTTGTACCTTCTGCGGGGAGGCTGAAGGATGCAACGCCGTTTTCATCGGTCTTTGCATAGCCGTTCATAACCGTCATGGTAGCGTCGGAATAAATAAGTACCGTGATGTCCTTGAGCTTGAGTCCGCCTTCGCTGACAACCTCAACGGTATAGGGCATCTTATTGACGTCTGTGGGAGTTCCCGTGGTCTCGGGCGCACCGGTGGTCACCGAGGGTGCGTTTGTGCCGGGAGTCTCCGTGGTGGTGGGATCATCGGTCACCTCTCCGTCGCCGTTGCAGGCGGTGAGGACGGGTACGATGAGCATGAGCATTGCCAGCATGAGAGCCAATGCTCTTTTTGTGGGAAATGAGATCTTTGTCATTTCTGTTCTCCTTGGGTAATTTTTGATCGCGCGGTAAACGATTTATACACTGAAACAATATATACGATTTTTTTACGATAAAACTTTCACTTTGCGCAATTCGAAAGATATATTATTTTATCATAAAATTATTATCAAGTCAAGTATATATTATATTATTTAGCGCAATATATTTGTAAAGCGCTGTTTATGAATAAAAATTTTACAATAAGTTGATAAAATACTAACAAATTTATTGACAATTCCGCACCGTTGTGCTATAATAAACAAAACAAAAAGAAAGGAACGATCCAATGAAATCCGAATCTTCACGTCTTTCAATGCGATGGCTCTACATCGCGCTCTGCACCGTCTGTCTTGCTTTCGCGGGCGTCATCTATGCCTGGTCGATTTTGAAGGTTCCGCTTGCCGAAGAATTCGGCTGGGGAAACACTGAGCTTGCGCTCAACTTCACCCTGACAATGTGCACCTTCTGCATCGGCGGATTTCTGGGAAGCCGTATTAAAGAAGCGGCGGGCGCCAACCTCACTCTCGTCTGCGCGGGACTTCTCGCGGGCGGCGGATTCGCCCTTGCCTCCCTAATGAAGGGCAACATTACAATGCTATATATCTCCTATGCCGTCCTTGCGGGACTTGGCATCGGAGTTGCTTATAACGTCATCATCTCCTCGGTCAACGCCTGGTTCCCCGACAAACGCGGATTCTGCTCGGGATGCCTGCTTATGGGCTTCGGTATGACCTCGCTCGTCTTCGGCTCTCTGCTCGACTCGCTTTTCGCAAACGAGGCTTTCGGATGGAGAAGGACCTTCCTCTGGTTCGGCATCATAATGGCGGCTATGATCTGCCTAGCGGGATTCGTTATCCGCAAGCCGTCGGTGGAAATCGTATTCCCCGAGGGCAAGAAAAAGAAAGCAAAAAAAGCGGAGAACTTTGAGGTTGTTGATATGTCGCCTCTGCAGATGCTCTCACGCCCGTCCTTCTGGATCAGCTTCGTTTATATGACCTGCCTTGTGGCAGTCGGTAATTCTGTTATCAGCTTCGCAAAAGACCTTGCACTCTCCACAGGAGCAAGCGCGGCACTCGCAACAACACTTGTCGGCGTCCTATCTGCTTGCAACGGACTCGGAAGGATCCTCACCGGCGCACTCTTTGACGCCGCGGGCAGAAGATTTACCATGATCGCCGCGAACCTGCTTTCGATAGTCGCCGCGGGAATCACTCTCCTCTCTGTAGTTTTCAACTCCTTGCCGATATGCATCATCGGACTTTGCCTTGTAGGAATGGCATACGGCGCGTGCCCCACGGTAGGATCGGCGTTTGCTTCATCATTCTACGGACAGAAATATTTTGCGACGAATTACAGCATCGTAAACTTCAACCTCTTCGCCGCGTCCTTTATCGCAACCGCGTGCGCAAGCCTCCGCACGGCAACCGAGGGATTCGTCGCACCCTTTATCCTTCTTCTCTGCCTCGCGTGCTTCGCGCTTGTGCTTAATATTTGTGTAAGAAAGCCGTAAATTAGTTGTTTGTTTAAAGTAAAAATCCTCGCCCGCGGGCGAGGATTTTTTTGATATTAAATTGACTTTCATTCCTCTGCGGGGAACAAAAATCTAAGTGAATATTTCAGTGAAACAGAGGTAGAACTAAGTGAATATTTAAAATAATCAGTCAGCGACACATTCGGCTCATCAGCCAATACCCATAACTTAATATTGGATTCCCGTCCTTCACTCGGATTGAATTCGGTTTTATACAGATAAAGATATGATCCGGATGTTTTTGAATCAATACTGTCTATTGTTTGTATGTTCCTTGTTTCCAAGTCATACTTTTCACCGTTATAACTGATCTTATTCAAAAGAATAAATTCGCGGTAAGTAGAAGCTTCATAATCAATCGAAGAAGATATGGGAGACAATATACCGTACCAAGCGACCAATACCGAGCAACTCTCTTTTCTATCAACCTTATCAAGGAACTCGTTCCATAGGTCATACCCTACGATTTCTCTATTATCATCGCAGACCACCCAACCGCCTTTAAGCACGTCCTCTAATATTTCGTTTACGGGCATACCTTCGGGATATGCGTCGATTGAACGATCGTAAGGAGAATCAATGATTTGGCTTTGCGACGTCATTGCCGTTTGAACCTCCTCGCTTCCCGCTCCCGCGTTGCCGCCGACAGTAATACCAAACCGAGGCAGAACGTAATTGATGATCGGAAACGCTGCGGAGACTAGAAGCAGACACGCCGCGAGAAGTGCTACGCGCCGATAGATAGGAGCCTTGCGAGTCTTTTGCGGCTCTGCGAGGTCGTAAGACTCAAGCGCCTCGGCGATGAATTTCTGATCCACGCCGTCAAGAACGCCGAGCAATCTTTTATCGTCAAAAGTCTTGTCGTTTTTCATAATGCGATACCTTCCTTTATCAAAATTTCTTTGAATTTCCTTCTCGTCCTCATGAGCATCATTTTGATCCTGCCCTCGGACGAGCCTGTTTTCGCCGCGATGCCGCTGATGCTTTCGCCGAGACAGTAGCGCATAACGAACACCTTGCGTTCAAGAGTCGGAAGATTTTCGAGAAGCTCGTTGAGAATACCTACCGCGCGGGAATTTTCGTAATCCGCGGCGAGATCCGTGCCGTCATCGAGAGTGGAGAGAAATTCCTCGCCGACAGTCTGCATATTTCCGCTTCTCTTCCATGCGTTGACCGAACGCGTGCGGTCGATGGCGCGGCGGCGCAGGATCGTCACGCTGTAGGCGCGCAGATCATTTGGGCGGTCGGGCGGGATCGAATTCCAGATTTCGAGGAGAACGTCGTTGAGGCATTCCTCCCTGTCCTCGGGCAGGCACAGAATATTAGCGGCTATGTAACGCCAAAGGTTACCGTATTTTTTCTCGGTCTCGGCAAGTGCACGCTCGTCTCTCGCGAAAAGCAGTTCTATTATTTTTTCGTCATTCATTTGCCGTCTCCTTTCGCTTGTCTTTCATTTTACATGTCGTAAAAAAACGAAAATGGTAACGCACTTTTTCGATTTTCGTCCGATTGCACAAAAAGGAAGGTGTGAATTTGTGCAAATCGACCGACCTGTTGCCACTACAATATAATAATACCATATAGGCGAACGAAAGTCAAGAAAAAACGCCCCTCGTAAACGAAGGGCGTTAGGAATCAATCGGTATCTATCGGTACTCTTGGATCTAACGGCAATATAACAGCATAATCATCATAATCTTCGGGCAATGTAATCGGATTATTCTGATACTTCTCCCGCTCATCGAGAATCTTCTCGACCATTTCATAATCTGTCGTATCTACCGTTGCCCGCCAGAGCAGTTCGCCGTCATAACTGTATGCGGAATACACACTTTCATGATACAAATGCTCGGGATACGGATCGCCGAAACTCAAAAGCTTGTAATCAGTAAAAGTATAATGAGTAGAAATAAACAAGACAAAATCATCATACTCTATAACTTTACCACCATAGGATTTGTTACTGTCAAAATCCGCAAAAAAATCCTCATAGTTATAATATGGGTTACCCGAAATATAGAACCTCGGATTTAATCCCGGAATATCATCCTCTTCTATATCTTTTTGCGATACCAAATTCAGATCATTATCATATTCATACATTTTATATCCGCCCACTTCCTTGCTGTCGCTTTTCGAATGCAGATAAAAATATACCTTTACTCCGTTTGGGGTTTGCTTTGTACGATGAATAGTATCAAAATCATTTCCGCCGGTCTGAACATATTTAACAATATTTCCGTCAAAATCGAGTTTCAGGAGAGCAATATCATTTGTCGTTCGGTTGCCGATCTTATCAGTGTTGCAGTCACCGACAAAAATATAACCCGAGTCGGTTTCAAAAAAACGTCCCAAATCGCCGACAAAGTCATTTCTGAGAACTGCTTCGGACAGAATCCTTCCGTCAAGACTGAATCTGACAAATTTTTGCGGCATAACTACCCAATTGCCATCAACATTTCTTTCCGAAGAATCAAATACTATAATATAATTTCCGTCTGATGTCGGGTATATCTCGTGTACTGCGGGATAATATTCCCCGCCGCGTTCAAGCTTAACCACAGAAATCGATTCTCCGTATTTATCATAGAAATTGACGTAAACATAATCGTCATCCCATGAAACCGTATAAAGCATGCCGTTTGTATACTCAGCCCCGGCAAAAAGATTATTGTCTACGATCTTTTTGAATTTTTCCGGCACTTCACCTATAGGTTTAAGATAAGTAAAGTCTCCTTTGGTATAGGTCAGAGCATTCGTTGTTCCCGCTCCTGCATTGCCGCCTAAGGTAATACCAAACCGAGGCAGAACGTAATTGACGATCGGGATTACTGCAGAAATCAGCACGAGACATGCCGCAAGCACCGCGAGACGGCGGTAAGCTCTGAAAACAGTCTTTTTATCCCTCTTATATTCACCGGGGGCTTCGAAGGTGTAGCTCTCGGTGACCTCGGCTATGAAGCGCTCGTCGATATAATCAAGCGCGCCGAGAAGTCTTTTATCTCTGAAAACTTCGTTATTCATAACGTAATTCCCTCCTTGATTAGTTTCTCCCTGAGTCTGTCACGGAGACGTTTAAGTAGTGATTTGATCTTGCTCTCGCTGAAACCGGTCTTGCGCGCGATAACGAGGATATCCTCGTCAAACCAGTAGCGCAGTATGAATATCTTGCGGTCACTCTTAGGCAGTGAAGCGAGGAAATCGTTGATCACCGCTCCGGCACGGCTCGATTCGTAATCATCGGCAAGAGTTCTGCCGTCGGAAAGATCGGCAAGGAACTCTTCGCCCACGATCTGAACGCGTCCTCCGCGCTTCCATGCGTTCGCGTCGCGCGAACGTTCAAGCGCGAGCGTACGCACGATCTTCGCCAGATACGCGCTGAAGCTTTTCGGCTCGTCGGGCGGTATCTGATTCCAGAGCGCAAGAAATGCATCGTTGACGCATTCTTCGCGGTCCTCGTTCAGCGCAAGATAGTTTGCCGCAATGGCAAGGCAGTAACCGCGGTACTTCTCTTCCGCCGCGCGGATCGCGCCCTCGTCGCGGTTCTTGAACATTTCTATTATCTTTTTATCCGTCATACGCTACCTCCTTGCAGTTTTGAAAGGTCCCTTCACTTATATAGTTGCAATCGGCAAAATTCCGTTGCACGTTTTTGGGAAAATTTTTCGTTTTTATGAAAAAATCCGCCAAAGCGGATTTTTACCTTAACTTTCCGCGAAGCGGATATATCACGCGAGCGCAGCGAGCATCTATAATGGGATTCTGAACCCATGCGTGCGCGTTAATGCCTGCGAAACTTGATATGCTTACTGCGCGCACGCTGAACGAGTTGCTTTGCAACTCGTAGTGGGTTCGAATCGTGAAACGATTCGTTCACCCCATAACGAAAAAGGTTGAACCGCAAGCGGTTCAACCTTTTTCGTTATGGGGTGAATGATGGGATTCGAACCCACGGCCTTCAGGGCCACAACCTGACGCTCTAACCAACTGAGCTACACCCCCCGTATATGGCGCGCCTTGAGGGACTCGAACCCCCGGCCTACTGCTTAGAAGGCAGTTGCTCTATCCGGCTGAGCTAAAGGCGCATCAGATCGGGGTATGAATGAATGCCCGAAGACATTCATTCT